>DAOUML010000026.1:0-5435 GCA_034411635.1 Anaerolineales bacterium
GGTGAAAATTTCTCTTGCATAGTAACTGCCTACCGTAGCGCGACTTTCAAGTCGTGTTTAGGAGTAAGACAGTGAGAATTTGCTTTCAGGCGACATAAATGTCGCCGTACGAATATCAGTTCGTAGGCAATTACAAATTGACAGCAATTCTGAATATGGCTCCTGTAACGCGGGCTTTGCGCAGCACTTCGCAGCCTGCGATTCGCCGCCTACGAAGTGCTGCGCAAAGACGGCACTACCTAAAGAGAGAGAAAAAAGCCCGCCGGGGAAATCCAGGCAGGCCTTTGATATTGTTTACTTTGATAGGCGGGTTAGACGATTGCAGCCTGACCGTATAGTTGATCGCGGATTTGTTTGACGCGGTTGCGCATACGGTCGTCGCGCTCAATGACATCGCTGATTTTTTCAATGGCGTACATGACGGTGGTGTGGTCGCGCCCGCCCAGCACTTCGCCGATTTGGGGCAGGGAGGCGTCGGTTTCCTGGCGCAGGAGGTACATGGCGACCTGGCGCGGTTCGGCCACTTTTTGCGAGCGGCCACGCCCGAGCAAATCATCGACCGAGGTGTTCCAGGTGCGGGCCACCAATTCGATTACTTTGGAGGGTTGGATATTGCGGCTTTGGGGCAGCAGGTCGATGAGGGCGGTTTCGGCGAGTTTAACTGTCAGGGAGGTGCCGCTCAGTTCAGAATAAGCCACAATGCGGTTGAGCGCGCCTTCCAGTTCGCGGATGTTGGATTGCACCCGGCGGGCGACCAGATCCAGCACGTCGTCTGGAACCTGGCGGGCCATTTTTTCGGCTTTGTAACGCAGGATGGCGGTGCGGGTTTCGAGATCGGGGGCTTGCACGTCGGCGGTGAGGCCCCATTCGAAGCGCGAGCGCAGGCGGTCTTCGAGGGTGACCATGGCGCGCGGCGGTCGGTCGGAGGAGACGATGATTTGTTTATCTTGCCCGTGCAGGGTGTTGAAGGTGTGGAAGAATTCTTCCTGGGTTGATTCTTTGCCGGCGATGAATTGGATGTCGTCGATGAGCAGAACGTCTATCGAGCGGTATTTTTCGCGGAAGGAGGGGGTGGTGTGGGTGCGGATGGATTGGATGAGGTCGTTGGTGAACTCTTCGGAAGAGACGTATAAGACACGCAAGCCGCGCGCATGGCAGGCGTTGCCGATGGCGTGCAGCAGGTGGGTTTTGCCGAGGCCGACTCCGCCGTAGAGAAAGAGGGGATTGTAGGCGCGGGCGGGTTTTTCGGCTACGGCCAGGGCGGCGGCGTGGGCCAGGCGGTTGTTGGCGCCCACCACGAAGGTTTCAAAGGTGTAACGCGGATTGAGCGTGGCATGGCGCTGGAAAACGGGAGCAGGTTCGGGGGAGTCTGATTCCGCGCCCGCTTCTTGAACGGAATCGGCCTGGGGGCGGGTATCGCGCCCGTTGCTGACGACAAATTCAACGTCGAGCGGGCGGTTTAAGAGATTGGAGAGCAAGTTGGCGGCAGTGTTTTGCAGGCGGTTTTCCAGCCAGTCACGGGCGTAGGCGTTGCGCACGCCAACGGTAACGAGGCCCTGCTCGATTTGCAGGATTTGGGTATCGCGCACCCAGGTATCAAAGGAGGCGCGCGGCATGTCCATTTGAAGTTGTCCGAGCACGGATTGCCAGGCTTGCTCTGTGTTCATGTATTGCTCCTGTCAATAAGGTATGGGGAACTGAACCCTCTGCTTGTTTCGCAGAGGGCGCAGGGGTTTTGTTCTTGTACGCCGGTGTTTCTCAGGGAGTCGGTTGGGCAAGTGGGAGTCGCCGCTCTTGACTGCCCACATTCTAGCAGAAGAAGGGCGAGTTTGCCACACGTCAAACCTACGCAACCTTAAAAGAATTGTTTTTTTTAAGGTTGGTCAACCTTAAAGAAAGTTGCAGTTTTGGAGGGCGAATCTGGCCTTAACTAGAACAAAGGTTTCAGCCACTAGCAGTGAGACTCATGAAACACCCCCCATATATGGGGTCGGTGGCGAAAATTTGAGCATTTTTTCGAGATATACGTTAAAAAATTTAGCGGCCAAAGCAATTTGTTTGACCGCCTGTGAAACGTCGAAATAAAGCATTCGTTTGGGATAAGTTGGATGTTAACAGTGGGTTAATGGGATTTGCCGTTTGGCACCCAAACCAGAACAGATGTGCCTTCGTCTACCACCGAACAGATTTCAACATCGCCGCCCACCTGATGGGCGCGGGTGTGCATATTTGAGAGGCCATGCCCAAGGCTCAGGTTCATTTTTTGCATGTCGAAGCCTTTGCCATTATCGCGCACTTCGAGCATAACTCGCTCTGGGGTTTTCCAGACGCTGACCTCGATTTTTTTGGCAGCGGCATGTTTGGCAGCGTTGGCGAGGGCTTCCTGGCAAATATGGAAAAGGGCGAGCGAATGGGGCTTGGGCAGGGAAATCAGGTCTTCAGGGTTGCCGCTCAGGTTGGCTTCGGCAAGGGTGTTGGCGCGAAATTCAAGCGCGAGGCGGCGCAGGCCGTCCATCAGGTTTTCGTCGCCCAGTTGACGCGGGCGCAGATCAAGGATGTAGGTGCGAATATCGCGGATGGTGTGGTTGAGGTTGCCGATGGCATGCTGAATGCGCTCGGCGGCTTGTTTGGGGTCTTCATCGGCCAGAAGGCGGGCGTGTTCCAGTACCAGGCCAACGCCATAAATGGACTGGATGATGCCATCGTGCAGGTCCATGCCGATGCGGTCGCGTTCTTCGAGCACGGCCAGGCGGCGGGCGTCATCGTGCAGGCGGGCGTTTTCTATTGCCAGGCCGGCCCAGTTGCCGACGGCGGTGACCAGTTGTACGTCATGGTCGTCGATGGGCAGGTTGCTGCGCGTGATGGCGCTTAAGACGCCGATGGTGTTACCCCCCGAGGTGAGCGGGATGCAGGTCAATTGGCGGAAGCCAGCCTGAATGACAGCCGGGCGAACGTAACGGGCGTCACGCGCCAGATCATGGCTGGTGATGGGTTCGCCGTTTTGGGCCACCAGGCCAACGATGCCTTCGCCAACTTTCATGCGGTTGCGAATCCAAAAGGCTTCGGCGGCTTGCCCACGATGCAGTACCATGCGCAGGGTTTGTTTATCTGCTTCGAGCAGGAAGATTTCTCCGGCTTCCACTTTGAGGTATTCCATCACCTGGGCCAGGGTTTGGTTGAGAATGTCGTCCAGGTTGAGCGAGGAGGTCAGGGTTTCGGCGATGTTGTTGAGCAGGGCCAAATCCTGGTTGCGGCGGGTCAGGGCGCGATCACGCTCGCGCAGGTCATCATACATGCGGGCGTTGTGAAGGGCAACCGCGGCATAAGCGGCAAGCATTTGGATAATAAACTCATCGTCGCGGGTGAATTCGGGCGCGTCCAGTTTTTCGGTGAGGTAAATTTGGCCGAGTTGCTTTTCGCCATAGCGAATTGGAACGCCCAGAAACGAGCGCATGTGCGGATGATTTTGCGGGAATCCGATGCTGCGTGGGTCCTGTGCAATCTCTGAAAGGCGCAGGGTTTCGTCGGTATTCATCAACGCGCCGAGCAGGCCGCGTCCCATCGGCGGGTGCGGAATGCGTCGGATCTGGTCATCGTTCATTCCTACGGAGATAAATCGCTTGAGCCTGCCGGAATCGTCCAAAACCCCCAGGGCGGCATAACGGGCATCGGCCTGTTCGCAAGCCACCGAGGCAATGCGTTCAAGCAAAGATTCTATCGAAATATCATCAACCAGCGTCAGGCTGGCCTGATGCAACGCAATTAAACGCTCCTCCAATTGCTGTCGCGTTAGAAGCATGTCTCTCTCCTTGTGAAAATATTCTACCCTACCCGTCCGATTTGGACAAGTTTGCTCTGGCGCAATTGACATTTCAAATCTGCAAGACCCAGGCGCGCTCTTCCGCCCTGCCAGAACATCAGCAAGACAGCAAATTGATAGATTTTGCCAGACGAAGCGCATAGAATAAGCGTAAAGTACAATTCAGCAAGTCACGAATTTGATGTCATTGCGAGACGGTGTTTTCCCGTCGAAGCAATCTCCAAGAGTGTCAGAAATGCCGATTAAACGGGCTTTTCTGGCGAAAGGAGATTGCTTCGGGTCTCGATACGGACGCCACAGAACGGCGTCCTCCTCGACCCTCGCAATGACACAGACAACAAAGGATAAACATGACCTCTTCCCGTATCCCTGGCTTTTACAACCTTTCCCTGGCCGAACGCCGCGCCCGGGCCGCCGAGGCCGCGAATCAGACTCACGAGACGCTTGCTCCCTGGACCACCGGCGGCCTCTCCCCTGAAAGCGCCGACCCGATGATCGAGAACGTCATCGGCACCCACAGCCTGCCGCTTGGCCTGGGGCTGAACTTCCTCGTTAATGGACGCGAGGTGCTTGTCCCGATGGCAGTTGAGGAGCCATCGGTGGTAGCCGGGGCCTCCTTCATGGCAAAACTGGCCCGCGCCGGCGGTGGATTCCAGGCGACCACCAGCGAGCCGCTGATGATTGGACAAATGCAAGTGATTAATCTGGTGAATCTGGAAGAAGCCAAATTCAAGATTTACGAACACAAAACCGAACTGCTGGCCGAAGCCGATACCATTGACCCGATTCTGAAAAAATTCGGCGGCGGCGCAAGAGACCTCGAGGTTCGCGTATTCGAAGATTCGCCCATCGGCCCATTCCTGGTGATTCACCTCATCTATGACGTGCGCGACGCGATGGGTGCCAACGCCGTCAACACGGCCTGCGAGCGACTGGCCCCGCGCGTGGAAGAAATCACCGGCGGCAAAGTTCACCTGCGGATTCTCTCCAACCTGGCCGACCGGCGCATGGCGCGGGCGCGCTGCATGATTCCGGTGCAAGAACTGGGAATCGTAGGACAAAATGGCATTTTGTCCTACTCCGGCGAAACCGTGCGCGACGGCATCATCGCCGCCTACGCCTTCGCCGCTGTTGACCCGTACCGCGCCGCCACCCACAACAAGGGCATCATGAACGGTGTCGATGCCGTTGTGCTGGCAACCGGCAACGACTGGCGCGCCATCGAAGCCGGGGCGCACGCCTATGCCGCCCGTGCCGGCCGTTACACCAGCCTGAGCACCTGGGGGGTAGACTCCGCTGGCAACCTGGTTGGCACGCTCGAAATGCCGATGGCGGTCGGCATCATCGGTGGGGCCACCAAAGTCCACCCGGCGGCCAAAGCGGCGATCCAATTAATGGGCGTCAAAACCGCTTCTGAACTGGCTGAAATCATCGTCTCGGTTGGGCTGGCCCAAAACCTGGCCGCCCTGCGCGCCCTGGCAACCGAAGGCATCCAACGCGGACACATGTCCTTGCACGCCCGCCAGGTGGCGATTGCCGCTGGCGCTGAAGGCGAACTGATCGAAAAAATCGCCGCGCAAATGGTGGCCGAGAAAACCGTCCGCATTGATCGGGC
>DAOUML010000027.1:0-14444 GCA_034411635.1 Anaerolineales bacterium
AAGCCAAAGGCGTTGCTGATGGCGATTTCGACCTGCTGCTCGCGGGCCTGGTTGGGGATGTAATCGAGGTCGCAATCGGGGTCGGGGGTTTGGTAGTGGATGGTGGGCGGCAAAAGGCCCTCGCGAACGGCCTGGACGCAGAAGATGGCTTCCAGCGCGCCAGTGGCGCCCATCATGTGTCCGGTCATCGATTTGGTGGAGGAAACCGGGATTCTGTAAGCCAGATCACCAAAGGCGGTTTTGATGGCTTTGGTCTCGGCGGCGTCGTTGAGCGGGGTGGCCGTGCCGTGCGCGTTGATGTAGCCGACCTGCTGCGGGTTGACCCGCGCCGAGGCCAGCGCCAGGCGAATGGCTTTGGCCCCGCCCGCGCCATTTTCATCGGGCGCGGTAACGTGGAAGGCATCGGCAGTAGCGGCGTAGCCGGCCATTTCGGCCAGGATGTTGGCGCGGCGGGCGCGGGCGTGGGCTTCAGTTTCGAGCACCAGTACGGCGGCGCCCTCGCCCATTACCAGGCCGTCGCGGTTTTTGTCGAAAGGCTGGGGGGTCATGGAATAATCGTCGTTGCGGCGGCTCATCGCGCCAATGCGGTCAAATGCGCCGACGCCGGTGGCGCAGATGGTGGCTTCTGCCGCGCCCGCCAAAACAACATCGGCCATGCCTGCCCGGAGCATCATCATGGCCGTGCCGATGCCATCCGCGCCGGAGGCACAGGCCGAGGCCACCGAGAAAGACGGCCCCTGCAAGCCAAATTCGATGCCAATCATGCCCGATGCGCCGTTGGGCATGAGCATGGGAATTAAGAAAGGGCTGACTTTGCGCGCGCCTTCGTCTTTGAGGGTAAAAATGGCATCCTGCACCGATTTCAGGCCGCCAATGGCCGAAGAAACGACCACCCCAACCCGGCCGGCGTTTTCGGGCGTGACCTGCAACCCCGACATTTCGAGGGCTTCTTTGGCGGCGGCAATGCCCAATTGCTCGAAGCGATCACGGCGGCGGGCTTCTTTGGCGTCCATGTAACGGGTTGGGTCGAAGTTTTTGACTTCGCAGGCAATTTTGACATTCCACTCATGCTGCCAGGTTTCGGTATCAAACAGGGTAATTGGCCCAACGCCGGAGACGCCGTTAATGGCGTTTTGCCAGGTCTCTTGCACGCCCTGGCCGATTGGGTTGACGGTTCCCATGCCGGTAATGACGATTTTTTCCATAGGTGAGTTCTCCTGTATTCAAAAAACACAAGTCCTGAGCGGAGTGCTGAACGATAGTGAAGCACGCAGTCGAAGGACGGTTCTGGCGGAGTGCTAAACGATAGCGAAACACGTAGTCGAAGGACGATTCTGGCGGAAACCGTCCTTCGACTACGACGCACAAAGAACGTGCGTCTCCGCTCAGGACTTGAGAAAAAAAGACGCCCGCCAGGGCGTCTTTGGATTATTTTGGCTGGTACTTCAGCCCGGAACCGGTCAAAACTGCTACGACCGGGTCGGGCAGGCGGGGCAGGGTTTGCTCCAGCGCATTCCAGACCGTTGCAGACGTTGGCTCTACATATAACCCCCGTTTCGCCAGTTGGTCGCGCCCCGGCAGGATGTCCGGCTCGTCGATGACGACGAACTCGCCGTGGCCGGCTTCCGTTATCTGGAGCAGGGCCCCGGCCCGCAGCGGCAAGCGGATGCGGATGCCCTCGGCGACGGTGGGGCCTTCGGTGACGAATCCGAGGGCGGCAGAACCGGCGGTGGAGAGTACCCACATCGGGGCGCAGGCGCGGGCCTGAACGCCGACCATGCGCGGGATGCGGTCGATCAGCCCGGCGCGGTGCAGGGCTAAAAATCCGCGATAGAGGCCGAGGAACAGTCCGCCCTGGCCGACGGGACAGAGGACAGCCCCCGGCGCGCCGCCAAGTTGCTCATAGATTTCATAGGCGGCGGTGGCATAGCCGACCAGGACGTGCGGCATGGCGGCGTGGCTGGCGTAGGCGGGCAGGTTTTGGGGCAGGAGTTTCGCCAGTCCAGACGGCGGGCTGACGGCTTTTTCAAGCGCGCGGGTGACATCGGAGCGCGAGCCTTCGATGGGGAACATCTGCGCGCCGTAGGCGCGGATTTGTTCGAGTTTGGGGCCGGAGGCCGAGGCCGGGATAAAAACCGAACCGTCGATGCCGGCGCGGGCGGCGTAGGCGGCGAAGGAGGCCCCGGCATTGCCGGAGGAGTCTTCGAGGGCGGCGGTTATGCCGCGGCTTTTGAGAAATGTCAGCAAAACGGACATGCCGCGGTCTTTGAAGGAGCCGCTCGGGTTGAGGTATTCGCATTTGAAGGCGATGCGGCGTCCGAGCGCGTCAGCGAAGAGCAGCGGGGTGCGGCCTTCGCCCAATGAAACGGGAGACAGGCTGGGGTCGAGTCCGCCAAAGGCATGGCGGTAGCGCCAAAGCCCGGGCTGGGAGGCCTCGACCTGCGCGGGGTCAAATTCGGGCCAGGACATCCAATCAAAAACTCCGCCGCATTTGGGGCATTTGTAGGGCGTGCCGGAATCGGGGTAGGGGCGGCGGCAGTTGGTGCAGGTGATCATGGTTGGCTCTTGAGGGGTTTGCGCAAGATGATTTCGACGGCTTCGCCGGGCAGGAAAAGGGAGCCACAATCGCGGTAGCCGAGTTTGCGGTAAAAGTGCTGGGCGCTTTCATCGGCCAGGGTGGAGGTAAAGACCTGGTCGAAGCCCTGGGTTTGCATGGCGTTTTCCCAGTGGAGAACCAGTTGCCTGCCGATGCCTTTGCCGCGCTGGGATTCGCTTACAAAAAGCAGGTTCATGAAGGGGATGTTGTCCCAAAAGTATCCAAAGCGCAGCAGGCCGAGCAGTTCAGGGCCTGTCTTGGCGACGAATATTTCGCTGCGGGCGATTTTTTCGGCCAGCATGGCGGGGCTGATGTGATGGTCGAGGCGGAGCAGGGCGTCGAAATCTTGTTCGGAGGCGAGGTTGATGTTCATGGGTGATTATTTGACGCGTTTGCGCTGTTCGAGAATTTTCTTGTGGACAAACCGGGGGTCATCGAGCAGTTCAAAGGTCGGGGTTTGGGTCATTCGGCCCATTTTGATCCAGCCGCCGCCGGTGTGCATCCAGGCTTTGGGGTCGAGCGGGCCAAAGACGATGTCGCCGCTGCCATTTTCGCGCTGGTCGAGGTGGATTTCTTTTTGGGTGGCGAGGGGCAGGCTGGTGAGGGTGGTTTTGAGAAAACCGGTGTGGATGAGAATGCGCTGGTTGGTGAGGGCGTAATAGGTGAGGTAGCGGTAGAGGGCGTCGACGAGGAAGCGCAGGAGCAGGATGTAGGCGGCCATCGAGAGCATGACAATGCTCCAGATTTTTTCCTGGAAGGGGACATCGCTGAGGACGACATCCATCTCCCACCAGACGGCCAGGATAGTCCACAAAATGCTGAAGGGGATAAAAAACAGGTCGGAGCGGCGCAGGACGAAGCCCTGGCGCGGTTTGCCATGCCAGACGATTTTTTCGCCAGGGTTGAGCAGGTCTTGGAAGATGGGGTGGGAGTTGGACATGAGATTTTTTAATTTGTCTGATAATAACTATGTCGCTACAGAACTTACACAATATTGCTTCCCTTTTTCCGATTGCAGTCTTGACACAATATCTGAATATTTCTCGCAGTATTACTTCCCCCTTTTGAAAAAGGAATAACATGATCAAATTCAAGATTTTTCTGGCTGCCACATTGAACGCATCTTCCCCCGTCCCTATTCCACACAACTGTTTTTACACTATCGGAAATTGTCCTGCTATCTTCACGCACTAATGTATCAGCACTTAAAATGCCTTTGGCGTGTTCTACTTCTCTTTGTAACTTTTCCTTCTCATATTTATAAGTTGCTTCTACAAGTACTATTGCATCCTGAATATCAATATCGTCAAAAGTGTAATACCAGTTATTTTGATAAAAAAACAACATCATTCTTTTAGTAATTTGTTTTGATACAACATCTTCGTAAAAAAATAAAGGCGCAGGAACAGATAGGTTTTCTTTAGCAACAATAGCCTGCGCACGGCTTATTTGTAAAGAATATTTTTCCTTCGCAAAATAAAATATTAAATCCATGGGCCTATCATGCCATCTCTGAGCGATATAGTCGTAATACCCTTCTATTTTTACAAGCATCAGCTTGCTAATTTTTTTTGTTCTATCTTTCCATATATCTGATTCCCATCTTGCCATTGTGGCATAAGCGTTTTTTCTTCGCTCAATCTCCATCTCAGCCTGCTTTTGTTGCTCAACTTCAATTTCTTTAAGACGCTTCTTCTCATTTTCAGCCTGCAACAATTTATTTTTCTTCACATCTTCTATGCCATATTTTACAATCGCAACACCAGCCGCGATAAAAATAATCCCAAATATAAACATACCTTCACTCATTGAAGAACAAGAAGCCAGTAATAGCAAAAAGCCAAATACAATCAAAACACTGCTCAGCATAGAAAAATCCTTAATGTTAGTAATTAACCCAAAAACAGACTTTCGTCCTGCGTTAAAAGGCTTTGGTTCAAGTAATGATTAGAAGCAAAATACAGTTTATTTCACAAGACTAGCAATGCCAAAAATCAAACCTGCCATGCCTAATGTAACACTAAGCAACGCCAACCAATAAGCAACCCTAACGATTATTTGAGGATGATGTGCGCAAGCAAATAGCCATCCTTTCATATCTTGTGATGAGGAAACTTCAAGTTCATATTCAGAATTAGTCTTCAAATCTCCCAACAAACTTCTATACCATTCATTCATTACTATCACCGAATCACCTTCATTTATCTCCTGTCGCTTTTCACCTTCAGCATTGTAATGCTTTAAGAAATTCTTATCTATTTGCAAAACTTCACAGAAAACTTTTTTCTTGGTTTGGGGATTATTTATGCAAACCACTGAGCGTTGTCTAAAGTCTCCATCAGTCGTCACCCAAACCCAGCCCGTATTTATGTCTTCTTTCAATGCAGCGCAAATTTTATATTTCATGTTTTGTCCTTAATATCGTTATTCTCGCTTAACAAAGAATAATTTACGAAACCCGCATTTGAAGGATGCTCCGCTCAGGACTTGGTTATGCAATGAATTTACTCGCCCGGCTTCGGATGGTACTCACCCTCGACCCACTCCTCGCCGTCGGGCTTGATTTCCTTCTTCCAGACCGGGACAATTTCCTTGAGGCGGTCGATGCCATAGCGGGCGGCTTCAAAGACGCCAGTATCACGGTGGGAAGCGGTGCAGGCAATCAGGACGGTGGGCGTGCGCGGGTAGAGCCGTCCGACGCGCTGGACGATGGCAATGCCCTCGACGGCAGGCCATTGGGCGCGGATTTCATCGGCGACCTGTTTCATTTTGGCTTCGGCCATCGGTTTGTAGGCTTCATATTCGAGGTAGATGGTTTCGTGCGGCATGCGTCCAGATTCGCCGCCGGGGTCGCTGCGGGTGGTCACGCCACGCACCATGCCGGTAAATATCGCCGCCGCGCCAGTGGATGTCAGGGTGATGGCGTCCAGCAGGCCGTTCAGGTCGATTTCGTCTTCGGTGATGGAGGTGATGAGGGGGAAGGTCATGTTGGATACTCGGTGTTCGATATTCGCTACTCGGTGTTCGATAATTCGATATTCGGTATTCGATATTCGAGGTTCGATGTTCGGTATTCGATGTTCCATGTTCGATGTTCGATGTTCGAGTACTCGAATATCGAATATCGTTTTTTATCCCCCCGAAACGGGCGGGAAGAAGGCGACTTCGGCGTTGGCGGGGATTTCGTCTTCGTCGGCGCGGTAATCCTGGTTGACGGAGGCCAGGCAGTGATCCATAATTTGCCAATCGAGGTTGGGGAATTGCTCAATCAGCAAGCCTTTCACATCACGAACCGTCGCCCCGGCGGGGATTTCGGTTTCGGTTGAACGCGTCCCGGCTTTATCGCGCAGGGTGGCGAAGAAGAGGATTTTGATGCGGTTCATGGAGCTCCAAAGTTGAAGGTTACAGGTTTAAGGTTGAATGGTGGGGGTGATATTTGATATTCGATACTCGATATTCGATACTCGATACTCGATATTCGAGTTATCGAGCATCGAATGATCGAGCATCGAGTTACCAAGTATCGAATTATCGCCCATCAAACATTCACCACATCCCCAGATTTGCCGCCGCGCTTCTCGACCAGACGAATATTCTGGATTGTCATCGTTTTTTCAGCGGCCTTGGCCATGTCGTAGACCGTCAGCGCGGCGACGGAGACGGCGGTCAGGGCTTCCATCTCGACTCCGGTTTTGCCAATCGTTTTGGCGGTGGCCTGAATCTGAACCCCGGGCATGGATTCGTCGAGGGTCAGTTCCACGTCCACTTTGGTCAGGGCGAGCGGGTGGCAGAGCGGAATCAACTCCGAGGTGCGTTTGGCGGCCTGGATGCCGGCGATCTTGGCAACGGTCAGCACATCGCCCTTTTTCATCTGTCCAGCGCGGATGAGGGCCAGCGTTTCGGGCTTCATCACAATTTCACCGCGCGCAATCGCGATGCGTTCGGTATCGTCCTTTTGGCCGACATCGACCATATTGGCGCGGCCTTGTTCGTCGAGGTGGGTGAGTTGGGTCATGGCTGGAATTATACCCGTCCCGGTCACAAATTGCGCTTTTCACAAGAGCATAAAAGCGCAATTTGTGACCACGGGCATTACGACCCAATGGGTCGCCCCACAGGCCGGCATGATAAAATTGACGCCATGAAAACCACAGAAAAATCTCTCAAAGTAAAAGAACAACTTGCATTGCCGATTACGCCGGTTGTGGTTTCAACCTGGGAAGAAAGCACGACAATCAAACAACGACTGGAAACACTGCTTGCCGGCGATTTGGATTTTCACAAACACAATAGCGCCTATGCAACCCATGTCATTCATTCCTTCCCGGCAAAGTTTCCCCCGCAATTACCGCGTTTATTTGTTGAACATTTGACCGAACCCGGCGATGTCGTTCTCGACCCAATGGCCGGCTCTGGAACCACTTTACTGGAAGCATACCTGGCAGGGCGAAAAGCGATTGGTCTGGATATAGACCCGCTTGCATTGCGAATTGCCGGCGCAAAAGTACAGCACCCCAACGCAGAGCATGTCTTGCAAACCATGCACGCGATATTAAGAAAAGTGGAAGATAACCTTCGCGCCCAGAATGAGCAATCCTTCCAGGCAGAATTTGAAAGACATTTTGACGAAGAAACACAAAAATTTATCGTTTACTGGTTCGCGCCGGAAGTATATAAAACCCTTTTTCATCTAAAAATAGAAATTCAACAAATCCAGGAGCCTGGCCTGCGGCTTTTCTTTGAAGTTGCATTTTCTTCATTGATTATTACCAAAAGCGGCGGCGTTTCGTTTGCGCTCGATTTGGCGCATACCCGGCCTCATCGCGCCAAAATTGTTTATGACAAAGATGGAAATGAAATCCTGCATGACGATTCGAGCAGTATTTCGCCAGCGCGGCTGAAAATTCTTACAAAAACCCTGCGTCCGGTCTTATCTGAATTTGAAAAACGGGTACGAACCAACCTGCGCGGTGAATTAGGGAAAAATGGGCAGGATATAGCTCCAAAAGTTATCGCCGCGAACGCCCAAACCCTGCCACTACGCGACGAAACCGTTGACCTGGTGGTGACTTCACCGCCATACGCATCCAATGCAATTGATTATATGCGCGCGCACAAATTTGCCTTGATTTGGTTTGGTTTTCCGCTTTCCTTGCTCAGCAAACATCGCGGCCAATATATTGGGCATGATGGCATGGACAACATATCCAATACCATTTTTCCGGCCACCGTACAGCAAATACTAAAAACGCTTAAAGACAAAGATAAGAAGAAAATGTCGGCTGTCCAACGCTATTATGGAGAAATGAAGAACGTTCTTCAGGAAATATATCGCGTTTTGCGGCCCGGCAAAGTCGCGGTTCTGGTCGTCGGAACCTCGATAATACGCGGCGTTGACATTCAAATCGGCGATTGCCTGGCTGAGATAGGGAAGCAGGTTGGGTTCGATGTGCCGGCGATTGGCGTGAGAAACCTGGACAGAAACCGGCGCATGCTTCCCATCGGGAACGACCACGACGCCACTTCCCAAATCCAGCAACGTATGAACCAGGAATTCGTCATCGGCTTTTACAAACCATCCAAAGAGGAATGACCATGCTTCTTGCCGACTTGCGCGCGCAATATCATCAACGAATTTGCGAGGAAATTGTCCGCATCCAGCCCGGAAATCCGCCCTACCCGAACTTTGCCGACAAAACCAACAAATCAAGCAGGGAAATCGCCTGGCACATTTTGGGGCAAATAGGATATTCGCAAACAGACAATCCTCACCTGCCTGGGCAAACAACCGGGGGGCGATTCGAGGAAATAACAAAGGAATTTCTGGAAAATGCGTTTGAGCGACTCCAAAATATCCGCCCTGGGAAATGGCAATATAAAACCGGCAGCCCCATTTCAGAATTCGACCAATATGAACACCTGGCGCGTCTCAAAAAATTAAGCGAGGTGAACAGCGACATTGCCAACCTTATCGGCAATGAATACATTATCGCGCCTGATATTGTGATTGCGCGAATTCCTCTTGACGACCAAGAAATCAACCGTGAAGAAGTTTTTGTCGAAGGGAACGCGCTGGCATCCTTGACACCCTTGCGGGCTGCCAATTCAGACCGTTTGATATTACATGCCAGCATCTCTTGCAAATGGACATTAAGAAGCGACCGAAGTCAAAATGCCCGTTCGGAATCACTTAATCTCATTCGCCAGCGCAAAGGCAAAACCCCACACATTGCTGTTGTCGTCGCAGAACCATTGCCCACGCGCATAGCGTCACTCGCACTCGGAACCGGCGACATCGACTGCGTCTATCATTTCGCCTTGAATGAATTACAAAGGGCGGCCACGGAACTCCAAAACGAAGACCAACTTGACCTTTTACAAACCCTGATAGAGGGCCGAAGGCTGCGCGACATCAGCGACTTGCCTTTTGACTTGGCAGTTTAGCGCATCGATTTGCGAGTATAATCCCCCCGCTATGGACTTAAACATCGCCAGCCACCAGACCGGAAATTACACCGTCCAGATTCCCGTTTATGAGGGGCCGCTGGATTTGCTCCTGCATTTAATCGAACGCGCCGAACTGGATATTACCGCCGTTGCGCTGGCGATGGTCACGGATCAGTACCTGAAACACATCCGCGCCATGCAGGAGGCCAGGGCCGAGGAAATTTCGGCCTTCCTGGTGATTGCGGCCAAACTGATTCAGATTAAATCGGAGGCCTTGCTGCCGCGTCCACCTGTACGCGAGGCTGGCGAGGAAGACCCGGCGGAGAATCTGGCGCGTCAGTTGCGCATTTACAAACGCTTCAAGGAAATCGCCAACTGGATGGAAGAACGCGAGAAAGCGGGTTTTCATTCCTACCTGCGCCTGGCTCCGCCGCCCAAAATCGAAGGCCGGCTCGATTTGAGCGACATCAGCCTGGAAGATCTGCTACGGGCCGCCGAAAACATCTTCCAAAACGAAAAAGAGAAACAGGCCCTCGGCACGGTCATCTCGGCCCCCAAAGTGACCATCCGCGAGAAGATTTCGTACATTTCCGAACACTTGAGCAAAGGCGAACAGGCTTCCTTCCGGGAACTGATTCGCAATGCCAAAACCCGCCTGGAGGTGGTTGTCACCTTCCTGGCGATGCTCGAACTGATCAAACGCTACCGCGTCGCCGCCCGCCAGGAAACACTCTTTGGCGATATCGAAATCCAGCGCGACGACTGGCAACCGGAAGAAGAGTTTGAGTTAGAGTTTGAGTAGTTCTACTCATACACCAACGTATCTCTCACCGTAAGCCGCGATGCGCGCCAGGCGGGGATGGCGCTGGCAAGCGCGGCGATGAACAGCATACAAGCCAGCCAGGAAATGGCGCCCATCCAACCAAAAACCGCCGTCAGCGGGGCCTGGAAAATTGCCACGCCAACGCCATAGGTCAGCACGTAGGTAATCGGCAGGGAAACAATCGCGCCAAAAGCCCAACTGACCAGGCCAATCACCAGCCCCTCGGCAATCACAATCCGCTGAATATCGCCATCCGAGGCCCCAATCGCGCGCATGACGCCGATTTCACGGGTGCGCTCCATCACGTTCAGGCTCATCGTGCTGGTCAGGCCCAGCCCCCCCACCACCGCAATCAGCACCGCCATAATCAGCATGTTATACACCAGCACATCGGTCTGGCTTTTTTGGGATTGATTCCACGCACTGGCAGTCTGGGCATAACTCACGCCAATTCCGCGCTGCTTGAACTGACGCTGCAACTCACCCAACACCTGGTTCTGCGACCAGGCATCGTTCTCGTAAGTGAGAACGCGCAACTCAAAGACCTGTCCGCTCATGCCCACCAGCGGAGCCAGATACTCGTAACTGGTATAAAGCAAAGGCGGAACCGTGTTGCCCGGCATCCGATAAATGCCGATAATCTGCCAGCGCGATTTGCGATTGTCTACCTTGAGCGTCACCCAATCGCCCACCTGCAAATCCGGGTGAATGCTGAGCAGGTGATTGCCAATCACAATCACATTTTTATCGCCAGGAACGAGCCAGCGACCTTCCACCATCGAGGGACGGATCAGGGTCGAATCAGCCGGCGGGGCAACGAAGGCAATCTGATCCAATTGGTTTTCATCATACGGCGAAACAATCTCGCCGCCATACACCAGCCAACCTTCCGTGCCTGCCACGCCGGGCACGCTGCGGGCAATCCTATCGACTGCGCCATAGTGATAATTGCCGGTAAAAGAGACATTGACATCCGCCAGGAAGTAGCCCTGCACCTCGACCATCACCCGGTCAAAACTGGCCCACAGGTTGAAGACGCCGATAAAAATAGCCCCGCCCAACACCAGGGTAACAATCGTCAGCGAAACGCGCGCCTTGCGCCGAAAAGCATTGCGCAGCGAAATCAAGACCTGGCGCGGGATGAATCCCAACCGCGACTCGCCAGACGTAGACGAAGTCTGCGCCCCGCCCCCCAGCCCATAACTCCCCAACGCCTCGCGGACCGAGACCCGCAACCCGCTATAAAGCGGCAGGATTCCGGCGATGAGCGGAGTCAGCAAAGCCACCCCGGCCTGTATCCAAACCACTTCAGGAAAATTGACGACAGAAGATAGGTTAAAGTTCAGAAACCCAGCCATAAACTCAAGCAATGCGCCCGCAGCCCAGGCTGAAAGCGGCGCCGAAATGACAAAAGCCAGTACCCCAAAACTGAGCAGCAGGGCCAGATACATCGGGAAAATCTGACCGTCATCGGCCCCGATGGCTTTCAAGATCCCAATCTGACGGGTGTGCTGCGTCATCAGGGCCACAATCGTATTGATAATCAAGAACCCGCTCAAAACCACCGACATCCAGCCAAACAGGCCAAAGATAAACACTGCGCCCTGTGTAATCTCCCAGGCAAAATGACGGCCCGGATTGAATATAAAAACCTGGCCCAGGCTGACAGTATCGCGTTCAAAGCGCTCGGTAATGCGCGAAGCCACCCGGGAAACATGCTCATGGTCGGTGGGGTTTTCGGCCACGCTCACCAGCAACTGATTGTAAACCCCCGGCTCCGCGCCCATCCACTCGGCGGTTTTCGGCAGAATATAAGCGGGAACCGCATTATTCATGCCATAAGGAAAAGCGGTCACATCATGCACATAGCCGGCGAAGCGCATGGTGCGTTTCGCCCCACCTGGCAATTCGATTTCGACCAAATCGCCAACTTCCAAACCAAGCGGCCGGGCCGAACGCTCAAAAACGACCTCGTGCAGGCCCAGTTCGGGCAAGATTCCTTGCGCCGGGTCGGCTGGCTTCAAAATGTTGACGCGCTGCGCCTCGATGGACTTGACCGTTGAAAATTGGATGGTGATTTCATTGCCATCCGGGTTGGCCCAGGTTCCGCTCATACTATAGCGGCCCTCCAAATCCCCAACCCCCTCCACATCCTGAAGCGCGCGCACCCAGGCCTCATTAAGCGGATAGGCATAAATCGTCGCCTCCGCCGGGTTGGCCGATTGGAAATCAACCTCCATATCGTGATTCATCTTACGGCCCATATTGCCCACCAGACCAACCGAAAAAACGCCCACCAGAATGGTCAGCACCATCAGGAAGGTGCGGGTTTTGTTGCCCCAAAAATCAGCCCAAACTTTGCGCCAGCGGGTGTATATCATCCTTAATCCCCCAGCACAGCGCGATTGTGAGCCATGCGCTCGTTGGCGGTATTCGTCATCGCTTCACGCAGGATTTCTGATTCGCCCAGAATTTCAGCCAGGGTCTCACCATTGACGGTATAGACTTCAGCAGGCGCGTGTTCGCTGGCGCGGGCCGAGGCCGAGCGGCCTTTGCCATACAGCAATTGCATTTCGCCAAAATATTGTCCCGGCTCCAATTGGGCCACCACCACATCCGACGCGTTTTCGCGCTGGAGAATGATTTCCACCTTGCCGCTGGCAAGCACATAAAAATCCTTGCAATCGCTGCCCTGGCGAAAAATTAACGCCCCCGGATCATAAGTCTGCGCCACCGCCGCGCGCGAAACGCGCATCAACTGCTCGTTATCCAGGGCAGGCAGGGCGCGGGCAACGTACTCATTGGCAATTTCGCCATCCGCAATCAGAGCGGTGCGATGGGTGCGCTTGGCCAGACTGCTATCGTGGGTCACGATGATGATGGTCTTGCCCTGGGCGGCCAGTTCGTGAAACAACTCAAAGACCGATTCAGCCGTCTTTGAGTCCAGGTTGCCGGTTGGCTCGTCGGCAATCAGCACGGGTGGGTCATTCGCCAGGGCGCGCGCAATGGCTACGCGCTGCTGCTGTCCGCCGGAGAGCGCGGCAGGCAATTTATAGGCATGTTCCTCCAGCCCAACCAGGCCCAGCAGGTACAGGGCGCGCGCTTTGCGCTCGGAAGCCGGGATTTTCCCGGCAAAATCCATCGCCAGCAAAATGTTTTCGTACACCGATAACATCGGCAAGAGTTGGAAAAACTGGAAGACAATCCCCATATTGCGCCCACGCCAGCGGGCCATCTGGCCTTCGCTCATCTCATGCAGGGCGGTATCATTCACCCACACTTCGCCACCGCTCGGCCGGTCAATGCCGGTAATCATGTTCAACAAGGTGGTTTTGCCGCTGCCCGATTTGCCAATAATGCTGACAAATTCGCCAGCATTCATCTCCAGGTTAACGTTTTTCAAAACCGGGTAGTCGCCCACAGCGGTCTTGTAAGACTTGTCCACCCCGCGCAGTTCGACAATCGGGCGTCCCTGCGCCGGGCGGGTGGTTTTATCATTGGTGCCGAAAAAAGAAAAAGAAGCCATTGCCTATCCTTGTGAAAAAAATTTCAAAGCCAATGTACTTACGCACAAGGAAGGCAAAAGTTTTATTAACCCGAAATTGCCTGTTTGCAGGCTTTATGCCAGCAATTCCAAATCTAAAAGTCGTTTTTGTGCTAATCGTGCCAAGACAAGCGTCCAAGTCCTGAGCGGAGCGTCCTTCGACTGCGGGCTTCGCAAAATACGCTTCGCCCTCCGCTCAGGACAGTGAACAAGTAGCAAAGAAGCGTAGTCGAAGGGCAGTTTGCGGTCGAAAATCATCGAATAACGAGTATCGAGTATCGAATATCTAGTCCCTACTCTCCAACCTCTAATCTCTAAAGGAACTTATTATGGCAAAAATTAATTTTGGCGGCACCGAAGAAGAAGTAGTCACCCGCGAAGAATTCCCGCTTGAAAAGGCGCGTGAAGTGTTGAAAAACGAAGTCGTGGCTGTTTTGGGCTACGGCGTGCAAGGCCCGGCCCAGGCGATGAACATGCGCGATAATGGCATCAACGTCATCGTCGGGCAGCGCGAAGGGACATCCAACTGGGACAAGGCCGTTGCCGACGGCTGGGTTCCGGGCGAGACGCTTTTCTCCGTTGAAGAAGCGGCGGAACGCGGCACCGTCATCCAGTACCTGCTTTCGGATGCCGGTCAGCGCAGCCAGTGGCCCAAAATCGTCGAGACGCTCAACGAGGGCGACATGCTCTACTTCTCGCATGGATTCTCGGTCACCTTCAAGGATGACACCGGCGTCGTCCCACCCCCGCATGTGGACGTGGCCCTGGTCGCGCCGAAAGGCTCCGGGCGCAGTGTGCGCGTCAACTTCCTCGACGGCTCCGGCATCAACGCCAGTTTCGCCGTCCACCAGGACGCGACCGGCCGCGCAATGGAACGCACCGTTGCCCTGGGAATCGCCATCGGCGCGGGCTATCTCTTCCCGACCACCTTTGAGAAAGAAGTTTACAGCGACCTGACCGGCGAGCGCGGCATCTTGATGGGCGCGCTGGCGGGCGTGATGGAAGCCCAGTACAACACCCTGCGCGCCAACGGC
>DAOUML010000028.1:0-2278 GCA_034411635.1 Anaerolineales bacterium
GGTGAAAATTTCTCTTGCATAGTAACTGCCTACCGTAGCGCGACTTTCAAGTCGTGTTTAGGAGTAAGACAGTGAGAATTTGCTTTCAGGCGACATAAACCCCCATTCGGGGACGATGTGTCGCCGTACGAATATCAGTTCGTAGGCAGTTACTTTGCATAATTATATCCCGTCATGAATGCGAGAAGGCAGCACAGGTTGTAGCGATTCTCAATATGGCTGTGTAGCGCCGCCTTCAGGCGGCGAATCGCAGGCTACGGAGTGCTGTGCAAAGCCCGCGCTACATATTCAAACCCGGCACGCTTTGTTTCAAATTGAGAATTGCTGCACAGGTTGGCGCAGGGATGGTTGCCTAGCCCTTCATCGCTTTTTTGAATTTTCGCGCAAACTGCCTGGCTGTTTCGACGGGATTTTCGCTCTCGCCAATTTCGCGCACACAGGCTGAGCCGACGATGACGCCATCGGCGATTGCGCCCACTTGCCGGGCTTGTTCGGGGGTGCTGATGCCAAACCCGACGCAGACGGGAATCGCGGTGTGCTGACGGACGCGCGCGATGAGTTCGTCCAGCCCGGTGGTGATGTCCCGGCGCGCGCCGGTGACGCCGGTGACGCTGACGAGGTAGATGAATCCCTGGGCGTTGCGGGCGATGCTTTCCATGCGTTCGTCGGAGGTGGTGGGGGCGAGCATGGTGATGAGGGGCGGTTGTAGGTCTCGATACGGCGGCGCGGGTCGAGTGGACGTAGTCTGTATCGAGACCCCGCCTACTCGACCAACGGTATCGAGCACTTGCTGAAATTCATCGGCTTCTTCGGGTGGCAGGTCGGGGATGATGAAACCGTCGGCGCCGGTTGCGGTGGCGTCATGGACGAATTTCTCCAATCCGTAGGCCAGCATGGGGTTGTAGTAGCCCATCAGGATGAGGGGGATGTCTACGCCGCGTTTACGCAATTCGGCGACGGCGGTGAGTACGTCTTTGCTGGTGACGCCCTGCTCCAGCGCGGTTTGGGTGGCTTTTTGGATGACGGGGCCATCTGCCAATGGGTCGGAGAAGGACATGCCGACTTCGATTAAGTCCGCGCCGTTTGTAGTGAGGGCTTCGAGGATGTCTATCGAGGTGGCGATGTCCGGGTAGCCGACGGGGTAGTAGGGCATGAAGATGGGGGTGGTTTGGAAGGCGGTTTGGATGCGGTTCATAGTGGTTGGTAAATGGTGATTGGAGATTGGTGAATGGTGATTGGTAAATGGTAAATGGTGATTGGTGAATGGAGATTGGTGAATGGTGAATGGTGAATGGAGATTGGTGAATGGAGATTGGTGAATGGTGATTGGTAAATGGTAAATGGTGATTGATTTATGGAGGTTGAGTAGCGGCGGGGTTTGTCGCATACCGAGACCGGGAGACGATGCTCGATATTCGATACTCGATGCTCGAATATCGAATATCGAATGTCGAATTATCGAATGATTCCCATCACGGTATTCAGGTCTTTATCGCCCCGGCCTGAAAGATTGACCAGGATGACCTGGTCTTTTTGCATTTTGGGGGCGCGTTTGAGGGTTTCGGCGATGGCGTGGGATGATTCGAGGGCGGGGATGATGCCTTCTGCCTGGCAAAGGGTCGAGAAAGCGGACAAGGCTTCTTCGTCGGTGGCGGAGGTGTAGAAGGCGCGCTCCTGGTCGCGCAGGTGGGCGTGTTCGGGGCCGATGGCGGCGTAGTCTAGGCCGGCGGAAACGGAGTGGGTTTCGGCGATTTGGCCGTCTTCGGTTTGCAGGACAAAGGTTCGGGTTCCATGAATCACGCCCAGGCGTCCGCGCGAGGGGTCGCCAAAGCGGGCGGCATGTTTGCCAGACGGAATCCCGCTCCCAGCCGCCTCCACGCCGATTAGTTCGACATCCGAATCTTGAACAAAGCCGCTGAAGACGCCGATGGCGTTGGAACCGCCGCCAACGCAGGCGATGACGGTTTCGGGCAGGCGTCCGAGTTCTTTGAGAATCTGTTCGCGGGCTTCGCGGCCAATGACGGATTGGAATTCGCGCACGATGGTGGGGTAGGGGTGCGGGCCGAGGGCCGAGCCGAGCAGGTAGTGGGTGTCGCGGACGTTGGTGACCCAGTCGCGGATGGCTTCGTTGATGGCGTCTTTGAGGGTTTGGGTGCCGCTGGTGACGGGGCGGACTTCAGCGCCGAGCAGTTTCATGCGGAAAACGTTGGGTTCCTGGCGGGCGATATCGACCGCGCCCATGTAGACGACGCATTCGAGGCCGAGCAGGGCGGCGGCG
>DAOUML010000029.1:0-4118 GCA_034411635.1 Anaerolineales bacterium
GGCTGAAATATGTCGAACTGTGGTTTTCGAGCCAGCACGAAGATCTGTGGGAAGTGCTGGAGAGTAAGGGCTTTCCTGGATAGTCAGCAAACGACAAGAGATACCACATGTATAGAAAATGGCAAATTTTATACATGTGGTGGGTTTCGGGTCACAATTGGCGGGGGAGATTCTCTTTTATCGTCAGACGCCTGCGGAATGATAGATTAGCGACTGGCCTGAGATTTCGGGCAGGGAACAGCCGTCTACTTTGGCGGACATCCTTATTGCCTCCCGCGCCATTTTCGGCTAAACTAATAAAGACAATATCCATACAGGCAGGTGGACAATGGCAGACATTGAGAAACTCAAAAAAGAACTTGAAGGTATCGAACAATTTCTTCAAGATAATCCTGGCAGCCCGATGACTGCCTCCATGCTCGCCCGGAAAACAGAAATTTCCGCCCAACTCACCGGCTCCGGTGCCATCGCCCAGGGGAAGGGCGCGAAGGCAGCCGGGGCGCAGGCCGTCATGGTGGATGGCAGTGTCGGCGGCAATATCAACACCGGCACAGTCAACTACTTTTTCACGCGCTACGAAGCCCCGGCGGGCAAGGCCCATCTCTCGAAGGAAGAATTCGAGCGCACCCTGCGCGAGTACCTGGCCTGGGTGGTCAAAGCCTACGGACGAGCGCGCCTGTACGGGTTGGAAAGCCTGCCCACCACCCGCGAACAGCCGCGCCGACAACTGGCGGATGTGTTTGTGCCGCTCACCCTGCGACGTTTCTCGCCGCCGCGCCGCGAAGAGATCGAAGAGCTGGCCGGTGAATTCAAAGGCGACCCGCTGGCCCACCAGCGCGCCTACCTGCGGGCGGTTGAAAACCGGCGCAGCGACGGTGATGAAATTGCGCTGCCTGCGCTGCTGACCATCCATCACCAACTGGCTGTAATTGGCGGCGCGGGCTGCGGCAAAAGCACCCTGGCCGCTTACCTGGCCGCCAGCCTGGCCCAGGCCGCCCTGGATGGCAACCCCTCGGCGGTGAAACTGCCCAAAGAGCGCAAACAACTGCTGCCGCTGGTCATCCCGCTGCGCTACTTCCGCGAATACCAGCGCATTTGCGCCGAAAACTCACGCGAAAAACTCAAAAACCCGCGCACCGGCAAACTGGCCGGCTTCATTCCCTGGTACCTGATGCGCCGTAGCCCGGCCCTGGAACTCTCGGAAGATTTTTTTGACCGCCTGCTCCTGGGCGGCGGTTGCCTGCTGGTGCTGGACGGGCTGGACGAAGTCGTCAACCGCACCGAGCGCGGACAGGTGCGGGCCCAGGTCGAGGCGTTGGCGAACGATATTTATCCCGGCAACCTGGTGATGGTCACGGCCCGCGAATCGGGCTACCGCGATGACGCTGTCTTTGGCGATGACTTCGTGCGCCTGGATGTCCAGCCCCTCGACAATGAGCAAATCCAGGCCCTGGTCGGTAACTGGTGCGCCCAGCTCTACCCCGAAGCGGTGCAGGCCCAGACCGATGAAATTGTCGACAACATCCGCACCATCAACCTTCGTTATGAAGAGCAAAACCTGCCGCGCCTCGTCAGCACCCCGCTGATGACCACGATGGTCGTGAGCGTCAAATGGGGCGAGAATGAACTGCCACGAGAGCGCGCCAAATTGTATGAAGCGGCGGTCAAGGTTATTTTGCAGGCCCAGTATCTCGAAAAGGACGAAGCCCAGGAAGAACTGGTCAACTGGGGCGGGGAATGGGAGGAACAGCGCGAGTGGCTGTCCTTCCTGGCCCTCGAAATGCAGCGCGGCGGACGCGACGGGGCGGCCATCCCCGAGGAGCGCGTGCGCGCCATCTTGCTAAAGTACCAGGGCATTGATGTCGTTAAACTGGAAGCCTTCATCCAGGCCGTGCGCCTGCGCGGCGGGTTGTTTGATGAGCGCGCCGAACTCTTCCAGTTTGCGCACCTGACCTTCCAAGAGTTCCTAGCGGCTCGTTACCTGACCAAGGAACGCGAAAAAGCATTCCCCATCTTGAGTAAGCACGTCAACGATTCATGGTGGCGGGAGGTCTTTTTGCTCATCTATGGATTTGCCAAGATAGATTATTCCAGGTTTGCCGCCGAGTACCTGGCCTGGCTCTCGCAGGTCAACCACAGCGAAAACGCGGCCCTGGCCGGGCTGGAACTCTCGGCAGCAGCCCTGCTCGAAATCGAGAAACCAGACCCGACTGCCTACCAGCGCCAGGCTGAACTGCTCTGCCGCGCCTTTGAAAAGCCAGACCAGCACACCTCGGCCTCCCTGCGGGTTCTGGCCGGAAACACCCTCGCGGCCCTGGGCGACCCGCGCTTCGACCCGGAACATTTTTACCTGCCCGCTGAACCGAATCTCGGCTTCATCCGCATCCCGGCCGGCAAATTCATCATGGGCAGCGACCCGAAGATAGACCGATATTCTAGCGAAGAAGAACAGCCCCAGCACGAACTCGACCTGCCCTACGACTACTGGCTGGCGAAGTACCCGGTGACGGTGGCGCAGTACCGCGCTTTTGTGGAAGCGACAGGTTATGATTTCGACAACTGGAAAAGCAATCTAGTTGCTACACATCCGGTTGTTTCGGTGAGTTGGTACGATGCGTTGGCGTATTGCAAATGGTTGGAAGAGCAGTTATTAGAGATAAGCAAGCAGTTATCAGGGAACAGTGTTCTGTTTTGCCAGGCTATCGCGCAGGACAAATTGCATCTCGGCCTGCCGAGCGAAGCCGAATGGGAGAAGGCAGTACGCGGCAGCGACGGTCGCAACTATCCCTGGGGCGAGAAAGCCGACCCCAACCGGGCCAATTATGACGCGACCGGCATCGGCGGCACTTCGCCGGTAGGCGCGTTCCCGGCAGGGCAAAGTCCTTACGGCTTGCTAGATATGAGCGGCAATGCCTGGGAGTGGACGCGGAGCATTTTTGGGCGTTGGGACAATAAAAAATCAGAAGTTGTTGATTTGCGTAAATACCCGTACTTGATCAATGATGAATTTGAGAAAATTATTAAAGATAATGACCTCATGCGTTCCCTTCGCGGCGGCTCGTTCGACAGCTATGAAGACTGGGCTCGTTGCGCCTGTCGCTTCCAGTTCTACCCGAACTTCAGGAACTCGGTCAGCGGCTTCCGATTGGTGTTGTCCCCGCTGCTTCTCTCTCCGCCATAAGGCGCTAAAATCTCTGCATCTCTGGACTCTGGCTTGCGCCAAGAGCGACAATCTGATGGAAGTGTAAGCCTTCCCCGCGTAGCGGGGTCGCGTTAAATTTTGTAACGCAAAATGGCATTTTGCGCCACCATCCAAAAGGAGAAACCCATGATTGAAATTCCCGTACTTGTTGCCTCGGCCTGGAATGTTCTCCAGCCGCATCTCTCCGTCCTGTTGACCGTTACCGCGCAGGAAATCGGCAAAAAGGTGCCAGATGCTGCTCAAAAGGTCTGGGAATTGGTCAAAAGCCGGTTCGAGAGCGACCCAGGCGCGCAAAAAGCGCTCACGCAATTAGCCGATGAACCCGGCGACGCCGACCTGCAAGGTCAGTTCCGCGCCCAGTTGAAGTCGCTGCTCAAAGAAGACCCGGCTTTCTTGCAAGAACTGACCCGCCTGCTCGAATCCGCTGGCGGTAGTTCCCAGGCTACCCTGACCGGCGACGGCGCGATTGCCCAGGGAACCTGCGCCAAAGCCGTTGGCGCAGGCGGGGTGCTGATTGAAGGCAGCGTCACAGGCGATATTACGACGGGCAAATCTTCGTAGAGCGTGGCGCGAGATGTTATCTCGCGCTACTGGAACAAGTTCTCGCGCCACGCCGAAATTGGTATAATGACCCTGGAGAAACCTTATGACTTTTGGCGTCTTTTCCCTGCAAAATACCATCCAGGAAGTCACTCGCCGGATTGTGGACATTGCCAGTCCGCAGCGGATTGTTTTGTTTGGCTCGGCGGTGCGCGGCAAAATGACCGTCGATAGCGACCTCGACATTCTGGTCATCATGCGCGGGCCGGTACATCGTCGCCAGATGGCCCAGAAAATCTACCGCAACCTGCACGGCGTCGATTTGCCGGTCGATGTGGTTGTTGTCACAGAAGAAGATGTCGCCCGCAGCCAGGAC
>DAOUML010000030.1:0-19463 GCA_034411635.1 Anaerolineales bacterium
CAAAATCTACCGCACGCGGTTGCGGATTTGCTCGTGCAGGTAGAGTGGGAGGTAGTAATGCCCGCCGGCGTTTTTGCCGCTGGAGCCGGAGCCTTTCCAGCCGCCGAAGGGTTGGAATCCGGGCCAGGCCCCGGTGGTGGCACCCTGCGGACGGTTGGCGTAGGTGACACCGGCTTCGATGTTTTCGTAGAACCATTGCACTTCTTCGTCTGAGCCGTAGAAGCCGGCGGTCAGGCCGTAGTCCACGTCGTTGGCGATGGTCATGGCCTGTTCGAGGCTGTCCACTTTGCCGATGGTGCTGATGGGCAGGAACATTTCATGCTTCCACAGGCGATGCTCAAACGGCACATCGATGGCCAGGGTTGGTTCGCAGAAGTAGCCTTTGTCGTAAATGCCGCCGGTTTTGATTTTTCCGCCGGTGAGGAACGCGCCAGCCTGCGAGAGTTCTTCGTTGAATTCCTGGAACTCGCGCTGGGCGGTGGCGTTGATGACCGGGCCGGTGTAGGTTCCGCGTTCGGTCGGGTCGCCGATGATGAGTTTCTCGGTCAGGTCTTTGAGCATGGGCAGCAGGTCGTTGTAGACCGGGGCTTCGACGAGAATCCGGCTGGCAGCGGAACATTTTTGTCCCTGCAAGCCAAAAGCCGAGCGGACGATGCCGATGGCGGCCCGTTCCAGATCGGCGTGGCGCGAGACGATGACCGGGTTCTTGCCGCCCAGTTCGAGAATCATCGGGCGAATGTAGCGACCCGCCGCGAAATCGCGGAACATCTTCATGCCGACCTCATACGAGCCGGTGAAGGTGACGCCGTCGACTTCCCTGCTTTCGACCAGGGCCTGGCCGAGTGTGCGCCCCGGGCCGGTGACGAAGTTGAGAACGCCATCGGGCAGGCCGGCATCGCGGAAGCAGTCGGTCAGCAGGCGCGCAATCCAGGGGGTGTCGCTGGCCGGTTTGAGCACGACGGTATTACCGGCCACGAGGGCCGCGCCCATTGGCCCTCCGCTCAGGGCAAAGGGGAAGTTGAAGGGGCTGACCACCAGCCAGACGCCGTAGGGACGCAGGATGGACAGGTTGGTCGATTTGTAATCGGTCAGTGGGTCGTTGCCCATTGGGACGATGTAGCCGTCGTTCTTTTCCATTTGATCGCAGGAGTAGGCAATCAGGTCGGCGGTTTCCTGCACGTCACCGAGGGCTTCGAGGCGGTTTTTGCCGACTTCGAGGGTCATGGCCGCGCCGAGTTCAAAGATGCGTTCTTCAATTAATTGGGCGGCTTTACGGAGCAGTTCGACGCGCTTTTGCCAGGGCATTTTGCTCCAGAGCGGGAAGGCTTTTCGCGCGGCTTGCATGGCGGCCTGGGCGTGGGTGGCGTCCCCTTTTTGGACGACGGCCAGGGTCCAGTCGGTGTTGATGGGCGAGCGGTCTTGCTGTTTTTCGTCGGCGTACACGTCTTTGCCGTCAATCAGCATGGCGTATTCCGCGCCGAATTTGGCTTTGACTTTTTGCAGGGCGGCATCGTATTGGCTGTGCAGTTCTTCTGGCGGGTTGAACATGGTGGCGTAGGTTAGTTTGAAATCGGTCATACAAAGGTCTCCTGTATTGGGGAATGCAAGAATGACTTATTTGATGCGATTCAATTGTAACATTTTGCCATCTTTGTCAATATAGATTTCCGCCTGTATTCTGTCATTTTTATTTATTACATTTATCCTCTTTTGTCGTAACTAACTACCCACCCTCACCCCCAACCCCTCTCCCGGTGGGAGAGGGGAGAAGTCTCGGACGAAATTGTCTTTTTCGGCATAAAAATCCGCTTTTTGTGTCCGTTTCCCTCTCCCTTTGGGAGAGGGGCAGGGTGAGGGTAGGTAGTAACTACGAGCGCCTAAATTGAAACCCGATTGGGGTCCATAATATATTGCCACCAGTTATTGGCAATGCCATTGGTGCGTCCGCCGACTTTGGGAAAGCGTTCAAGCCACCATTTGTGATGGGCGCGGATATCGCCATTGCCCCAGTCTTTGGTGTTTACCTGGCGGGCTGCGCCGGTTAAGTTGGGGAAGTTAAGCCAGGTATCGCAACGGCTGCTGACCATGCGCAGGTTGCCCCAATCGTAATCTCTGTCGCTGTTGGGGGCAAAGTGAACATTGCCGCATTCTGCCTGTGCGGGGTGGGTTTTATCGTAGCGAATAAATTTGTGCCAGAGATTGTTTTCGGGCGTTTCGCGGGCATATACTTTTTCCATAATCGATTCGGCGCGATGTCCGAAGGCTTCGAGCATTTCGCCTACGCCGCGTTGGTAGGAAAATCCCATAATAATAAAGCGGCGTGAGGTGCTGAACGTGCGCGCCATCGGTTGCGAGTTGCACCAGAAAGCGCCCAGCCCGCCCATGGTGGATTCGTAAAGGCCTGCGTAGGGGAAGGCAGAGATCCAGACTTCGTCGATTTCGCGATTGGTGACACGTTGAAGAATGTTGAAGCGGCGCAGAAAATCATCGTAATTGAATAAATCGGGTTGGTGGGCTGGTGATGCGCCCGACATGACCTGGGCGTAAGATTGGGCGCTGTAGCGGAACCCATCGGCTTTGAGAGGAAACTCGTCTACTTCGATGCGGTCAACAATCTGGTAGCGCGCCAATCCGCCGCTGGTTTCGAGAATATCGGCAATAAAGGCGGCATTCAGGGCATCAGGCCGATTCCAGTTCATCGCCTGGGATAGTTTTTTTCCGCTGGCAGGTTCAACAATGGGGTCGTAGACGACAAGTAGAACTTTGCGGGTGACGATGGCGGCGGGTTGGAGCAGGTCGACAGGCTCAACCGGTTCAATGGGTTGCGGCTGTGGTTGCGGTTGCGATTTTCCTGAAAACAGGGAAATTAAAAAATCAATGAAGAGGTTCATGTTTGCTCCTTTTGACGGCTAGGGGGCATTGGTTGTGAAATATACCTGCCCATCTGAGAGGACAAAGAGCGCTTTGTTGGGGCTAAAGGCGATAGCGCTAATGGGCATATTAGACGGCAGGGAGGCCTCTTCGCCAGGGATGCTGCGAAGGATGGTTTGTAATTCGAGCGAGTAGGGGCTGAAGCGGAAGATGGCCCGGGTGGTTGGCTCTAACAGATTGACGGTTGGGTTGGGGGATTGGGTAAAGATGATTTGCCGGAATTGTCCGTCTCGAAGTTGCGTGCCGCTGGGGTAGCCAGGGCGCGTGTCTTTGAACTCTGCCGGGTTGGTGCAGCGGGTGGGGGAGGTGAACAGACGGCTGTAGGCGCAAATGGTTAGTTTGCCGTCGTTGTGCAGGATGTAGAGATTATCGCCGTGCGCGGCCAGGCCAATCGAGTCGTTCAGGCGCGGAATATCTTGCTCAAAGAAAAACAAAGGTTCAGCGAAGGCGGTGCCTGGCTGGCCGGTATAGGTCCAAATGGCGTTGGCTCTGGCATCGAGAATATACAAGATGCCAGCATCATAAGCAAACGCGTCGATGCCTTGCAGTTCGGCGGAGGGACGGGCGAGGAAACTGGCTTTTGGGGCCTGGCCTGGGGCGCAGTAGAGCAGGTTGCCAGATGAATCCATGCCCATCAAGGTTACGCCACCGGGGCTGGTGCGCGGCAGGGCCATAATATCTATCAGTGGGCCGACGGTGATGCCATCGTAAACGCCGGGGCGACAGTCAAAATTTTGTACTTTATAGCGGCCTGAATCTTGCGTGGCGCGCATTACGCTTCCATCGGTAGCGTTGAGCAGGTAAAGATCAAAATCGGAGGCGGCCATGCGGCTGATACGCACGCTGTTCGCGAGCGGCGTGCTGAAGGCGGGCCGAAATTCTATGCGGGTGACACGATCAAGCAAATCGAGAGAGGTTTGGGCGTATTGGCGCAATTGGCGCGATTGATCAGTGGCGCGAAATTGCTCGGCCTGGTCAAGATGGTAGAGGGTGGCCTGCCATTTGAGGCGCAGTTCGGCAGGGTTGGTCATGTTTTGGGTTTGGGCGGCGGCTTCGCGGGCGTAATCGTAGTGAACGGTGTAGAGGGCGGGGTGGCCGCGATTGATGTAGATGGCGGTGGCGATGGTGACAAATAGAATTGGCAGGGCCACGGCTATAAAGGCCATCCATGCGCCTGAAAGTTGGGTTTCAGGGTTATTATCTTCGCCTGGCAGGAGGCGGGGAATGAACTTGCTGATTCGTTCACTGGTTTTATGCCAGAAATCGCGCGCGATGTGAATGGCCTGGGCTGTCCAGCGCGCGGATCGGCGCGCGATGTGAACCATTTGGGGGCGGAGGGGAGCGGACTCGGCAACGGACTTTGTAGCGGACTCGCGGATGGGAGCGGATTCGGCAACGGACTCGGCAACGGACTTTGTAGCGGACTCGCGGATGGGAGCGGACTCGGCAACGGACTTTGTAGCGGATTCTCGGCGGGGAGCGGACTCGGCAACGGACTTTGTAGCGGATTCGCGGATGGGGGCGGATTCGGCAACGGACTTTGTAGCGGACTCTACAACGGAGGCAGGCGGCGCGAGGGGGGCTTCCATTTTCCTGCTGTGTGCCAGGGCTGGTAGGATGATACTTTCTCCTTCGCCTTCGCTAATTGAGATCAGCACGGCGTTAAGACTGTCGGTGGTGATGGTGATCAGGCGGCGGTGCAGGGTTTCAAGGCTCACCTGCCCGGCGGTCTCAAGGGCGGTTTGCCATTCTTTGGGCTGGTTTGCGCTCATGACGAGCAGGTCGCCGGGGTTGAGTTGGGCTTGGGCGAAGTACATGCGCGTATTCTGGCTCAGACCGAGTCCTTTTCCGGCCAGGTTGGTGTCTTGAAAAAGTTTTGGCTCATTTTGGGTGAGCCAATGTACGCGGGTTGGGCCAGCCTGAACAATGTAAAGGGCATTGCCGCGCAAGGCGGCTATGACCAGAATGCCGATGCTGTATTTGCCTTGCCCGGTGGTTTTCATGTTGCGCTCGGCCAGCACGGTATTAAGGGCTTCGATGCTGGTTTTCAGGGCGTAGGTGAGCGAGCCGCTGGTCTGGTAAAAACGGGATGCGAGTTTATCGGTGATTTGGGCGTATTCTTCGGCGGTGTAGGCGATGTTGCCTGCCAGGTTAAGGTAGATGAGCAGTCGGTCTTGTTCGCGCCCGCGCGCGGTGCGTTTGGGCGGGTTTTGGACCAGTAATCCCGGCAGGGTGGGTTTTTCCTGGCCTTGAATACGATGCAGACTGAGGATGTTCAGGTTTAGGCTCATCAAATGACCCTGGTTGGGTTAGCGTTGCTTGAATTGCACAAAGATCAGGTTTTTATCGCAATCGCCTGAGGTGTTCAGGAAGATTTGCTCAGAGAGCGCGCCGCCTTCCTGATTGAAGAGTTGAATCCAGAGCGTATCGCGGCTGGCAACCGGTTGAATGCCAAGATCAAACTCAAACCCGCTTGGGCCGTAGGCGGGGACAATTCCGCTCAGGGTGGTGAGGCCAGCCGGGGCAAATGATTTTCCGGGTAAATATCCGCCCATTCTTACCATGAGACCAACGATGTGGTTGTTGCGGGCATCAAGCACCTGGCCGGCAAGCAGGAAGTTTCCGCACGAGGTTTCAGGTCTAAAGGTGGTGCTATCAAGCAGGCGGATAGTGTTGGCGTAAGGTACGCCTGTTGGACGCACGGTGCGGGTGGGTGAGGGGGTGATGGTGGGGGGATCGGGCGTTACCAGTATGGGCGGGGTGTTGGTGGGTTGAATGGTAAAGGTTGGCCGCGGGGTGTTGGTTTTGGTGGGAATGGTCGTGGGGGAGAGCGTCCAGGTGGCTTCAGGTTGAATGGGGGTGATGGTGGGGGTTTCAGTAGGCGGAATGGGGGTATTGGGTGGAAAGGGGTTGATGAGGGTGTATGGGTTGGTGAAGATCGTGTAAAACACTACGCAAAGGCACAGGTTGGTTAGCACGAAGACGATGCTGAAGATGTTGAAAAGGTTATCGTTTTTGCCTTTTCGGGTGTTCTTTTTTGTTTTTTTTGCGGGTGTTGCGTTCATCCATCGCTCCTGTTACTTTACGGAATCAAAATTACAATGTCGCTCTCGGCGCGGCGGGTTTCGACCCATGCGTTCAGGGCTTTGGCTTGCAGGGCTAATAGCGCGTCGAAGGCCAGTGGACGGGCGGGGTCGCGTTCAATAATTTTGATGATGTGGTAGCCAATTTCGGTTTTGATAATTGGGCTGGTTGCGCCGATTTCCAGAGAAAAGGCGGCTTCTTCGATGGCTGGCAGGTCGAGAAAGTTGCGAGGAACCCAGCCGATGTCGCCGCGGGTGGTTGGGTCGTAGCGGGCGGCCAGGGTTTCAAAGTCGGTGCCACTGTTCAGGCTGGCCTGGGCGCTTTGGGCATCTACTTCATTATAGGTCAAAATCTGGCGGATGTGTACCTGCTCTGTGGTAGGGGGGATGCTGGCGAGGATTTGATCGCGTGCATGGGCCGATTCGACAGACCGCTTCAAGGCCGACCGAAAGCCTGTTTCGTCGTATCCGTTGGCCTGCTGCCAGGCTGAAAGCGCATCTGCCCCGCCGAGTTGGGCGGTTAAATCGTCGATTCTGGTTTGTAAGGCTGATTCTTCGAGGTTGAATCCGCTTTCGCGGGCGGCCTGGGCGAGCAGGGTTTGGGCGATGAGGTCGTCTAGAACGGTTTGGCGGGCGTCGGCGTCATTAATGCTGAGGCCGAGGCTGGTTTGGGTTTGGCGGTAGCGTTCAAGTTCGGCGTTGAATTCTTCGAGGGGGAAGCCTTCGCCATTAACGGTAAATGCCAACGGGACGGAAACGGTGGTGGCCGTGGGCGGGGTGGCGGGTTCGGTAACGGTGGGCAGGCTGGGGGGCGTTTGTGTCTCGACCGCCGGTGAAGCGGAGCAGGCTGCCAGCAGAAGGAAAAGCAGGATTAATGGGAATTTTTTTAGGGTAGACATCCCCCCGATTATACCTGATGGTGGTCAGGTCTCTTTGGGTGGGGCGGCGGGGCCGTAATCGAGCACGGGGCGCACGCCGGTGGCGTCTTGGGGCGGGCCGATGATGCCTTTTTCTTCGAGTTGGTCGATGAGGCGGGCGGCGCGGGTGTAGCCGATGCGTAGTTTTCGTTGAAGCATGGAGACGGAGGCGCGGCCTTCGCGGCGGATAAGGTCGATGGACTCGCTGACGAGTGGGTCGCCCTGCTCGGCGGCGATTTCTTCCCAGATGGGGATTTGTTTGAGTGGCAGGTTGTTGGCGGGCGCGTCGACCGGGCCGCCAGGGTGGGTGGGGGGGGCCAGTTCGGATTGGGCCTGCCAGAATTCGACCATGCGGTGAATTTCGCTATCGGAAACGAAGACGCCTTGCAGGCGCACCGGGGCGGGGGCGTCGGGCGATTGGTAGAGCATGTCGCCGCGCCCGAGCAGGCGTTCGGCGCCGGGCTGGTCGAGGATGACGCGGCTGTCGGTGTTGGAGGCGACGGCGAAGGCGATGCGGGCCGGGAAGTTGGCTTTGATGAGGCCGGTGACGACATCGACGGAGGGGCGTTGGGTGGCGAGGATGAGGTGGATGCCGGTGGCGCGGGCCAGTTGGGCCAGGCGGGTGATGGTGCGTTCGGTTTCGTCGGGGGCGAGGAGCATGAGGTCGGCAAGTTCGTCGATGACGATGACGAGGTAGGGCAGTTTTTTCATGCCGTCGGCTTTGAGGCGGTTGTTGTAATCTTGAATGTTGCGCGCGCCAACCTGGGCGAATTGGTGGTAGCGGCGATCCATTTCGCGGGTCATCCATTGCAGGGCGCCGATGACTTTGTCCATTTCGACGACGACGGGCGACAGGAGGTGCGGGATGCCGTTATAGCCGGTTAGTTCGACTCGTTTGGGGTCAACCAGAATGAGGCGCAGGTCGTTGGGGGTGTTGTAGAGCAACATGCAGGAGAGGATGGCGTTGACGCAGACCGATTTACCGGAGCCGGTGGTGCCGGCGATGAGCAGGTGCGGCATGATGGTCAGGTCGGCGCCGATGGGGTGGCCGGAGACATCTTGCCCGAGGGCGAAGGAGAGTGGTTTGCGGGTGCGGCGGAAGGCTTCGCTTTCGACCAAATCTCGCAGGGCGACGACGGTCATCTCTTCGTTGGGGACTTCGATGCCGAGGTAGGAATGCCCTGGCACGGGGGCCTGGATGCGGATGCGCGGGGCGGCCAGGGCCAGGGCGAGGTCGTCGGAGAGGGAGACGATTTTGCTGACGCGGACGCGGGTTTTGCCGCTGCGGTTTTCGATGAAGAGTGGTTCGACGCCAAATTGGGTGACGGTGGGGCCGCGATTGATTTCGACGACCTGGGCCGGCGCGCCAAAGGAGGCGAGGGTTTCTTCGATCAGGCGGGCGCGTTGTTCGATAAATTCTGCGCTCTGGTTGGGGGCTGTGCCTGGCAGGAGGATGTCTTTGACATCGGGCAAGGTCCAGATGTGGGGTTGTCCGTTGGGGGCGGGGGCGAATCCGTTGGCGGGTTGGGGGCTGTTTTCTGCGGGTTGGGGGTTGGTTGGGATGGGGGTGTAGCCGTTGGCGATGTCGGTTTGTTGCGGATGGGCGGTGCGGCGGCGGGCGAGGAGGAGCGCGGCGGTTTTGCGCAGGGCGGTGGCGATGGCGAACCAGAGTGGGTTGAGGCGGGCGATGATTTCGGGGATGGAGGTGTCGAAGGCCAGGGAACTGGCGATGAGCAGCCAGGCAATCAGTACGGCGAGCAGGCCGGCGGAGCCGATGTTGTTGTAAAACATGCGGTAGAGCAGGCTGCCTACCCAGCCGCCGCCTTGCCCGGCTGCGGCTGGGTTGTCGCTGATTCCTTGAAGGATGATGAGCAGCCACAGGCTGAGCAGGATGAAGCCGGTAATGCGTTCGACGGAGATGGGCGGGATGGTTTCGATTTTACGTAAAATCAGCCATAAGCCGGCAAGTATCAGCACGATTGGCAGGATGTATGCGCCCCAGCCGAACAAAAAGGAGAAGATGGAGAGGGCTGTTCCTGATACTGTTGAGTTGCTGGAGGATATCAGGAGCAGGCCAAGGATGAGGCCCGCAAATGCCAGGCCGAGGCCCAGCAGATCCAGTTTTCTTTCGGGGGAGAGGTTGATGAGGGGAGGCAGTTCAGGCGCAGGCTTGGCTGCGCGCTGGCGCGTTTTTTTTTCGGCGGCGGGCGTTTTTTTTGCCGGGTTGGGCGGCGCGCTTTTGGGCTTTGCGGGGGTCGGGTGGGGTTTGGCGGCAGGTTTGGCTGGCATAAAAAACGGTCAGACCGAATGTGCTGACTTGAGAATTATAGCACAAATGGTCGGTGTTTCAGGGGAGCAGGGCGCGGTTTTGCAGGTTCCACATGGTTGCGTACAGGCCGTTTTGGGCGAGTAGTTCGGCGTGGGTGCCGCGTTCGACGATTTTGCCGCTGTCGAGGACGAGGATTTCGTCCATTTGGTCGAGGCCGATGAGGCGGTGGGTGATCCACAAAACGGACTTGTTAGCGGAATCACGGATGAAGGCGGATTCGGAAGCGGATACGCGGAGGGGAGCGGACATCAGTTGGTGCAGGGTGGTAATGATTTTGGCTTCGGTGTTGGCGTCGAGGTTGGCGGTGGGTTCGTCGAGGAGCAGGATGGGGGCGTTTTTGAGCAGGGCGCGGGCGATGGCGAGACGCTGGCGTTCTCCACCGCTCAGGCTGAGTCCGCGTTCGCCGACCAGGGTTTCGTAGCCTTCGGGCAGGGTTTGGATGAAGTCGTGCAGTTCGGCCTGGCGGCAGGTGGTTTCGATGTCGGCCTGGGTGGCGGAGGGGTTGGCGAGTAGCAGGTTTTCGCGCAGGCTGGCGTTGAAGAGGTAGGTGGATTGCCCGACGACACTGAACATGCGGCGCGCGTCGGTTTGGGCGTAATGGCGCAGGTCGTGGCCGTCGAGGTGGATTTGACCTTCGGTGTAGTCCCAGAAGCGCAGCAGCAGGTTGGCGAGGGTGGTTTTGCCCGCGCCGCTGGTGCCGACGATGGCGATTTTGCGCCCGGCGGGCAGGTTGAAATTAATTTCTGAAAGAACATTTTTAACCACAAAGGGCGCAACGTCACACGACGGTGTTTTTAAGATTTCCTTTGTGTCCCTTTGTGTACTTTGTGGTTTAGTTTCGTATGCGAAGGATAGATTTTTAATGGTCAAATCGGCGGAGGCGGGGCGGGGGGGGGGGTTGGGCGGGTCGCTGACGGCGGGGGTGGAGTCGGCGATTTGGAAGAGGCGGCGGGCGGCTTGCAGGTTTGATTCAAGTTGTTGGGCGGCCTGGGGCAGTCCTTGCACGGCTTCAAAGGAGGACATGGTGCCAAGCACGACGACAGCCAGCATGACGCCGGGGAGCAGTCCTGCGCTGATGAGCGGGATGGCGAGCGTTAGCATGGTGATGGCGGCCAGGCCGGTGATAAAGGTAGAGAGGGCAGATTGGAATCCGTTCAGGTGGGCGAGGCGGGTTTGGGTGGCGGAATATGCGCTGCCCGCAGCCTGGATTCTGTTAAAGTAAGTTTTTTCTTGTCCAAAGGCGACCAGGTCGGGCAGGCCCTGGACGGAGTCGACCAGGTCGGCGCGCAGGCGGGCGCGTTGTTCGACCAGAATCCGCCCGGGGGCGCGATTCAGGATAAGGGTCAGGGCGGTCAGGCCAACGCCAAGGGCCAGGAGAAAGGCAACGATGGTGAGACCAAGATGAGGGGAGAGAATGCCCATGAATATCCCCATCCCAATGATGATAACGAAGGCGACGAGCGGCGGGGCCAGGGCGCGGACGTAGAAGTTGTCGAGCGATTCGATGTCGCTGATGACGCGACTGAGCAGGTCGCCGGAGCGGGCGGTGACGAGGCGGGCCGGGGCGAGCGGTTCAACGGACTGGTAGAACCAGACTCGCAGGTCGGCGAGTAGTTTGAAGGTGAGCGCGTGTGAGATGAGGCGTTCGCCGTAGCGGGCCAGGGCGCGGGTGATGCCGAAGAAGCGCACGCCGACGACTGAGACGCCGAATTGGGCGATGGAGGTGGCGATGGCGGCGGTGGAGATGAGCCAGGCCGAGGTGGACATCAGGCTGATGCTGGCGGCGATGGTGACAAAGCCAACCAGGACAGCGGCCAGCAGGTGGCGCCAGTGGGGGCGGAGGAAGGTGAGGAGGCGGAGGAGAACCATTGGAGATTGGAGATTAGAGATTGGGTGTTTGTGAGAGTTTTTGGACGAAGGGGAGAACGGCTGAACCGGAATACTGGTTAACGACCTTCCCGGCTTCGAGGATGATTACCTGGTCGGCCTGGCGGATGGTGGCGAGGCGGTGGGCGATGATAAGGACGGTGCGGTTTTTGGTCAGTTCGCGGACGGCGGCTTCGAGTTGGGATTCGAGGGCAGGGTCGAGGCTGGAGGTGGGTTCGTCAAGAATCAGCAGGGGGGCGTCTTTGAGGAAGGCGCGGGCGAGGGCCAGGCGTTGGGCTTGTCCGCCGCTAAGACGGGCGCCGCGTTCGCCGATTTGGGTTTGCAGGCCTTCTGGCAGTTCGGCGATGAATTCTGCCAGCCTGGCGCGTTGGCAGGCGGTGAGCAAGTCGGCTTCGGATGCGTCTGGTTTGGCCAGGCGCAGGTTGTTGGCGAGGCTATCGGAGAACAGGTAGGGATTTTGCGGCACCCAGGCAATTTGCTCGCGCCACAGGTCCGGCGGAATCTGGGCAAGGGGCGTTTCGCCGACCAGGATTTGTCCGTTTTGTGGTTCGATGAAACGCAGCAGCAGGCTGGCGAGGGTGCTTTTGCCCGAACCACTGGGGCCGATCAGGGCGGTCATTTGGCCGGAGGGGATTTCGAGTGAGATTTTATCGAGGGCGGGGGCAGTACGGCCCGCATGCGTGAAGGATGTATTAGAAAACTTTACGGAATACGCTACATCAAGGTTTAGAGCCGCTGAAGAGTGTGCAGCGTGTTGCGTTTTTTGTAATGGCGTATCGAGAATCTCATAAATCCGCGTTGCCGCCGTAACCCCGCTCATGCCGGCGTGGAAGCGCAGGCCCAGGTTGCGCAGGGGTTGGTAGAAATCGGGAGCCAGGACGAGCAGGAAGAAGGCCGGCAGGAATTCCATGTTGCGATAGAGCAGGCGGAAGCCGATTTCAACGGCGACGATGGCGGTGGAAATGGTTGCCAGCAGTTCGAGGGCCAGGGCCGAAAGGAAGGTGACGCGCAAGACCTGCATGGTCATGTCGCGGTAGCGTTCGGAAAATTGGCCGATGACTTGCGCCTGTCCGCGCGCCTGGCCGAGGATTTTGAGGGTGGTCAGGCCTTGCAGCACGTCGAAAAAGTGCGCAGACATACGGTTCAGGCTGGCATACTGGCGTTTGGTTAGCGTTTCGGCGGCTTTGCCAATCATGACCATGAAAAAGGGAATCAGGGGGGCGGTGAAGATGAAGACGATGCCGGTCAGCAGGTCGATGGGGAAGACCACCAGCAGGATGGTGAGCGGGATGGATGCGGCCAGGACGATGGCGGGCAGGTATTGGCTGAAGTAGGCGTCGAGTTGTTCGATGCCCTCGACGGCGGCGGTGGAGAGTTCGCCGGTGCGTTCGCCCTGGGTGTAGGCCGGGCCAAGGGCGGCGAGATGAGTCAGCAATCGGTTGCGCAAATCGGCTTTGACGGTTTGGGCAACCGCGTTGGCGCTGACATCCGCGCCCCAGACGAAGGCCGATTTGAGCAATAATGCGCCGAGCAAAATTCCGAGCAGGGGCAGGACGGCTTCGCGGGTTTGTCCGCCGAGGAAAACATCGTGGACGACCCGCGCCAGGAACCAGGCCTGGACGATGGTCAGGATTCCGCCGCCCCATCCGAGGGCGACGGTGAGGGCGAGCATGAATCCGCTGGAGCGGGCGAGGCTGAGAAGTCGACGGTGCATGTCCGAATTATAACTGGCGAGATGATGGTTTTCTGAATTTTTCTTAACCAAACTCTACTAAAAATCTACCGAAACTTACATTAATTTTCTGGTTTTGTCCTGTAAAATTACGGAAACTTATCAAACAGGACCTGTTGATGCTGCGAAAACAAATCCAAGTAGGACTCATTCATGTTGCTGTTGCCATGACCCTCGTTCCGATTAATTCGACTCTTAATCGGGTGATGATTAAAGAGTTGGCAATTTCGGCAACCCTGGTCGCGATTCTGGCTTCTTTGCCGTATCTTTTTTCGCCGTTGCAGGTGGCAATTGGCGCTTATTCAGATCGTCATCCCATTTTGGGATTTCGGCGCAGTCCGTATATTCTTTTGGGGGTCTTGCTTTGCGTGGCAGGCGTCATGGTTGCCCCGCAAGTGGCTTTTCTGATTTCTGAAAATAGTCTGACAGGCATTCTTGTGGGCTTGTTGGCTTTTGGCGCCTGGGGCATGGGCTATAACTTTGCATCTGTTTCTTATTTTTCGCTGGCAACAGAAATTTCAGGCGAAAAAGCGCGCGGACGTACCATCGCGATTATGTTCTTTATGATGATTCTCAGCATCATCTTTACTGCCATTCTGGTTGGGCGCATGGTTGACCCATACAGCCCTGAAGCCATGCAGCGCGCCTTTTTGACTGTTGGCGCAATTGCGCTGGTTTTGGGGCTGGTTGGCCTGGTCGGACTTGAAGAACGCTCCGCTGGCAAGAAAATTAGCAGCGATGTATACACCCTGCGCGAAATGACACAAGCCTTGCGCCGCAGTCCGCAAGTGATTCTATTTTTCTTTTATCTGTTCGTTTTGTTGATTGCCCTGCTCAGCCAGGATATTTTGCTCGAACCGTATGCTGCCAAAGCCTTTGGTCTGTCGGTGCGTGAAACCACCCAAATTACAGCCATTTGGGGCATGAGCAACCTGCTTGCTATTTTGACCGCCGGGCAAATGGAGAAATTTCTGGCGCGTAAAACTGTGGCCCAGTTTGGCAATCTCGTTGCTCTGCTCTCGTTTTGTCTGATTATTTTCTCTGGTTTGCTGGCAAGCGCGCCCCTCTTTTATGTTGGCGTTGTTTTGCTCGGCGTTGGCACAGGCATTTCCACTGTTTCAAACCTGGCCTTGATGTTTGATCTGACCATCCCTGGTTACATTGGTCTGTTTATCGGCGCATGGGGATTTGCCAACGCCATGTCGCGTTTGTTTGCAAACATGATGGCCGGTATTGTGCGCGATGTGATTGACCTGGTTTCAGCCAGTAATCTGACTGGCTACATGGTTGTCTTTGGCCTGGAGGTGATTTTGCTTGGCACAGCCGCCCTCCTGCTTACCCGCATCGATGCGCAATCGTTTTATCGCCAGGTACAGGTTCCATCGACCATCGAACGCGGCGCAATGACCGATTAAAACGCCAAAAATATGTCTATCAAAAACGAAACCTGGCTCAAACTGACCGATGTTGCCCAACTTCTGGGCCTGCACCAATCCACCGTGCGGGTATGGTCTGATAAGGGAATCTTGCCTACCCACCGCACCTCCGGCGGACATCGCCGTTATCTCAAATCAGAAATTGAACTGTGGCAAAATACCACCCGCGAACGTCGCGAACTCTTGCAGCCGGCCATTGCCATGCAAATTGCCATTGGTCAGGTGCGCATTCAAATTGCCGATGGACGCCTTGAAGCCGAAGCCTGGTATCAAAAATTGGATGAAACCGCCCGGATGCAGTATCGCGCCAGCAGCATGGCCCTGGTACGCGGGATGATGAATTACATGTCCAGCGATGATGAGCAGGCCCTGGTTAGCGAATCTCATGCCATTGGCTACGAATACGCCTCGCGCGCGCGTCGCTATGGACTGAACGCCATAGACGCCACGCGCGCGTTTCTGTTTTTTCGCAATACCCTGCTGGAGGCCATGGTCAACGCCTATGAGGATGCCCATGTATCGCCCGGCATGGCATGGGGCAAAATGCTCGCCAAATTGCACAACTTTACCGACCAGGTGCTGATTCATTTATTGCAAACCTACCAGGCCCTCGAAGAAGCCCGCGCCTGAAAGCCTAACGCCGCAAACGCGCGCCACAAGCCCGGCAAAAACGGTCGGTGCCTTCGGCGCGCTTGCCGCATTGTGAACAGTAGGCCTGACCACCGGCTTCAGGCTCCACGCCCGCCCCGTGCCGTTTCCGTTTTGAAGGTTGCGAACCGCGCCGCCCGCGTCCTGAATACCAGAACCAGGTTACGCCGCCCACAATCAACACCGCCCCCAGGCCACCCAAAATCCAGGGCATGCTGGTCGTTAAGGGAAACGTGCTGCCCTGGGCGGTTTCAATGGGCGCGCTAATCGAAACAGGCAAGTTGGAAATGCTTAAAGCCTCATCCTCCTTGTCATATTCCAAGGCCAGCGTAAAAACCTGGCCGGCGGGCAAATTATTAAATTGCTGTTGGGCATACAAAAAGCCATCGTTACCAGGCAACTCAGACATTTTGGGCGTTGTTATAAAATTGCGCGCCCCAATTGGCTTTTGCGCCAGAACAAACAAATTTTCCACCGCGTAATCGCCGGGCCAATCGAATGTATAGCGCCGCTGGTTGCCGTTGCGCGTTAGCGCTTCATAAAACTCAACCCGATATCGCCCCGTGTCGGTCAGGGTCATCACAACAACATCATAGCCGTCCACGCCGGTTAAAAATTCATACGGATGTGTCATCAATCCCTGCGGCGTTTCTTGGGCCACTGCCAGCAGTTCAGCCCCTTCGGGAATCCGAATTTGCACCGTTGCCGGTAAAACCGTTGGCGCCAATATAAAATCGTAAATTACCAATGCTTCGGGTCGGTCGTATTCCGGCCAAATCTGCACAACCAATTCCGACAGCGCAATATCAGGGCTTTGGGCCCCGGCCACCGATGAAATTGAAAAAATTGCCACAAAAACTGCCAGCAAAAGAAGAACTTTTCGCATTTACACGCCTCCGCGCTAAAATTTTACAGGCCCAAATCTTACCATGAAGCCTGTTTGCGCACCAACTGCCACATCAGCCGGTTAAAAGACGCGCGCTCACCGCCCAATTTCGCCACCGCGCCATTAATTGCGTCAATTTCGGTTGGCGCGCCACGCTTAACGTCTTGAAACATCGATGAAAAATTTGTTGCCGTGCGCCGGGCAACCTCTTCCACCGCTGCCACGGGGTCATCAAAAGGCAGCGCAACCCCTTGCATAGCCGCCACACTGGCTGTTTCACGCGCCAGGCAGCCCATAAAATTGCGCATGGCATCGTCTTCGAGTAACTTTCCATTGGGGATTTGGAACAACGCCGTAAGCGGATTGATCGCCGTGTTAATGACCAGTTTTCCCCAGCCCAAACTTTCCACCGCGCCGGAACGTTCAACCCGCAGCCCGGATTCCATTAAATGGGCCGATAGCCTGTCCAGGGCTGGGTGCGCTTCCAGCGTGGTAACGCCCTCGCCGCCAGGCCGGGCATGGCCGGGCCCAAGCAAGGTCGCCCCGCAGGTAGTAATGCCCCCTTTAACGCGTTTCAGGCCGAGGGTCGCCGCGAGCGTCTCACGGTTGCCGAGTCCGTTTTGCAGGCTGATGGCGATTCCGTCCTCCGCCAGGCATTCGGCCAACTGACGGGCGGTTCGCTCTGTTTGCCAGGCCTTTACCAGCACCAGCGCCAGTTTTGCGCCCTGGCATTCGCGCGGATCGCTCACCGCCCGGACGGGGTGCGCCGCCTGGCCCAGTTTTGCCCCGTTTTGGTTGAGCGCGGCAATCGCCTCGTTCCATGAGCCGAGCATGGTTACATGAATTCCAACGGCAGAAAGGCGCGCCGCGAAAAAAGTCGCCAGCGCGCCCGTGCCGCAGATTAGGATGGAATTCGTGTCATATCTCATACGCGAATCAGTCGCCTTCAGGCGGCTTCGTAGGAATAGCCGGGGGTTTCCAATCCCCGGCGGGGCAGGGTCGGTGAAATTGTTCTTTGGCAGATTCAGCCTTCCAACCCGGCCAAAAACTCGTCCCATTCGGCATCGGGCATGGCTACCGTATGCTCTGGGGCCGGAAAGCGTCGGGTCTCCACATCATCGATATATGCGCCAATGGCGCGCTGCATTTCGTTATGCAGATTGGCGTATTTTTTGACAAATTTGGGCGTGAAACGGTCGAACAAGCCGAGCATATCATGGGTGACAAGCACCTGACCATCGCAGCCCGCGCCCGCGCCAATGCCAATGCTTGGAACGCTGAGCCGCTTCGAGACGTATTCCGCCAACCGGGCCGGAACCGATTCCAGCACGATGGCGAAACATCCGGCGGCTTCAAGGGCCAGGGCGTCTTCGAGCAGTTTGCGGGCGGCGGCGGCATTTTTGGCCTGTGGGCGAAATCCGCCCAATTGATTTACCGATTGCGGCGTGAGGCCGAGATGTCCCATAACGGGAATTCCGGCGCTGACAATTGCCTGAATTGCGGGTACGCGTTCTGCGCCGCCCTCGAGTTTGACGGCATCCATGCCGCCCTGTTGCAGGAAGCGTCCGGCATTGCGGACCGCATCCTCCACTGAAATCTGGTACGACATAAACGGCATATCGCCCACCAGCAGGGCAAATTTCGCGCCGCGCGCCACGGCCCGGCTGTGGTGGAGCATATCCTCCATCGTCACAGACAAGGTATTTTCGTAGCCCAGCACAACCATTGCCAGCGAATCGCCGACCAGAATGGTATCTACCCCGGCCCGGTCTACGGCCAGGGCTGAGGGGTAATCGTAGGCGGTGAGCATGGTGATCGGTTCGCCGCGCTCTTTTTTCTGGCGCAGGGTAAGCGTGGTGACTTTTTTGCGCGCCGTCTGAACTGTATTAAAAGAAATAGTGGGAGTAGACATACTGGGTACCCTCCGGGGAATGGTAGGGGCCTTCGTTTTGCGGCCTTGGAGAAAGCAGGTCAAAGGTGTTGGCTTTGCACCCGGCTTCAGTTCACCGCATTAGACAGCCGTTGGTGAATAAGTTTCGCGCCCGTCGCGTTCAATGGGATACGCGCGAGCAAATGAATTATACGTCAATCTTCCATTCTGTTGTTTTTTGGCCTATAATCATTTTACACAACTCATACACCAACCTGGTTACAAGAATTGCAGGCTGAATCATTCACCAGGTATTTGAAAGGAGAAAACAATGCGAAGCGCTTTTGGTTTTTTGATTGGAACATTTGTGGGTGGCATTGTTGGCGCAACCATCGCCATTTTGCTGGCGCCTGAATCGGGCGAAGAACTTCGGGGTCGTCTTAAGGGCCGGGCCTCCGGTTTTGTGGACGAAATTCGCGCCGCAACCGAGCAACGCCGCGCCGAACTGGAGCAACATCTGCAAGAATTGCGCGCGCCGCGCGGCTAAACGTTTAAATGGCTCACAAAATCAGGGCTGCATTGCCCTGTTTTTGTGAGCGGTATCGCTGAACAAGCACAGCCGCCTTACGGCGGTTTTTTTACGCTAATCAAGGCGATACAGACCCTATGCGGGGGCGATGTGTCGCGCTACGAATATCGGCTAACATTTTTTTGCAGCAATTCTCAATATGTCGGTGTAGCGCCGCCTTCAGGCGGCGAATCGCAGGCTACGGAGTGTTGTGCAAAGCCCGCGCTGCATATTCAAATTTGGCTCATCTCGTTTCATAGCGCGGCATTCATGCCGCAACCAAACAGGGCGACATAAATGTCGCGCTACAATTTTTGCGTTCAATGCAAATCTTGGACGGTAATACTATAACCATCCATTCAGGAACGATGTGTCGCGCTGCGAATATCGGTTGCGATTTTTTGGGTGTAACCGATGAGAAAAAAAGCCAATTGTGCTATACTCAATGCAATTAATTGTCATCACACTATTGAGGAATTATGGCGGTAGATGAACGGGCTACACTTGAACTATTATATAAAGTCAGCCGCGAGTTTGCCACTGCGCTGGATTTGAAATCCATGTTGCAGCGCGTGCTTTTTGCCGCTTTAATTAACGTTGGCGGCGAGCGTGGCAGCGTGGTGGTGATGGATGATCATGGTCGGGCGGTCGATTCGGCGATTGTTTATGGCAATCAATTGCGAGAAAATACCACCGTTCAACTCAGGGAGACGGTGGAGCGCGGCCTGGCTGGTTGGGTGGTGCGAAATCGTGAAGCCGCGCTTGTGCCAGACACCAGCAAAGACGAACGTTGGCTGCGCCGCGAAGATGACGCGCAAGACCGCTCTGGAGCCAAATCTGCCATTTGCGCCCCTTTGCTGGCTCGCGAGAAACTGGTTGGCGTGCTTACGCTGGTTCATCCGGTTCCAGGTACCTATACCCCCGAAGCGATGGCCCTTATGCAGGCCATCGCCGACCAAGCCGGCGTGAGTGTGATGAATGCGCGTCTGTTTTCTGAGAGTCAGCGGCAGGCCAGGGTGATGACCGCTCTGGCAGAGGGCGCCGTCAGCATGAATCTTTCGCTGCGCATGGAGGATGTCTTTGAGCGCATCCTTTTGCAAACACGCCAGGCCTTGCAGGTCGAAACGGTAGCCCTGGGTCTGATTAACGAGGCGTCGGGTAAAATCGTTTTTCACG
>DAOUML010000031.1:0-3426 GCA_034411635.1 Anaerolineales bacterium
CTGCCTACCGTAGCGCGACTTTCAAGTCGCGTTTGGAGCAAGGCATTTGAGAATTTGCTTTCAGGCGACATAAACCCCCATTCGGGGACGATGTGTCGCTCTACGAATATCAGTTCGTAGGCAGTTACCTTCAATTTGCGTTATTGCCGCCTTCAGGTGGCTTTTATTCTGGCCGTTTTTGCAGGCTGAATCCTACGATACATCTATAGTCTGATTTTACATTAAAAACAAAGTTCACGCATGGATGCGTGAACTTTGTCTGACAAGTTTATACTTGCTTTACTTTTGTTACGCGCCGTTGGCGCCGTTGATTACTTCGTAGCGGCGTTCAAAGGTGGCGGTGGCTTCGCGAGCGAGTGTCACCACGTTGCGAATGGCCGGGCGAATGGCTTCGTCGCTGCCGATGCTGCGCTCAACGGTATCGAATGCGGCGCTGATTTGTTCGGCCACGTCGAAGAAGGCCGAATCAAAGGCGTAGAGTTTTGCCAGTTCCTCTTCGTTAATTTTGACTGCATCGAAGAAGCCAGAGTAGCCGTAGGTGGCGTTGCGAATCTTGTCGGCGAAAATGCGAATTTGCAGGGTGGCTTTTTCGAGGTCGTCTACATATTCGATGCCGCCTTCGCTAATCAGGTCGGTTTGCAGGCGCGAGACGCGCTGGTACAGTTCTTCGAAGCGGTCGGCGACGGTATCGCGCACCAACTTGTCGGCGGCGCGGCGGTTTGTGCGTTCGATGTATCCGCTAAAGCCTGGGATGTATGATAATACTTTTTTGATTGGGTCTTGGTCACCCGTAACACGTCCAAAGAAATCGCTCATGGGTTCCTCCTGAGGGAAATGATGATTTGGCAAGAATTAACATCCATTATAGCCTGACTTTATAGGTATAATCAAGTCGTTTTCAGGCTTGTGTCGATATACGCTGCCTGGGCCTGTCAGGTTGCATTTTGTCCGCGCGGCGCGCGGCGAAAATTCCACTTATTTGCAAAGGAAGGGTACGATTATGATTGTTACGACCAAAAAATTGTTTGAAGCCGCTTATGGCAAGTATGCGATTGGGGCTTATAACATCAATAATCTGGAGCAGGCGATGGGCCTGTTTCGTGGGAACGTGGATAGCAAAGCCCCGTTCATCATTCAGATTAGCAAGGGCGCGCGCTCTTACACCCACAAGAAAATGCTCGAAGGCCTGATTACTTCGGCCAACGAGGTTTTCCCGGAAGCCATTTTTGCGGTTCATCTCGATCATGGCGATGAAGAAACCTGCTACGATTGCATCGAGAGTGGTTTTTACAGTTCGGTGATGATTGATGCCAGCCACGAACCTTTTGATAAAAATATCGAAATCACCCGCCGGGTGGTTGAAGCCGCCCATGCGCGCGGCCTGGTGGTGGAGGCTGAATTGGGTATGTTGGGCGGCGTGGAAGAGCATGTGGCGGTCGATGAAGCCAATGCCAAACTGACCGACCCGCGCCAGGCGCGCGAGTTTGTTGAACGCTCCGGCTGCGATTCGCTGGCGGTTGCGATTGGTACCAGCCATGGCGCTTTCAAATTCACCGGGTCGCAGGGATTGCGCTTCGATGTGCTTTCGCAAATTCAGAAAGAATTGCCCGGCTTCCCGCTGGTGATGCACGGTTCCAGTTCGGTGCCTGCTGAAGAAGTTGAGCGCATTAATAATGCGGGCGGGCAGTTGAAGGGCGCCAAAGGCGTAGACGAGAATCAGTTCCGTGAAGCCGCTACGCTGGGCGTGACCAAGGTCAATATCGATACCGATGGCCGCCTGGTGTGGACGCGCGTCCACCGCGAATATTTCCGCGATAACCCCGATCAGTTCGATCTGCGCCCGGTTGGTAAGATTTTCATGGGCGAATACGCCAGGTTCATTGCCCACAAGAACGAAAAACTTGGCAGCGCCGGTCATCTCGACGAAGTGCGCGTTGTGGTTTCGTAGGGCCAACATTACCGCAATAAAAAACAGCCCGGATGAAAATACCGGGCTGTTGCCTTAATACCTGTACTCGGAGGAATCCCCATGAAATTTACGGATGGCTACTGGCAAATGCGCCCCGGTTATGCGCCGAACTTCGCCGCGCAGGCTTATGATATTGAATCGGACGGTCAATCGCTGACCGTTTACGCCCCCACCCGCGTCATCGAACAGCGCGGGCATACGCTCAACCTGCCGATGCTGACGGCGCGCTACTCTGCGCCGATGGAGGGCGTCATCCGCGTGCAGGTGACGCACCACAAGGGCGGCAAAACGCCCCAGCCGCAGTTCCAGATTTTTGAGGGGCCGGTTACGCCGAAGATTGAGATAGCGGACTCAGCCGCCGAACTCACTTCCGGGGCGTTGACGGTTCGGGTAACGAGGGGCGACTCGTGGGGAGTCGCGTTCCACGCTGGGGGCAGGAAACTGACCGGGAGCGGGTGGCGCGCCCTGGGCTTCGTCGATACGCCTGGCGGACGGTACATCCACGAACAACTCGATTTGGGCGTGGGCGAGTATGTGTATGGCCTGGGCGAGCGTTTTACGCCGTTCATCAAAAATGGGCAGGTGGTGGATATTTGGAACGAGGACGGCGGCACGTCGAGCGAGCAGGCTTATAAAAATATCCCGTTTTACCTGACCAATCGCGGCTACGGCGTGTTTGTCAACCACCCGGAGCGGGTTTCGTTCGAGGTCGGTTCTGAGAAGGTCGAGCGGGTGCAGTTCAGCGTGCCGGGCGAAACGCTCGATTATTTCGTGATTTATGGCCCGACCCCGGGCGAGATTCTGGCGTGTTACACCGCCCTGACCGGCAAACCGAGTTTACCCCCGGCCTGGTCGTTTGGCCTGTGGCTCTCGACTTCGTTTACCACCGATTATGACGAAGCGACGGTGATGCGTTTTATTGACGGCATGGCCGAGCGCGGTATTCCGTTGAGCGTCTTTCACTTTGATTGTTTTTGGATGCGCGAGTTCAACTGGACTGATTTTGCCTGGGACAAGCGCGTTTTCCCCGACCCGGCTGGCTTGTTGGCGCGCTTGCATGAACGCGGGCTGAAGGTTTGCGTGTGGATCAACCCCTACATCGCCCAGCGTTCGGCCCTGTTTGACGAGGGCATGGCCGGTGGCTACCTGCTCAAGCGGACGGATGGCACGGTCTGGCAGTGGGATATGTGGCAGGCCGGCATGGGGATTGTGGACTTTACCAACCCGGCGGCCCGCGCCTGGTTTGCCGCGAAACTGGACGCGCTGATGGAGATGGGCGTGGACGCCTTCAAGACCGATTTTGGCGAGCGCATTCCGGTGGACGATGTGGCCTGGTTCGACGGTTCCGACCCGCGCAAGATGCACAATTACTACGCCCAAATTTACAACCAGACCGTGTTCGAGGCCATCAAGGCCAAACGCGGCGAGGGCGATGCGGTTGTTTTTGCGCGCGCGGC
>DAOUML010000032.1:0-4593 GCA_034411635.1 Anaerolineales bacterium
CCATTTGGTGGGCCGATAGCCTGGGTCGCATGATTCAGGAAGGTGTTTTGCTGACCAATTATTGGATGATTTCGTACAATCAGGGCGGCTGGAGCCTGGCCACCCGCGACGGGCCAAGCCCAACCTATTATGTTTATGAAATCTACAAGCATTTTGGCGAACAACTGCTGTATAGCGCCTCAGGCGTGGCGGATGTCTCCATCTATGCCGCCCGGCGCGAGGACGGGGCCCTTACCCTGATTGTGATTAACCTGGCAGACGATGAAAAACGCCTTCCGCTGGAAATCGCCGGCGGCGCGCCGGACACCGCTTCGGTCATCCGCCTCGACCCTGAACAAAACGCCGCCGACCTGGGGGCGCAGCCCTTCCTGACGGACGGACTGCTATCCCTGCCGCCTCAATCGCTGACCTTGTATATTTTTGAGTGATCGTCATTCTTACAAAAAATCGCCTCGTCTGATATTCAGGCGAGGCGATTTTTCTATTGGTTTTTCTAATCCGCGGTGGCGAAGGCTAACTTTTCTCTTTCCTCTACGCTGGCTTTGGCGGTTTCCATGCGCAGGCGGAAGGTCAGCGCGAAGGCGGCCAGCAGGAAGGCGATTTCCAGCCCAAAGACGGTGGCGTAAGCCATGAAGATGTTGCCGGTCAATACACGGATGGTATCCACGATTGCGCCGCCCATCACCGAGCCGAGGGCATTGCCGGTCATGTTGGCAACTGCCCAGACACCCAGCAGCATCCCGGCCCGCAGTTTGGTTGTGAAATTGATGGCATTGCTCAGCATGCCTGCCCCGGCCAACCCGGTGCCAAGCCCCATGACAAAGACCATTCCCTTGAACAGGCCAACGCTGCCATTCAACCCGGCCAGGATGGGGCCGAGAAAAGAGAAGGCAGCCACCAGCATTCCAATTCGCATGACGCGCATTGGGCCGAGGGCTTTGAGGAGGTATAACCCGCTGGCCAACATCGAGAGCAGCACGCCGATGCCCCAGTACTGGGTCAGCCCGGTGGTTTCGCCGACATCCATGTTCAGCACCAGGCCGCCAAACGGCTCCAGCAAAACGTCCTGGGCCAGCGTGCCGATGAAAGTCAGCACCACAATCAGGAAGAACAGGCGCACTTGCGGGTCTCCGAGCACCACTTGACGGAAGGCTTCGCTGAATTTGACCTCGCGCGCTTTTTCAGCGGCGACCTCGGCCACTTTGCCTTTTTGCTCCTGCCCGATGGCGCCCAGGAAGGCCAGGACCATGACGGCGGCGGCCACGCCAATTGAGACGGTCACCAAACGTTCCGGTTCGTACACTTTGAGCGCGCCTTTGATGATGCCCGCGCCGATGACCATGCCGACCATCGTGGCGACCTCGTACATCGTTGCCGCGCGTGAGCGGGACGGGCCGTCGTAGCGTTCGGCGACCAGGGCTTGGAAGGTGTTATGGCTGATGTTGCGGCCAATGCCAAACAGGAGGAAGGCCAGCGCCACACCGGCAAAGATCAAGGCCGAATTACCGGAAGTAATCATGCTCGAAATGGCAATCACGCCCAGGCCAATCAGCAGCGCGCCAAAAAGAATGTATGGTTCGCGGCGTTTGCCGAGGATGGGGAAAGCATCTGAGCGGTAGCCAATCCAGATGCGGATGGGCGAAATGACCGATGGGATGGCAAAGAATAACGCCACCAACGTGGCGGCATAACCCAGTTCGGCAATCATGATGCGGTTGAGGGTGCTGCCGATCAAGACACCGCTAAAGGCGTAGGCAATTGGAAACAGGGCGAGACGCAGGTTGTTGAAGATGCGGGGCATGGGGTGGGGGACTCCTTTGGGGGTGGAATACTGTCGATGGTCGAGTAGCCGCGTATTTTGCGGCGTATCGAGACCAAAATGATGGTCTCGATACGCCCCTGTTGGGGCTACTCGACCATTGATGAAACAATCTTTTTCGCCGCTTCGCGCCCCTGCTTGATGCAATCGGGGACGGCGATGCCGCGGTAGGAACTGCCAGCCAAAAAGATGCCAGCGGGCAAACTGGCTTCGATGGCGTCGATGCGTTCCAGGTGGCCGACTTCGGCTTGCGGGAATCCGGCCGGCCAGCGGTAGATGTCGTGGGCCAGGGGTTCGGCCCGGATGTTGAGCAGGTCGCGCAGTTCGGCGCGGACGGCTGCGAGCAATTTTTCGTCGTCGGATGTGACCAGTTCGGGTTTTGCGCCGCCGAAGAAGACCCGAAGGAGCGTGTAGCCAGGATGGCTGCGCTGTGGCATTTTGCGCGAGGAGACTGTGACGGCGTCGATGGCGCGCTGTTCGCGGCGCGGAATCATCAGGCCGTTGATGACTGGTTTGGCAGGGATGTCTTCGTCGCGATAGACGAGCGAGATGGTGCCGATGTTTTCGTGGCGGATTTGTCGCAGCAGGGTAGCGCAGGCCGGGGCCAGTTCCGTCAGTAAATCGGCGGCGGTGTGCGCCAGGGTGGCGAGGATGACGGTATGCGCCTCCAGCGTTTCACCCGATGTCAATTTAACGGCGAATCCGGCGTCGGTGCGTTCGATCTGCGAAGCGGTAACGTTCAGGCGCAAAGTCCCCCTGAGATGTGCTGCCAGGGTATCGGGTAGTTGCCCCATCCCTTTTTTGTAATTAATAAAACGTGGTTTTTTGGGGCCTTTGGTCTTTTTGAAGGCGCGCGCCAGGGCGGCCAGGACGAGGCTGCCGGATTCTTTTTCCATTTCTCGCATGATCGGCGAGGAGACCAGGATGCTCTGGCGGGACGGGTCGGTGTTGTAGATGCCGCCGAGCACCGGGCCGATGAATTTTTCAAGGGCTTCGCGGCCCAGGCGGCGGGTGGCGAAATCGGCCAGGGATTCGTCGCCGTCGTCGCGGCGGGTGGGTTGGAAGGGTTCGGCCATTAAACGAAGCCGCCCGCGCCAGGTGAGCAGCGGGGTGCTGAAGAAGAGTGCCGGGCTGAGCGGGATGGGCTGGATTTGGCCGCCATCGAGGACGTAGATGTTTTTCGTCTCGGAGGCTGGCACGGCGACCTGGCCTTCGAGGCCGAGTTCGCTGGTCAGTTGCCAGGTTTCGGGTTTGCGGGTGATGAGCGTGTCAGGGCCGCCATCGACGAGGAAGGTTTTGCCTTCGGTTTCGATGCTGCGGCTGATGATTTTTCCACCCCAGCGGTTGGAGGCTTCGAGCAGGGCGTAGGTTGTTTCTGGCCGGGTTTGTTGCAGTTCCCAGGCGGCGCTCAGGCCGGTGATTCCGCCGCCAACAATGATGACATCGTACATGAAAAATGCTCCTTCACCGGGCTTTATTTTCTCCGTTAGATTTTAGTAGAAAGGGCGCTAATGAAAATGTAAGTTTCGATAAGTTTACTTAAGAGTTTGTTGAGAGTTTTGGGTGATGGCTGGGCGGGCCTTTTATAATTAATGAGTGACGTGCTGTAAGCCACTTTTGGAGAAATTATGGAAATTAATCTGACCGGCCTGGCGGCTGCGCTGGCGACGTTTTTGGGAATCTGGTGGGGGCATGTCGCGGTGCGCGTGATCGAGGCGCGCCTGACCGACATCCGCCCGGCGATGATTATCGCGGTTTTACTTGGCCTGGGGATGTGGACGGGCGCGCTGTTGACGGATTGGATGCCGCTTTCAGCGGCGCTTGGCATTTTCGGCGTGACCCTGCTGTGGGATTCTTTTGAGTTCTACCGCCAGGAGAAGCGCGTCAAAATTGGTCATGCCCCGGCCAACCCGGATAATCCGCGCCACGCGCGTATTCTGGCAGAATTTTCGTCGGCCACGAGGCTGGATTTGCTCGACCGCGACCCGGTTGGGCGTCCGGTTGAGGCCGAGGAAGCGGCCAGGTTGGTTGGGGAGCATTGAGTTGGCGTGATTGCCAGCCACCGCAGGGGAAAATTCCTGAGCCAGTGTCATTGCGAGCCCCGTAGGGGCGAAGCAATCTCCCCCTGCCCGGGAAAATCTCGTTAAACGGGCGTTGCTGACCTTTTGGAGATTGCTTCGGCCTGACGGCCTCGCAATGACAGCATTGGTTGGGGGGGCTGAAAACCGTCCTTCGACTGCGGGTCTCGATACGCCGCTACGCGGCTACTCGACCCTCCGCTCACCTGTGCTGGCGCACGGCGCAAGCAGGACTGGATACTGAACACTGGAGACTGGCATGAACTTTTTCGGCATCTTTATCGGCATCGTCACATTTTTCATCATCGGCCTGGGGTTTGTGTGGGTCATTCGCGGGGAGCGTTATTTTGGCTATTTATGGTGGCCGTATGTGATGGCGCTGGGCGTCATCCTGGCGGTTGCCTCCCTGTTTCTTGCGAACGATTGGGCTTCGGGGCTGGTCGGCGCGGTGGGGGCCTCGCTCGCCTGGGGCGCGGTTGAGTTCAAAGAGCAGGCGGTCCGCGCCGAATTGGGCTGGTTTCCGTTTCGCCAGAAGAAAATCTCCCCGCCAGGGGCTGCGATTATCAAGAGATGGCCTCCGCCGCATTTGTGAGTGTTAAAACCCAAACCCCGTTTCAACCGGCCCAGGTTGTTACGGGGTTTGCGAGGAGAATGCATCTATTATTTTACATGCCAAGTTAAGCGAAACCTGAAGAA
>DAOUML010000033.1:0-5145 GCA_034411635.1 Anaerolineales bacterium
CTGGCGATTCACGTCCACCCAGATTTGCGCGTCACGGTCGAGGCCCCGCTGGACAGTGAGTTTGCCGAAATCGAAAAACGCCTGCACAAAAAAGCCGCCTGGATCCTGCGCCAGCAGGCCGATTTCCGGCGATACTCGCTCGATTTTCCCCCGCGTCAGTACATCAGCGGCGAAACCCACCGCTACCTCGGCCAGCAATACCGGCTCAAGGTGCAGGTCAGCCCTGCGGAAAAAGAATCGGTTGTGCTCGACAGGGAACAACTCCTGGTGACGGTGCGCGAAAAAGCCCGTTCCGGGAAACTGGTGCAAGCCTGGTACCGTCAGCGTGCCGGGGAAGTCTTCAATGAGCGACTCACCGCCTGGATGCCGCATTTTGAGCGATTGGGCTATTTCCTGCCAAAAGTGGTCGTGCGCCAGATGCGCTCGCGCTGGGGCAGTTGCACCGCGCGTGGCAAAATCACCCTCAACCTGAAACTGGTCATGGTTCCCCGACAATTAATTGATTACGTCATCGTCCACGAACTCTGCCACCTGGCCGAGCATAACCACAGCAAGGGCTTCTACACCCTGCTCTCACGCGTCATGCCAGATTGGGAAGAGCGGCGAGAGAAACTGGAGCGGTTTGATTTTGGATAGGGTGATATCAAATCTGCTAGCCATCAATTCCACCCAGCCGATGCTGTCCGATTCTGGGCTGTTCTATAAATGTGTCCAGTGCGGGAAGATGGTGATGGGGTATGAGAAGGATAACCATGTCCGCGAGGGGCATGGGGGTCAAGGAACATGCTAAAAAGACTGGTCGCGTTACCATTGCTGGTCATCCAAGCGACGAAATGGCTACTGGAACTTTGAACAGCGTTTTGAAGCAGTCGCAATTGAAGAATACAAAAAATAGCTAAAGGTGAAAAGTTATGTATCGCTTTCTTGTTGTCATTGAAAAAGCAAACGGGAATTACTCGGCATATTGTCCCGACCTGCCAGGCTGCGTAGCGACGGGAAAAACTCGCCAGGAAACCGAACGCAACATTCACCAAGCCATTGAAATGCACGTACAGGGAATGCTGGAAGACAAGTTGCCAATTCCAAAAAGTGTGACGGTTGCAGAGTATATTGCAGTCGCGGCGTAAGCGTTTATGAAAAATCTCCTGTCATGCGACGGGAGATTTTTATCTTCACGATTTTGTGACAACGTTCAGGCGGCGGTTGGCTTACGGGCTTTTTGAATCTCGGCTTCCACTTCCGCGTCGGGCGGTGGAGTGGAAACGGTTGAAATGATGGGGGAGAAGGTGCTATAATCGTATTACCACAATCGTTCGATAAGGAGTAAGTAGAAAATGTATGCCACCACCATCTCCACCAAATACCAGGTGGTCATTCCCCTGGAAGTCCGCAAGCAATTTGACCTGAAACCAGGCCAAAAAGTCGTCTTTATTCCACACAAAAAGAGCCTGCGCATGGTCGTCGTCCCACCCATCGAAGAAGCCGAGGGATTTTTGCAGGGCATGGATACTGATTTCGAGCGCGAGGAAGAGGACGAAGCGCGATGAACGTTGTCGATTCATCTGGCTGGCTCGAATATTTTGCCAAAGGGCCCAACACAACCTTTTTCAAACCGGCACTCCACAAGACCGAAGCGCTTCTGGTTCCCACCATCTGCATCTACGAAGTCTACAAGTGGATTGTGTCCCAACGCGATGACGAAGAAGCCCTGGCCGCCATTGCCTGGATGACAACCGCCCAGGTGGTTGACCTGAATCAGGAAATCGCCATCCAGGCTGCCGATTTCTCCCGCGAACACAAACTGGCAATGGCCGATAGTATCATCTACGCCACCGCGCGCGCTTTCCAGGCCACGCTCTGGACCCAGGACGCCCATTTTTCCGGGCTGCAAGGCGTGGAATTCATCGAAAAAAGGAAATCAAATCCATGACAACCCCCTACACCCCACCTGTTGACCAACTGCTCAAACTGGGCCGTCCCGAAGGCCCCTGGCTCGATTACCCGTCGATGGGCCTCTCCCTGGCCGATGTCCCGGCGCTGATTCGGCTCATGCAAGACGACGACCTGCGCTTCATGGAAGAACCCGAAGACTGGCCCAGTGACGAAGACCTGCCCGAATGGTACGCCGGAATCCATGCCTGGCGCGCGCTCGGCCAACTCAAAGCCGAAGAAGCCATCCAGGCCATCCTCGATATTTTCCCGCAGATAGACGACGATGAGAACGACTGGCTGAGCAACGATTCAGATGAAATCTTCGCGCAAATTGGCCCGGCAGCCATTGCGCCGCTGCGCGCCTACCTGCTGGATAAAACAAAAGGAAACTATTCGCGCGGAACGGCCTGCGAAACCTTGAAAAGTATCGCCCGTCACCATCCCGAAACCCGCGCCGATTGCGTCGGCATCATCGTCGAGGCCCTTGAAAACTATCCTGAGCAAGACGAAAGCCTGAACGCCTTCCTGATTTCCGACCTGGTTGGACTCAATGCCGTTGAACACATTGACCTGATTGAGCAAGCCTTTGCCAGCGGCCGTGTGGACGAAATGGTTCGGGGCGATGTCGAAGACATCAAAATCGAACTGGGCTTGCTCACCGAACGCATCACCCCGCATCGCCCCCCGAAATCCTGGCTATCCCAGCACCGACAGTCAGATGCAAAATATTATGGTAGCCAACCAGCCAAACCATCAACCGCCAAAAAAGAGAAAAGTAAACGCAAACAGGAAAAGAAATCGCGCAAAAAGAACCGCAAGAAGTAAGCCCCGCTACAACGTCTCCGCCGCCTTCGCCAAATCCGCCTCGCTCGGCTGGGCATAGCGGGCGGTGGTGTCCAGACGGCTGTGACCCAGAAAAGTGGCCGCCGTCACCAAATCGACCTGCGGATTGCGCACCAGACGCGTCGCCACCGTATGCCGGAACGAATGCGGCGTAACCTGCGCCACCCCGGCCTCGGCGGCATACTTCTTCACCACCCCCCAGATGGCATAAGCCGTCATCGGCTTTTTCAAGCGGGACGAAAACAACGGCGCGGACTCCCCCGCTCCTGCCTCCGCTTCCAAGAATTCCCGCAACACCTCGGCGGCCCGCTCGTTCAGCGGCACCCGCCGATTTTTCTTGCCCTTGCCCATGCGGACAGTGATCCAGCCGCCTTTGCCGACAAAAGCCAGGTCGGCGCGGATCAAGGCAGACGCTTCGGATACACGCAAGCCAGTCGCCGCCAGCAACTCCAGGATGGCCCAATCGCGCAGATTGTCCTTGCGCGCCCGGCGCAGGATGCGCCTGACATCCTCCTCAGCCAGGGCCTTGGGCGCCAGGGCTTGCTGGGCCAGCCCCTTCAACCGCCGGGTCGGGTCGCTTTCTCGCAGTCCGCGCTCAATGGCGAAGGCAAAAAACGTCTTCAGCGAAGAGATGCGCCGGTTGACGGTGGCCGGTTTGAAGTCCTTCTCGGCCTGGTTACGCCAGTCCTGCAGATCGCGCCAATCGGCGGCGGCGGGGGAAAACGCCTCCCCGCTGGCCTGCGCGAACCAGATCATGAAGTGGCGCATGTCTGAAAGATGGGCCTGAATCGAACGCGCCGAAGCGTCCCGGCTTTCAAGCCAGGTTTTGAAATCAGTCAGTATCGCATTATCTTGGGTAGCGTTTTCCATAAAATCATCCTTTTGCGCCCGAAATCGGCCTGAAATCGGTTTTTTTGGGGTGTTTTAGGGAATTATACCAAATATAATTATTATTATCAAAGGTTAAAGCAATAAAGGAGTGCATTTAACCTTTCAAATCCGTAAGCGCCAATGGGACTATAGTCCCATTGTAAAGCCCAGTTCCGCAAACTATACTCTTTTTTATAAATACATAAGTTTTGATAAAGGCAAACCCGGCGAAAGCCGGAGGCGCAAAGCTATGGGTCTTCAGCCAGAATTTTCTCGCTATGACTGCCAGGCTGCCGAGAAACTGGAATAAACCAGCGGCAAAAATTTGACCGCTGGTTTTGTTTTTGAGTGATCATCATATCGCAATAAAATACCGCAGGTGAAAATCTGCTTCAATGCAATCCATCGAGAGAAGGTCCAGGGGGCTAACAAACGGGTCTTCCCCCCAAATCACACTTCGGCAACACCATAGCACTCGGATTTTCAACCAAGTTTTTAATGAACAACAAAAGGAGAAAGTTTTATGAAAGCAAGTAAAACAACATTTTGGTTAAGTCTATCGATCATCTGCATGATTGTCGTTAGCCAATTTTCCAGCCCAGCAACAGTTGCAACTGCTGCTGAGGCCAAAGCATTATCGTTTAACACCGTTGCAATGCCATCTGCTCAGACAATAAATCTTACCTTTACCGCGGTTGCTGATACTTATGTAGCCCAAGACTACCCCGATACCAACTTCGGGACAAATCCCACGCTCCGCCTGGATAACACACCCCTCATGCGCACCTATCTGCGCTTTACAGTCAGCGGCTTAAGCCGTGGAACCATTCGGTCTGTCAAGTTGCGCCTCTACGCCAACAGCGCCAACGACGTTGGATACGCTGTTTATGCTGTTTCGGACAAGAATTGGAATGAGAATACCATGACCTTCGAGAATTCCCCAGCAGCAGGAGTTCACATCAACAATTCGCAGGCCTTTTCCAGCGAGACATGGACAGAGGTCGACATCAGTAGTTATATCAAGGCCGAAGGTAACTATACTTTAGTGCTAACAACCACCAGCGACACAACCATCAAAATCGCATCGAGAGACTCAGACAATAACGCCCCGCACCTTATTGTATCCACTATCTCTCAGGCCGCAACCCATACCCCCACCGCAACAAGCGTCCCTCCAACTGCTACGAGAGTCCCTCCAACTGCGACAAGAATCCCCCCGACTGCAACGAGCGTCCCTCCGACTGCAACAAGCGTCCCTCCGACTGCAACGAGCGTCCCTCCGACTGCAACGAGCGTCCCCCCGACTGCGACAAGCATACCCCCGACTGCAACGAGCGTCCCTCCGACTGCAACGAGCGTCCTCCCGACTGCAACACCAGAAACGAATCTTACCTTTACCGCAGTTGCTGATACTTATGTAGCCCAAGACTACCCCGATACCAACTTCGGGACAAATCCCTCGCTTCGCCTGGATAATACGCCACTCATGCGCACCTATCT
>DAOUML010000034.1:0-4653 GCA_034411635.1 Anaerolineales bacterium
TCGCGGAATCACCGTGCTGGGCTTCGACGTGGTGCGCTCCAGTTACAACTTCTTCCCGCATTTCCTGGTCGAAGTCAGCGAGGCGGATGTCGAGGCCAAGTTGGAGGCCCTGGCACAATACGATACTTACGCCGATAAATACTACTTCCAGCGCGACCTGCTCAAAGCGACCATGATTCGACACGGGACCCTGGCCGAATTGCCCTTCGCCGAGGGATTCGACATTTTGCGCATTGTCGGGCGTTACAGTTGCGAGGAAGAATCTACTTCCTGACCCCAAGTTTGCGTAGTTCAAACCCAGCAATGGCCCAGCCCGGGCCATTCCAGCCGCCGACGGTATCCACCAACAGGCGGCTGTTTGTTTTTTCGGCCAGTTGCGCGGGCGTTAAGGCGCGGAAGGGGCTGTGGTTGACGAGCAAAAGCACCAGGTCGGCTTCGGCCAGGGCGGTTTCCAGCGTTGGCGCGGCGTCGATACCGGTCAGCCCGGCGTCGGGTTTGTAGGGTTCGTAGGCTTTTACGACGGCCCCCTCCTTTTGCAGCAGGTGGACGATTTCAGCCGCCGGGCTTTCGCGCAGGTCATCCACGTCCGGCTTGTAGGCCAGGCCGAGGGCAGCGATGCGCCTGCCGCGCAGGTCGCCCAGAATTTCACGGACGAGGGCCACGACGAAACCCGGTTGCGAGTCGTTGACCTGGCGGGCCTGGCGGATGAGTTGGGTCAGGTCGGGGGCTGCTTCGACAAAGAACCAGGGGTCGACGCTGATGCAGTGTCCGCCGACGCCGGGGCCGGGATTGAGAATATTGACGCGCGGATGGCGATTCGCCAGGCTGATGGCTTCCCACACGTCCACGCCGAAGCGGTCGGCGAGGCGGGCGAATTCGTTGGCGATGGCGATATTGACATCGCGGGAGGTGTTTTCCATCAGTTTGACCATCTCGGCGGTGGTGGCGTCGGTCTGGATGATTTCGCCCCTAACGAAGATGGCGTACAGGTCATGCCCGGCCTGGGCCGACTGCGGGGTGATTCCGCCGATGACGCGCGCATTTTCGATCAGTTCGCGCAGGATTTGACCCGGCAACACGCGCTCCGGCGAGTAGGCCAGGTGGAAGTCTGTGCCGGCTTTCAGGCCGGATTTTTCGAGAATCGGCGCGAGCAGGTCGACGGTGGTGCGCGGTGGGGAAGTCGATTCGAGTACCACCAGGTTGCCGGGCCGCAGGTGCGGCACAATGGCTTCAGCGGCGGAGGTGACGGCGCGCATGTCGGCGCGTTTATCGTCGTAGAAGGGGGTTGGGACGGCGATCAGGAAGGCATCGGCGGGCTGCGGGCTGGTGGCGACGCTCAGGTTGCCGCTGGCGATGGCCTGTTTTACGGCTTCGCCCAGGCCGGGTTCGTGGATGTGGATTTTTCCGGCTTGCAGGGTTTCGATGACTTTTTGGTTCACGTCTACGCCGATGACTTTGACGCCATGGCTGGCAAATGCGCTGGCGGTCGGCAGGCCGATGTAGCCCAGGCCCAGAATGCAGATTTGGTTGAAGTTCACGTTGTCTCCAATGGGGTGGTAAGTGTAAAACGAGGTGATTTTACTATACTCTTTCCATTGGTGTTTTTCTGTTAAATCGTAACTGCCTACCCACCCTCACCCCCGGCCCCTCTCCCGGTGGGAGAGGGAGAAAACAGGGACGCTTCTGTCACTTTCAGAAAAAAATCCGTTTTATATGTTCGCTTCCCTCTCCCTTCGGGAGAGGGCTAGGGTGAGGGTAGGTAGTTACTTTCAAATTTGGAATCGCTGTGCTATCCTCTTGGAAGTTGCGTTGCGTAAGATGGTATAGTATTATGGGCGCAACTCCCAAAACGCAACCCAGTCTGTCATTTCGAGCGCGGTGGTCGAGTCGTTGGGTCGAGTAGTTCATCGAGACCCATCGAGACCTTATCGAGACCTAACGAGAAATCTTGCCCGCTAGCGCGCAGATTTCTCCTCGCTGTCGCTCGTCGAAATGACAAATTAACCAGCACGCAACGCTTTCAGAGTTGCGCCGATGTTGGATCAGGACAGGTATACAGGTAACGCAGCAATGAAAATCTACCTTGATATGGTCGGCTGCCGGCTGAATCAGGCCGAAATTGAACAAATGGCGCGCCAGTTCCGCGCCCAGGGACACGAAATCGCCGAATCGGCAGCAGCCGCCGATCTGGTCGTTGTCAACACCTGCTCCGTCACCAGCGAAGCCGCCGCCGATTCACGCCAGAAAATTCGACAGGCGGCCCGCGCCGGAGCCGGGGAAGTCATCCCAACCGGCTGCTGGACTTCGCTGGCCCCCACCGAGGCCCTGGCCCTGCCAGGAGTGCGCCGCATCATTCCCAACGACGACAAAGACCACCTCGTCGCTGACCTGCTCGGCCTGCCACGCGAAGAATTCGACCTTGAGCCGCTGGCGCGCCTGGCGCTCCCCGGATTGCGCCAGCGCACCCGCGCCTTCATCAAAGTTCAAGACGGCTGCGACAACGTCTGTACCTTCTGCATCACCACCGTTGCGCGTGGAGCCAGCCGCTCCCGTCCGGCGTCCGACGTGTTGGAAGAAATTCGCGCCGCGCAGGCCAGCGGCGCGCAAGAAGTGGTTCTCACTGGCGTTCACCTCGGCTCATGGGGACAAGATTTCAGTCCATCCCTGCACCTGCGCCACCTGATTCAGGCCATTCTGACCGAAACCAACGTACCCCGCCTGCGCCTTTCTTCGCTCGAGCCCTGGGATTTAGACGAAGAATTTTTCTCGCTTTGGGAAAACCCACGTCTCATGCCGCACCTGCACCTGCCCCTGCAATCGGGCAGCGACCCGGTACTGAAACGGATGCGCCGCAAAACCACCCCGGCCACCTTTCGCGCTCTGGTTGAGGCTGCCCGAAACATCTGCCCGCAGATCGCCATCAGCACCGATGTTATTGCCGGGTTTCCGGGGGAAACGGATGAAGAATTCAGCGAAACGCTCGCTTTTGTAAACGAAATCCAGTTCGCGGCTGGGCATGTCTTCACCTATTCCGCCCGGCCCGGCACCCCGGCAGCGCGAATGAAGAATCACCTCGCGCGTGAGATTCGCAAACGTCGCAACGCCGTTTTGCGGGCCGCTTTTGTCGAATCGGGCCTGGCTTATCGCCAGCAGTTTATCGGGCAAACCGTTGCGGTGCTGTGGGAATCGGCCCGCGAACTGACCGAACACGGCTGGCGCATGGAAGGCCTGACCGGTAATTACCTGCGCGTTAGCGCAATTGCGCCCGATGCGCGCTGGAATCAGGTCGATACCGTGCGCCTGCTTGGACTGGATGGCGAGACGATGCTGGGCGAACTGGCCGGCTGAGATAAGTATCTTGTTAGAAATCCCACCCAGATATAGACTAAATCAGATATTATTTGTATAATTTTTCACGAGTGGTTTTCAAGCAACTTATCTAAAAAAAAACCACACTCCATTTACCTGTAGCGAAAGAGAGCAAACGTTATGAACAGCATGTTTACTTCCAGAAAAGTGGTTATTGTTGGGGCCGGGGCGGTTGGGTCGAGTTTTGCCTACGCGCTGGCGCAAAAGGGAATTGCAGATGAAATCGCCCTGAGCGATATTAACCGCGACTATGCCGAAGGTCAGGTGCTCGACCTGGCGCACGGCCTGCCTTATTACCCCAATGTGCAAATCAAAGTGGGCAGCGCGCAAGATTACGGCGATGCCAGCGTGATTGTGATTACAGCCGGGGCCAAGCAAGCCCCAGGCGAAACCCGGCTGAATTTGTTGCAGAAAAATGCCGCCATGATTCGAGGCATTATGGACGACATTTCAGCCCAAAACTCACGCGCGGTGGTCATCATTGCCAGCAACCCGGTCGATGTTCTCACCCAGGTCGCCATTGAACATTCAGGCTGGCCCAAAAACCGCATCATCGGCTCAGGGACAGTGTTGGATAGCGCCCGCTTCCGCTACCTGCTCAGCCAGCACTGCGATGTAGATGTCAGCAATGTTCACGCCTACGTTTTGGGCGAACACGGCGATAGCGAAGTGATGGCCTGGTCGATGACCCATGTAGGCGGAATTCCGATTGAGGAGTATTGTCCGCGCTGCGCGAACTGCGGCGGTTGGGAACAAGAACGCGAAAAAATCGCCCACCAGGTGCGCAATTCGGCTTATCACATCATCAATTACAAAGGCGCGACATATTACGCCATCGGCATGGCTCTGGTGCGCATTACCGCCGCCATCCTGCAAGACCAGAACAGCGTGCTGACGGTTTCAACCTTGCTGGATGGTGAGTATGGGCTGGAGAATGTCTGCCTGAGCGTGCCGGTTATGCTCGGCAAAGACGGCGTAAAGCGCATTGTTGAGGCGCATTTGCCCGCCGATGAGCAAACCCTGCTCGAAAAATCGGCGGAAGTTTTACGCAAGTCCTATCGTGAATTGGTACAGCCTGCGTAAATAAAAAAAATGGCTGTTGGGGCGGCTTTATGCCATTCCAACAGCCTTTTTTATGTCATTGCGAGGAGCGTTCTTCAGCGACGAAGCAATGACAGTCTAAGTCCATCAGTCACAAGTTAAGCATTTTGTGAAATAATCAAGGCTTGATTTTGGAGAACTTATCGAGTAACTTTATTGGATGAGCCAAGAAACCAATATCCG
>DAOUML010000035.1:0-7969 GCA_034411635.1 Anaerolineales bacterium
GATAAAACTGGCAGAAACTCAGACCGGGAAGGATTCCAGCGTTTACTGCGCAAAATCAAGGCTGGTGAAACCGATCATGTGCTGGTGCAATACCTCGACCGCGAGTTTCGTAATGGGATGAGTTTCATCCAGTTTTACGATTTGCTCCAGCAATACGGCGTACAATTCTTATCGGTGAATGAAAAATTGGATACGCGTTCTTTTACCGGACGATTCATGCTCTTCGTACTGGCCGCTGCAGCTGAACTACCGGTCTGGAACGCTTCGGAGCGAGTGCGCGATGCCAAAAGTGCCCGCCGCAAAAAAGGATTTCACAATGGCGGCTATCGCCTGGGCTACTGCAATGGACTGTGTTCCACCTGCACCGACCCAAACGGCGAAGGCTATTGCCCGCTGTATGGCAACCCCGACCGCCCCGAAAGTCAGCGCGGACGAATTCAGGTGCCGCATCTGGTGGAGCAGCACGCCGTGCGTCTGATTGCCAATGAATATTCAGCCGGCAAAAGCGCGCGCGAAGTTGCCGAATATCTCAACAACACCCAATTCCAACTCCCGGATAGCGATCTGGTCATTCAATTTCGTACCAAAGGCGTGCCCGGCTCATACCCGCCCGGGCCATTCAGTTCATCTTCCATCCTGGACATCGTCCGCAACCCATTTTATGCCGGATTTATTTCGCATCACCCGACCCCTGACCTGAACATGAACGACAACATCGAGAACCCGAAAGCGGCCCGGGTAGGCGTCACAAACCGCCGCACCCCTGATGAACTTCATCAAGGTCAGCACGAACCCTTGATTTCGGTCGATTTATGGCAAAAGAACCTGGCGATACTCAATGCCAAGGGCAACCGCGTTCCCAAAGGTGAAGCAAGGGAACAAAAGCGCGCCTACCTGCTGGCCGGCATCGGACGTTGCGCAATCTGCCGTGACCTGGCCGACCAAAGCCGCTCCATTCACCTGCGCGGAACGCCGAACGGCTCCAACAAACGCATTTATCGTTGCGCCAATGCCGCCAGCCAGCGCATCAACCCACCCCCGGCAATTGACCCCGCAATTCTGGGAATGCGTAGCCTGCCCGCCGATGGCGCGCCCGCCCGCCGGCCTCACCGCAGCCAGCCCGCCGAGATGCTCGAAGGCCAGGTGCATGAACTGGTGAAAAAACTTCGCCTGCCCGAAGCGTGGTATGAGGGCATTCTGGCGTATGCTTCCAATGAAGATGGCCCGGCAACTTATAAGCGCCAACGCTACAACCTGCTGCGCGAACTGGAGCGATACAAAGAGATGTACCAGGAAGGATTGCTGGACCTGGCCTCGCTCAAAACCACCCGCGAACGGATTACCCGTGAACTGAGCCTGCTCGACCCGCGCCTCGACCCGCGCCTGAAAACCCTGATTCCCCTGCTCGCCGATTTCCCTGCGCTCTGGGAACAGATGACGCCCGAAGAACAGCACAACCTGCTCAAGCGCATGTTTGAAGGCCTGTATTTCGATACCGATGGAAAACTGGTTGAAGCCCGCGCTTATGCGCCTTTTGACCAGTTGCTGGGGTTGGCAGAAAAATAGGACGGCTTGAAGGCGAAAGGTTCTTGTTGCATAACGCAACCAGTGCTAAAATGTAAACAGAGGAGTCGCAAATGAATACCTTACATGTTCGCAGTGTTCCTGAAAATTTATATCGGCGAATTCAATCGCTTGCCAACCAAAAGAACCGCTCGCTGACAGCACAAGTCATTACCCTTTTGGAGCAGGCTGTTGAAGATGAAGAGCAACGAGCCAGGCACGCAGACGTGTTGAAATCTATTCAACGTCGTCGCTTCAAATTGCCTGGTAACGCACCCAATTCATTGGAACTATTGAACGAGGATCGTAATCGGTGAGCAATATTCCCAATCGCTTTGTGTTGGATGCCAGCGTAGGCATCAAGTTGTTTGTTGAGGAAGAATTTTCCGACCGGGCAGAAAAACTGATCAGCCAGGTTTCAGAGGACCCCCAGGCTGAAATTCATGTGCCAGATTTGTTCTATATCGAGTGCGCCAATATTCTCTTGAAATACACGCGCAGATTCCACCGCCCACTCGAAGATTCCCTTGCCGATATTCGCGATTTGGGCGACCTGGCCTTTAAAAATACACCCACCAGCCAATTGGCCCTGGACGCCCTGAAACTGGCAAGCGAGAAAAATTTGACTTCGTATGATGCCTGCTACGCTGTTCTTGCGAAAAACTTAGAAATCCCCCTCATTACCGCCGACGCGCGCCTGTCCGAATCAGTCGATTGGGCGATTTGGATTGGGGATATTGCACGGTAGGGCCAACACTTTCCTCTTTTTCGGAGAGATTTTTGAAAGTAGCGCGAGATAGTATCTCGCGCTACTTTGCAAGGCAAAATGGCATTTTGCCCCACAGAAAAAAATTTGCTTAACATGCGGGGGGAAGTCTCCCCCCACACCCCCCTCTCAGAAAACCAGTATTGCAGAAAGCAGAATCCAGAAGGCAGAATACAGCAATATCAAGATTGCGCAGGGGAAACTAGCCGAAACCCAATATTGACGTAGAAGTCATCGGGTTCGTTCCTGTTACGATACGCACAGCGGGCGAGCCTACGAAGGTTGTACCACGACCCGCCGCGTATGACGCGGTATTCTTCTGATTCGGGGTTCTCGTGCGTTTTGGGCTTGTAGGGGTAAGGTTGGTAAAGTCCGCTGGTCCAGTCGTACACATTGCCGGCCTGGTCTTCGGTTCCAAAGGGGCCTACTGCGCCCCCAGCGGCATACGCGCCGACCGGCGAAGGTTTCAAGACGCGGCCTTCGAGGGTGTTGGCTTTGGCCGGGTCGAAGTCTGCGCCCCAGGGATAGATGTGATTGGAGATTTGAGATTGTGGATTGCTGATTTTTGCGCTGGCGGCGGCTTCCCATTCGGGTTCGGAGGGCAGGCGGTAGGGCCGGCCGGTGAGAGCCGAGAGCCAGGCACAGTAGGCATTGGCCTCGAACCATGTCACGCCGACCACCGGCTGGGAAGGGTTGTTGTACTGCGGGTCGTTCCAGTAGGCAGGCTGAGCACGCGATTTTTCGGCAAACTCTTTTGAAACCATTTCCCTGACCTCGTCTTCGGTCATTTTTTCCAAGTCTTCCCATGCTTCAATTTGCTGTGGAGACCAGACATCTTTGACGCGCTCTTGCCAACCTGGGTTATCCCGTAAGAGTTTCCAGTTTTCCAAAACTGCTCTGGATTTCCCCCCACCCACTTCTTCGCCCTTAAGCCAGCGCTTTGCCAGGTCAGTCTGCCAGTATCTTTCATTCTGATAGCCACCTGCGGCCATAAAACAAGCATATTCGGCATTCGTCACAGACCATTTGCCAATTGCAAAAGGCACAATCTCGACTTCATGTTGGGGGTATTCCTGCTCGAAAGAATCCGGTTCGCCGGGGTTGCTGCCGATGATGTACTTCCCGCCTGGCACATTCAGCATTTGTGGCAAAACTACTTTCACGCCGTTGACTTCCTGCGCCTGGAAGCGCGGGTCGCCAATCTTGCCGAGCAGGGTTCCGGCCTGCAAGCGGGCGCGCAGGTGCATGTTGGGGTCGTACAGGTCGGCGAGCAGGTTTTGTTTAACAGCCTGGGTAACCGATTCAGGTTTTCCGTTGCCGGCTTCATCCAGGCAGCGGGCGGCCAGGGCTGGGTTGGCCTGGCGCGCGGCTTCAATCAGTTTTTCGGGGGTACGGCTCAGCCCGCAGGCCAGGATGGTGGTCACTTCCCAGCCGGTGACGGGTGGTTCGGGTAAGGGGTCCCACTCGCCCACGTCTGTCGTGGGCATTTCATCCACCCTGCGCGGGGATTTCCAGTAGGCAGATAAAGCCTGCCCCGAGGCTGTCGAGGGGTATTCGCCGCTGTTGAATCGTCGTAACAGTTCGCGGGCCGCGAAATATTCCTGTAAGAGATGGTGATAAAAGCGAACATCCGGCAGGGTGGCCGGGTCAAGAATGGAGGCCCCGCGCCCAAAGCGCAGGAAGGCCCCCGGGTCGAGCGGCAGGTCTTCGCCCATCACTTCGACACTGGCAGGCAAGGCGTGCTTGGCGGCAGCCAGGTCGAAGGTCGTGCCACTGCCCTGCTGCTGCATGGCATAGGCCAGGCGCGAGAGAAGTTCCACCTTGCAGTCCACGCTCAGGTCATCGGGATGCCAGCGCTGCTCATTGCGCAAAAGCCAATCGCTGAAGGCTTCAAACAGCCGTCCGCGATTGGCGAGCAGTTGCAGGTTCTTGCCGCCCTGCAAATAAACCATCGTTAGCACGAACAGGTTGAGCGGGTTGGCCGCCATCTCATGTAGGCGGCTATGGGGGTCATCCAGCAATTCGGTCAGACCCTCGGCCTGGTGGCGTTTCAGGAATTCGGCAATACGCGGTGGGTCGAGCGGCTGGACAAGCACCCTGGGCAGGTTGAGTTGGTTGTCGTAATCGCGCTCGCGTCCGCTGAAAATCAGGCGGTTCGCGCCGCGAAATTCCTGCTCAAAAATCATCCAGGCTTTCAGGCGTTCGTTGCGTTTCTCGCGCGGGATTTCGTTGATGCCATCCGCCAATATTAAGACCCGCCCGGCATTCAGCGCAGCCTGAAAATCCATCCCGGTACGCCGCTGCCATTCGGTTTCAAGGAAGGCATACGGTTCGCGCTCGCCTTGCTGGCTCAGGCGCACAAATAGCGGCACCTGCCCTGGATTTCTTTCGAGCAAGCCCCGGGCAGCGTCATAGGCAATTCGCTGCTGGGTGGTGGTCTTGCCCGCGCCCGGGTCGCCCAAAATGATGAACGCGCCGTGCGTTTGCATGGCCTCGGCAATGCTTTCAAGCGGTTTCTGGGTGGCCTGCCCACCTTCGCCAGTGGGGATGATTAATTCAGTGAATGAAATCGGCACCCCTTCGATGACTTGGCGAATGTCCATCTTGCCGGCCAGCGGCACAAAACGCGAGGCCCAGCGCTGGTAGTCCTGGTCAACCGTCAGGGCCAGAAGATAAGCACTCAGGTTGCCCATGCCAGTCAGATGGCGGGCTGCGCCGGGCTGGAAGGTCAGTTTCTCGTCGTCCAGTTCGGCAAACAGGGAGTCCTGCTGCCCCGGCACCGGCTGGAAAACCGCACCTTTTTGTACCAGTTCCAACACACGCGCAATCAGACGCTCAACATCCTCGGCACTAAAGCCGTAAGAGATGTTTTGGTCGCGTCCGATGAAATCGGCGCAATGCACGCCGCCGTCGATGTCGAAGGTCTGTGATGCAGGCATAAAACCCCTCCAGGATTTTTTCTTTGCGCTTACCCGCCAAACAACCTGATTGCGGTGGCGGCCAGGCCACCCAGGGTGGTTCCCAACGTGGCGGCGGCGGCGACACTGCCGCTGAGCAATTCTATCGTCTCTTTGGCTTCGGCCAGGGTGTCCTTGATGCGCTCCAGCGCAGGCTGGGGCTTCTGGACTTCCTCAACCACCTCACCCAACAGAGTTTCGGCAGATTCCAGATTACGAGTCTGCGTTTTGCTCAGTTCGGCCTTTTTGATTTCAGCAATTTGGGCCTGCGCCTGTTGGAGAACTGTAAGGAACTCAGCGGGCGAAGACAGGTTGGCAATTTGCTGGGCATTGTAGGTGATGTAGTTGGTCTGGTTGCCCTGAATTACATCGCGGCCAGCATGAATGCCCCCCCTAATGTTGAAAACTTGCCCGGCGGGCTGGGTGTCGTCTTTTTTTAGTTTTGCGGCCATAGGAACATCCTCCTGTTCTCAGTATTTTACAACATTTGGGCATAAAAAACTGCGTCACATCACGCGATGCGACGCAGTTTGTCAGTTTAAGGCAAAATAACCACATTGTTCATGGTTATTTCGATGCGAAGTGTTTGCTCAACAACAATTTGATGGCATCAGCCACCTGGCGGCGCACCCCGGCATCCTCAATTTTGGCAACCTCAATAGCCACCTCTACTGCTTCTGGCGGCAGGTTCTCCGCGCTAACCGTTTCCAGTTTGAAAATGTCCAGTTCGGGGTATCCGGCCAGGCGTAAAAACTCGTTGGGGTCTACCTTGAAATGTTGGGCTAACAAAACACAGGAAGTAATGTTCGGACGCTGACCCATCAAAATACGTCGGACGGCTTGTTCATCCAGCCCTGCCCGCAACGCTGCCTGACGGTAACTCTGGTTGAATTCCTTAAGCAAACCCTGCAACCGCTCTACAAACGGCCTATTATCAAACGGTATCTGCCCCTGGCGCACCGTCGCTGCAATTTTACTGCTGGCTGGCATACGCACTCTCCCATACCAAATTTTTATGGATTATATCCGACGAAAGGAAAGACATGAATACTCAATCCAATCACCAAAAATCTTTTAGAGCGGTTGGCTACCGACGGGTTTCGATGCGCGACCAAATCGATGGTCACAGCCTCGACGCCCAGGAAGACAACATTCGGCGCTATGTCCGCGAACAGGGCTGGCAACTGCTCGACATCTACATCGACGCCGGTATTTCTGCCAAGAAAGGCAGTCACCGCCCGGCCTTCGAGCAATTGATGCAAGATGCAGGTCATGGGAAATTCGATGTGGTCGTAGTCGATAAGATCGACCGTTTCTACCGTCATCTCAGTGGCTTGCTCGCCAGTTTGGACATGCTCAATAACTACGGCGTCTCTTTCGCCTCAGTACAGGAAAAACTAGACTTCACCAGTCCCTGGGGAAAACTAATGCTAACCGTTCTCGGCATGTTGGCTGAAATTTACATCGACAACCTGCGCCAGGAAACCCGCAAAGGCAAAATCCAGCGAGCCCGCAAGGGCCTGTGGCTGGGCGGCATCCCCTTTGGTTATTGCAACGGACGCTGCTCAAACTGTAACGACCAAAACGGCAAGGATTACTGTCCCAACTATGGCGGCCCCGATCAGGGGGATGGCAAAGTCATCATTCCACATCCGATCGAAAGTCAGGTGGTGCGCCAGGTCTTCGACTGGTATGTGACCGGCGATTGGAACCATCGCACGATTGCCCTGGAACTGAATACAAAAAACATCCTATTGCCCGATGGCTCCCGCGTTCAAGCCCGCCAAAAAGGACGCGGTCATCATCACGAATCGCCTCGTCCTTTCAGTTGCGATGTAATCCGCGATATGCTCAAGCGGCTGGCCTACACAGGAAAACTACCCTATCAGGGCGTTGACGAGGAGGGCCGTCACGAAAAGCGCCGCCCGCCAAAACAGGTTATCGAAGGCGCGCACCAGCCCATTGTCGATGAAGAAACATTCAACCAGGCCCAGGAAATTCGCGTTCTAAAAAGTCCGGCAGCCCTTGTCAACAATCACCGCCGACACATTTTTCCACTAACCGGCCTACTCTACTGCGTACACTGCGGTAGGCGCATGCGCGGCGTCTCACGAGCCTATGACAGCACACGTTATTACAGGTGTTCAAGCACAATTGAAGCAACCGGTCAATGCCCGCAGACCTCCATTCTCGCCACCCCAATCGAACGCCAGGTGCTTGATTGGCTTTGGCAAATTCTCGAATTTAATTCACAAACACCGGAGATTTTGGTTTACAATCAAAAAGATGAATACGAAGCAAGATATAAACGCGCCAATCAGTTATACTTGGCTGGAGCAATTTCGCTGGAAGAGCATGAACGCGAAACAATTGCCTGGAATGAATTAAAAACGCTCTTGCAAAACTCAGAAATTCATAATAGAATTGAATTACAAGAACAAACTGTTTCGCAGTTGAAAAGGTGGGAGCAGTTATCACAATTAAATAAAAAAAGATCGCTTCGATTGGCCCTCGAAGCGATCTATGTACACGGTAACGCGTTGGTCGGTCTCACACCTACTGTTGCGTTTCTGCCTTTGGTAGAGCAGGTTCCGTGTCTTTGCGGGGAGGGCGGGATTCGAACCCGCGGCGGAGTTTAACGCCCCGCACTCACTTAGCAGGCGAGCCCATTCAGCCACTCTGG
>DAOUML010000036.1:0-32514 GCA_034411635.1 Anaerolineales bacterium
GTCGCCGACGTGCTCGTCGATGACCGATTCGCCCAACCCGGCAACGCGCAGGATGCGGGCTTTGATCAGGCCGCGCAGTTGGTAACGCTCACGCAGATAAGGGATGACTTCGTTTTCGAGCAGGGTTTCCATTTCGCGCGGGACGCCGGGCAGGGCGATGATGCACTTGCGGCCCTGTTCGACAATAAAGGCCGGGGCGGTGCCAACCGGGTTTTTGAGCGCGATTGCCCCGGCGGGGACGTAGGCCTGGCGTTTCTGGTTTTCTCCGGCTGTTCGACCAAAGCGGGCCATGCGCTCAATAATTTGCGCCCAAAGTTCTTCACGGAATTCGGGCGCAACGCCAACAGCGCGGGCGACGGCTTCGCGGGTGGGGTCGTCTACCGTTGGGCCGAGGCCGCCGGTGGTGATGATGATCTCTGCCCGGGCCAGGGTTTCGCGGATGACTTCGGCGATGCGTTCGGTGTTGTCGCCGATGGTGGTGGTGCGGAAAACGTCCACGTTTTGGTCGCGCAGTTTGCGGGCCAGGTAGGCGGAGTTGGTGTCGACGATTTCGCCGAGGAGTATTTCTGTTCCGATGGTGATGATTTCTGCTGATGGCATGGGGTTTTAGATTTTAGATTTTAGATTGGAGAATAGAGAATAGAGAATGGAGAATGGAGAATGGAGAATGGAGAATAGAGAATAGAGAATAGAGAATGGAGAATGGAGAATGGAGAATGGAGAATGGAGAATGGAGAATGGAGAATAGAGAATGGAGAATAGAGAATGGAGAATGGAGAATGGAGAATGGAGAATGGAGAATGGAGAATGGAGAATGGAGAATGGAGAATGGAGAATGGAGAATGGAGCATAAATATTTTACCCGTTTGGTCAGATTTAGGGTGTTTGAATTGGGTTAATTGTGTAACTCGATACGGTATTTTAGTGACAAATTGCGCTTGTCAGTAGTTGGAATTTGGCCTACACTTAATGAGTGAATATCCGTGTAAAGTTGATTGCCACTTATCTCGCTCACCTGCCGCCTGGCACGCATGGCAATACGGCTGCGCTGGATGTGCCACAGGGCGCAACCATCGGCGATGTGCTTGGGCCGTTGGGCATTCCGCTGGATGATACGTCGGTTTTGCTGTTGAACGGTCTCCAGGCTGAGGCCGATGCGCGACTGGCAGAGGGGGATGTTGTAACGGCGTTTTCGGCGATTGCGGGTGGTTCATAACGGACTTTTGACAACGGACTTTGTAGCGGATTCACGGACTAGTAGCGGATTGGTTAACAGACTTTTGACAACGGACTTTGTAACGGATACACAGATGTGGAGATGTTGCTTTTGGTGATTGCAGGCCTTTAAGTCGAATATCGAATATCTATTCTCTACTCTCGAACAACAGACCAAAAGGAGATAAACCTATGTACGGATGGCACGGACGACTGCTGCGGGTGGATTTGAGTAACCAGAAAGTTTCCATCGAAACGATTGACCCGAACATTCTAAAAGATTATATCGGCGGGCGCGGGGTGGCGATTCGCTATTTGTACGATGAAGTCGACCCACAGGTGGATCCGCTCGCCCCAGAGAATAAACTCATCTTCGCCACCGGCCCGCTGACCGCCACCACCGCCCCAACCGGCAACCGCTATATGGTCGTCACCAAGTCTCCGCTAACGGGGGCGCTGGCGCACTCGAATTCGGGCGGCGATTTCCCAACCTGGATGAAGCGCAGCGGCTTCGACATGTATATCTTCGAGGGCCGGGCGGCCAACCCCGTGTATGTCTGGATTAACGAAGACGAGGTCGAAATCCGACCCGCTGATCATCTGTGGGGCAAAGAAGTGCCTGAAACCACCGAAACGCTGCTGGCAGAGACCAATCCCAAAGCCAAAGTGGCCTGTATTGGCCCGGCAGGCGAAAATCTCGTTCTCGTGGCGGGCATCATGAACGACAAAGACCGCGCCGCGGCCCGTTCAGGCGTAGGGGCGGTGATGGGCAGCAAAAACCTGAAAGGCGTGGTAGCAATGGGCAACAAAAACCCGGCTTTCTACGACGACGCCGGAATGCGCGCCCTAAGCGTGGAACTCTCAAAAGAAGTCGGCGCAGATATAAAGAAGGGTTCCAACCTGCGCATCTATGGCACTGCGTATGTGCCGCAAGTGACCAACGCGCTCGGCATTCTCCCTACACGCAACTTCCAGACCGGCGTTTTTGCAGGCGCGGATAAAATCGACGGTGTCGCGCTCAAAAATTCGTATCTCATCAGCCATAAACCGTGTTACCGCTGTCCGATTTCGTGCGGACGCCTAACCGAAGTGCCAGACGGAAAATACAAAGGCAAAGGCGAAGGGCCAGAATACGAAACAATTTCCTCGCTCGGTACGGCTTGTGGTCTCGATAACCTGGCCGGGCTGCTCAAGGCCAATTATCGCTGCAACGAACTCGGCATGGACACCATTTCAGCCGGCCTGACGATTGCCGCCGCGATGGAGATGTACGAAAAAGGCATCATCACCGACGAGCAAACCGGCATGCCGCTGCGCTTTGGCGATGCCGATGCCGTGATAGAAATGGTCAACCGCATGGGCTACCGCCAGGGTTTTGGGGATGTGCTGGCCGAGGGCAGTTATCGTCTCGCGGAGCGCTATGACCACCCCGAAATGTCTGTCACCGCCCGCAAGCAGGAATTTCCCGGCTACGACCCGCGCGGCTCGCAGGGGATGGGCTTGCTCTACGCCACCTCGAACAAGGGCGCTTCGCACATGGAAGGCGATGTGGCTTACGAGGAGGTCTTCGGCGTCCCGGTCAAGGCCGATCCGCTCTCAACCGACGGCAAGGCTGAACTGGTGGCCCGTTTCCAGGATGCCTTCGCGCTGATTGATTCGGGCGGCGTATGCGTGTTCTTCGCCATTCGCTATGCGTTTACCAAAGAGATGATGGTCTGGCCTGACAGGCTGGCCCTCCTGCTTAACCTGACGACTGGCGCAAACTACACCCCCGATGAAGCCTTGCAGGCTGCCGAGCGCGTCTATACGCTGGAGCGCATGTTCCTGCTGGCCGCTGGTTCTGGCCCGGAGCAGGATACCCTTTCGCCGCGCACGCTCAATGAACCGCTGCCCGAAGGCCCGGCCAAGGGGCGCGTGGTTGATTTGGATAAGATGCTGCCGGAATACTACGCTTATCGCGATTGGCCCAACGGTATTCCTTCGCCCAAAAAATTGGCGGCGTTGGGTCTTTAGATACAAGTTACAAGCAAAAAGCCCGGAGGTTTACTTCCGGGCTTTTCTTTTACGGTGTTTAGCAGCAAACAAAACGTGTCACCAGTTAAACCGATTTACTCAACGCCCAAATAAGCGTGCTGCACCATTTCGTTCTTTTTAAGATTTTCAGCCGTATCACTTAAAACAATTTGCCCGGTTTGCAGCACATAGCCGCGATGAGCAATCGAAAGCGCCATTAGCGCGTTTTGCTCCACCAGCAGGATGGTAGTACCCTTTTCGTTCATGGTTTTGATGATGTCGAAGATCAATTCGACCAGCACCGGGGCCAGGCCCATGGAAGGCTCATCAAGCATGAGCAGGCGCGGGTTGAGCATCAATCCGCGCGCAGTAGCGAGCATTTGCTGTTCGCCGCCAGAAAGGGTGCCACCTTTTTGGTTAATCCGCTCTTTGAGGCGCGGAAAAAGACTAAAGGCATAGTCCATGCGACGTTCCAACTCGGCGCGGTCATTCAGATTAAAAGCGCCCAATTCCATGTTTTCCAGCACGGTCAGTTTCGGAAAAACGCCGCGTCCCTCAGGGACATGCCCCAACCCACGCTGAACTATGAGATGCGGCTCCACTTGAGAAATATCCTGGCCTTCAAAGGTAATCGTTCCCTGGCGTGGATGTAGCAAGCCAGAAATGGTGCGCAGGGTGGTTGATTTGCCCGCGCCATTCGCGCCAATCAGGGTAACAATTTCGCCTTCATTGACATCGATGGAAATTCCTTTGAGGGCATGAATCCGTCCATAGTAAGAATGCACATTATCAATCTTCAAGATAGTCTTGCTCATGCGATCTCCTTGGCCTCATGCTGGCTGGCAACCGCGCCACGCCCCAGATAGGCTTCAATCACGCGCGGATTTGCGCGAATTTCAGCCGGCAAGCCTTCCGCTATTTTTTCGCCATAGTCCATTACGCTGATGCGCTCTGAGATGCTCATCACCACCCGCATATCATGTTCAATCAACAAAATGGTAATGCCTTTCTCATCACGAATGCGCCGAAACAAGCGAACGGCATCTTCTGTTTCTTGCGGATTCATTCCCGCAGTCGGTTCATCGAGCAAGAGCAACAGGGGGCTGGCGGCCAGAGCGCGGGCAATTTCGACGCGCCGTTGAGCACCGTAGGGCAGGTTTTTCGCCAGTTCATTGCTCAGGGAAGGGTCAATGCCAACATATTTGATTAACTCATAGGCTTTGGCTTCGGCTTCCCGTTCTTCTGCTTTGAAAAATTTGGAACGAAAGGTGGCAGAAAGCATATTTTGGCGCAACTTTACCGACATGCCGACCAGAATATTTTCAATCACGCTCATTTCATTGAAAAGGCGAATATTTTGGAAGGTGCGAGCAATGCCTTGTTCAGCAATCTGGTCGGGGCGCAGGCCAATTAAGGATTTGCCATTGAAAATAATTGAGCCTTCTTCGGGGCGGTAAATACCTGTCAGGCTGTTAAAGAATGTTGTTTTTCCGGCCCCGTTTGGGCCAATAATCGAAACAATTTCGCCTTTTTCAAGCGAGAAATCCATTCTATTTACGGCAATCAGTCCGCCAAAACGTTTTACAACAGCGGTGATATTAAGCAAAGACATGCTGGCTTCTCCCTATTCTTCCGTCGTTGTTTCATCGGTTTCGCGCTTGCGTCGCGCAGCCGGAATTAAACCACCAGGGCGGAAAATCATCATCGTGATTAAAATCGCGCCAAACAAAAGCCGCTGGTATTTTGCCGGGTCTAGTTGAGTCGATAAATCACTCCAGGCAAAGTTGATGAGCGGAATGACCGCGTCACTTTGGCGCAACTGGCTGAGATAGAGTGAAAATCCCTGCAAAACTTGCAAATTCAAAATCGTGACAACAGCCGCGCCAACAATAACGCCGGGAATGCTGCCAATGCCGCCTAAAATCACCATGACCAGTACGCCGATAGACTGCATAAAGGAGAAAGATTCGGGGCTGACAAAGGTACGGCTGGCTGCAACCAGTACGCCCATGGTTCCGGCAAAAGAAGCGCCCACCGCAAAAGCGGCCAGTTTCATCTTGACCAGCGGAATGCCCATCGCAACAGCGGCTGTTTCGTCTTCGCGAATGGCTGTCCACGCGCGGCCAAGTTTCGAGTCTTCCAAATTGCGAGCAACCATGATGATGATGCCAACAATCAACAGCGAAAGCAGGTAAAACAAGGCGTTATACAATTCGCCAGTGGAGACCGACCTGCCCACAATACCACCAAAAATGTTATTGAATCCCTCGATAAACTCAGGCGATAAAGTAGGCCGTTGAATGGGTGAAATTCCCTGCGGGCCATTGGTCAGGTTAAGCGGTTTATCAAGGTTATTAGCCAAAACACGAATCACTTCGCCAAATCCCAGCGTCACAATGGCGAGGTAATCGCCGCGCACGCGCAAGACAGGCAATCCCAGCAAAAGGCCAACAATCGAGGCGACAATGGCCCCCAGAATCAGGAAGAGGTAGAAGTAATCCTGAGGCAATAAGAAAGGCGTGCCCACCGGGGCCGTGCCAGGAATTTCATTGAGCAAGAACATTTGTTGCGAGCCAAAGAAGGCCCAAAGGTAAGCGCCAACCGCATAAAAAGCGGCATAGCCTAAATTAAGCAACCCCGCAAAACCGACCACAATATTCAAGCCCAGGGCGAGCGCCGAAAAGACGCTGATCTGGAAAATGACTTCCAGGTAGAAAATATTTCGCAACCCCAAAATGGGCATAACGCCCAAGAGGAGAATGCCAAGCGCCAGACCTTTGAAGGGGAGTTTTACCTTTGCGTAATAGATTGCCAGCAAGGAAGACAAAAGAAACAGGAAGGCAATCGTGGAACGCGGACTGCTATAAACCAACACTGAACCAAGCAAAATATGGGCAAGTATTAAGAAATAGGGCGTGTAACCCCGGCTGATTTTTTCTGGCACAGACTTCAGGAAAGCAATGACATTTTCCATAATGATGCTCCTATGCCTTCTGGGCTACATTTTCGCCCATGAGTCCGTTCGGGCGGAAGATGAGAACGAGAATGAGAATAGCAAAGGCAAAGATGTCTTTGTACTCTGCGCCGGCTGCCCCCATCGTGAAAGCGGACATATACGTTCCAGCAAAGGTCTCAAGCATGCCGAGAATAATGCCTCCCAAAAGAGCGCCGGTCAGGTTGCCAATGCCGCCCAAAACCGCTGCCGTAAAAGCCTTTAACCCAGGGAAAAAGCCAATAAACGGGTCGATACGCGTAAATTTAAGCGCATATAGCACGCCTGCCGCGCCGCCCAACGCGCCACCAATCAGGAAGGTCATCGAAATCATGCGATTAACATCAATGCCCATCAGGCTTGCGGTGGAACGATCCTGGGCAACTGCGCGAATGGCACGCCCAACTTTGGTGGCATTAACCAGGTAATTCAACCCAACCAACATCAAAACAGCGGCAACAATCACAATGATCGACTTAACCTGGATGCCAAGCACAATAACGCCTTCGGGAATGGGAATTTCGCCAAATTGAATGCGCTCGTCAAAATTGCCAAAGGTTGGAATAATGCGATGAAATTGACCCGTGGTGAGACTTTGCACCAGACGAATGGCATCCTGCAAGAAGAAAGAAACGCCAATCGCCGAAATAAGCGGTACAAGACGCGGCGCGCCACGCAAGGGTCGGTAGGCCACTCTTTCCACCGTGATCGCCAAAAGTCCGGCCGCCAACATGCCCGCCACAATGGCAACGATTAGCCAGGTATATGCGCCAAGCAAAGTTGCTTCTGATAAGAGACTGTATGCTTGCACAAAAATAAGCAGTTCTACGCCCACAAACGCGCCAACGGCAAAGATTTCAGAGTGAGCAAAATTGATGAACTCCAAGACCCCATAAACCATTGTGTAACCTAAAGCAATGGCGGCATAAACAAAGCCAATGGTCAAACCATCCAAAATAACCTGAGGCAGATTTACCAGAGTATAAGTGACCAGGCTAATCTTTGAACGCGCCAGGAGAGCATCGCCAACGGCAGTCTGATCGAAGATGAGGGCCAGCACAATCACAATAAGCGATAAAACTGCGCTGCTTATCAGTGAAAATGCCAACATCTGCCCCACAGGTTTGATAAGTTCGCGAATTTTAATTGTTGCGATGAATTGCTTCATTCACAGTCTCCTGATTAATGAAATTTTCCCGGCTCCTGTTGCAATCCGTTTGTCAAAACCGCATTTTTTACGCTTGGAAATACGATTTTTACAACAGCCACAAACAGGAACCGGGAAGTTGGACATCAGCGAAACTTATTTGCTGGGCGGGGCAATGTCTAAGGTTTGAACAACCACATTGTTACCCCATTCAGCCGGATCGGGCGACATAACCTGAATGACAAAGTACTGCGATGAAGTTGGGTCGCCAACGCCATTGAAGGTATATGTGCCGGTAATGCCAGGGAAGGCATTCAGCGCGCGCACGGCCTTGGCAACTTCTTCCCGGGTGGGCATTTCGCCATTCTTGCTGTTGATGGCGTTTTCAAGCGCAGCGAGACAGATTGCCATTGAGTCGTAAGACTGGGCAGCGAAGGGTTGCGGATCCGAACCATATTTGGCTTTGAAATCGGTGATGAACTTGGCCGTTCCGGGATAAAGCGAGGCCGGGCCAGAGACAGTTGTGTAGAACATGCCGCCGCCATCAATCAAAGCCGCGCCAGCAATGTTAACCAATTCGGGTGAATCGACGCCATCGGGGCCCAGGAACATTCCCTGGAAGCCCTTCTCACGGGCCTGCTTAAAAAGAACGCCAGCCTGATCAAACATGCCGCCCATATAAACCAATTCAGGATTGGTGTTAATGAGGGTGTTAATCAGCGCATCAAAGTTGGCCTTTTCTTCTGAGCCTTCAAAACCAAGCACCTGGATACCGATTCTTTCGGCTTCCTGCTTGAAGAATTCGGCCACGCCCTGACCGTAGGCGGTCTTATCATGGACGATGAAAACGCTCTTCACGCCTTTACCCTGGGCAAAGTTTGCGCCCACGATACCCTGAACATCATCACGGCCAACCAGGCGGTTAACTTCAAGGTATCCACGATCGGTCACACGCGGGTTTGTGTTCGCAGGCGAGACATTCACCAGTCCGGCATTGTGATATTCTTCGGAAGACGGAATTTGTACGCCAGAATTGTAATGACCGATAACGCATAGGACGGCCGGGTCAGAAACAATCTGTTTGGCATTCGCCACGCCGACATCAGGGTTGGCCTGGTCGTCAAAGGGGGCCAGTTCTATCTTGTACCCCAAATCGGCCAAAGGGCCTCCCAATTGCTGCAAGGCCAACTCAGCGCCGTTTTTCATATCGACGCCTACGCCAGACAAACCGCCAGACAACGGGGATTGGGTGGCAATTTTAATAACCTTCTCACCGCCTGCCGCTGGCCCACAGGCTGCCAAAACCAGGCTGGCAATTACCAGCAACGCCAAGAGAAATACTGTTCGTTTCATTCTTGTTCCTCCTTTGGAACTGAATAAGGGTTGGTTTTGAGCGTTTTATTCTTGCCCAAAGACATCAAATAAAACGCACATTAACAAAATATAACAATCTTGCCTGTTCGTCAATACATTTGTCAGACATTTATGCAATTTTTACTTAAAAAAATCACAAGCCCGATTGGGCTTGTGATTTTCAGTCTAAGAACGCAATTCGGCGCGAATATCGACCTGGTCGAGTCTGAAGACAAGATAAAACGAAATTCCCAGGCTGAGCAAACTGGTAATGGTAAACGGCCAGTCCACCACCCCTTGCTGACTCACAGCAGATGAAAAAAATATCATCAGCCGCACAATAAAATTAAGGCCCAGCAAAAAGATAAGAAACGTTAAAGCCAGCGGTCTGCCCTTATACACCAGGTAGCCAGGAAGCAAAAATGCCAACGCCGCCACAATAACAGCCACGATATTTTCAAGAATCATATCAGGAGGGAGAAGCAGGCCAGCCAGGGTGGGCAGAACAAAGAACAACACAATTCGGTTATTAATTCTCATCATCTCTCTCCGACTAATGTCCGCCAAGATAGGCTTCAATTACGCTTGGGTTGTTCAGAACTTCTTCAGCGCTGCCTTCAAGGTTAATTTCACCCGTTTCCAGCACATAGGCGCGGTCTGCAATGGAGAGCGCCATTTGGGCATTTTGCTCAACAAGCAGAATGCTCGTGCCTTGCTTGTTGATGCTCTGGATGATGTCAAAAATTTGTTCGACGAGGATAGGCGAAAGCCCCATTGAAGGTTCATCAAGCAAAAGCATGGTAGGATGAGACATCAAAGCGCGAGCCATCGCCAACATTTGCTGTTCGCCGCCTGAAAAAGTGCCGCCCAGCTGCTTCTGTCGCTCTTTAAGGCGCGGAAAGAGTTCAAACACATAGTCAAGATCGCGTTTGAATTGATTTTTATCGCGCTGGGTGTAGGCACCCATTTCAAGATTTTCCATCACGGTAAGGGTAGCAAAAATCTTTCGTCCTTCAGGAACCTGGACAACCCCTTTTTGGACAGTTTGTTCGGCGGGGGTTAGCGTTATATCTTCGCCACGAAATTTTACGCTGCCTTCCCTGGGTTGCAAGAGCCCTGAGATGGTCGAAAGGGTGGTGCTTTTGCCAGCGCCATTGGCACCAATCAAAGCAACAATTTCACCTTCATCCACGTGAAACGTGATGCCTTTTAAGGCATGGATGGAGCCGTAGTAAACATGCAGATTATTGACTTCGAGCATCATTGGGATTTACTCCGTTTCAATTTTTCCGCCAATTCTGCGGCGCCACGTCCGAGATAGGCTTCAACAACACGCGGGTTAGACTGGATTTCCTGAGGTTTGCCATAAGCAATCACTTCGCCAAAATCCATTACTGTGATTTTTTCACACACGCCCATTACCACGCGCATTTGATGTTCAATCAGCAAAATCGTCAATTTGAAGCGATCACGGATGAAATGGATCAAATCCATCAGCGCCACCGATTCGGCAGGATTCATACCTGCGGCAGGCTCATCCAGAAGCAGCAATTGGGGCTCGGCAGCCAGAGCGCGCGCAATTTCCAGGCGGCGCTGCTGCCCGTAAGGTAAACTGCTGGCAATCTCGGCCTGGCGGTCTTGCATGTTAAAGATGCTCAGAAAATCTTGCGCTTTTTCAAGCAATTCTTTTTCTTTGGTTTCAAATTTTCCATTGCGCAGAATAGCATCCTGCATACTGTAACCAGCGTGCGAATGGTAAGCAATGCACACATTTTCCAACACGGTCAGATTCGGAAAAAGACGAATGTTCTGAAATGTGCGCGCAATGCCCATTTGATTGATCAGATGGGGCGCAACGCCGCCAATTTGCTGGCCCTTGAACTTTATTTCACCTTCGGTGGGCTGGTAAACGCCAGTAATCAAATTAAAGGCGGTTGTTTTTCCGGCTCCGTTCGGGCCAATCAAACCAGCCAGGTCACCAGGGAAAAGTTCGAGGTTAATACGGTTGACTGCCCGCAGGCCACCAAAATTTTTACTTAAATCAGTTACTTTAAGCAAAGACTCGCTTGCCGCCGATGGGGTATTTTGGGTCATTATTTTGCCTCCACGGTGGGATTTTGTTCATTGGTTTCTGCCGGCTTGCGAATTTTTGGCAAAACCTGGCGCAAGAATGGAATTTCAAATTCGCCAATCAAACCTTTCGGGCGCAGCAGCATTGTCACCAGAAGCAGGATGGGATAAACCACAAAACGCCAGGTCTCGAAGCCTTGCGGCAGGAAGAGGCGCAAAACGCCTTCCAGAATAAGCGCCCAGGCAAAAGCAGCGAACACAGTGCCGCTGATACTGCCGAGGCCGCCAAACACAATGATAATCATTGGGTCAAAGGAACGAATGAAATTAAAGGTGTTCGGATGAAGAAAGCCATTGATATGCGCGTACAGCGCGCCAGCCAGCCCGGCAAAGAAACTGCCCAGAACAAAGGCCTGAATTTTATAATCAGCAATATCGATGCCCATGGCCTTGGCGGCAATCTCATCTTCGCGCACTGAAATAATGGCACGCCCATAACTGGAGCGTAGCAAATTGCGCGTAACGATGATAACCAGCACCAGAAAGAAGAAAACCCAGAAAAGCGAGGTTTCTTTGGGAATACCAACCATGCCGCGCGCGCCTTTCATTTCTTCAAATCCCAGCAAAGTGTCTGAGTTATCGAGCAAGATTTTGATGATAATCGCAAAACCAAGCGTGGCAATGCCAAAATAATCAGAACCCAGCGAGAGAATGGGCAAGCCAAACAGGTAACTGACTTCCGCGGTCATCACTGCCGCCAGGATAACGGCGAATACGAAAACGACCTGCAAGGCCACAGCCTGGGGCAAAAAATTCAAAGCGGTGGTCAGGGCGGGGGTGATGCTTGTGCCAATCCACCAACCGATAAAACTCATGATAACGGTGGCGGTCAGAAAAATGGTAAAGGCCGAAAGCGGGTCGAGTCCTCGCACGCTGTAAAGTTTTTTCCGCAGCCAAAGAATAGCAATGCCTGAAAGAACTGTGGCAAAAAACAGCACGGCCAAACCGTCGGCGCTTTTGTTGATGTCCCAGCGGTAGGTCACGTCAGCGGCAGCATACGCGCCAATGGCATAAAAACCCCATTGACCCAACGAAAACTGACCATTGAACCCGTAAATCAGATTCAGGCCAATGCTGACGATTGCCATCACGCCGCCAACGCGGATGATGGTATTCCAGAAGGAACTGACAATCCCGGTGCTGATTAGAACTTCGAGCACTGCGTAAATCAAAAAAGCACTGCCCAAAAACCACAAGGTTGATGATGAAAATTTTTTCGTCATGGGTTATGCCTTTTCGCGTTCAGGTTCGCCGAAGATGCCGGTTGGACGCACCAGCAGCACGATAATAAGGATGCTAAAAGCAATGGCATCGCGCAAGGGTGTTGAGATATATGCGGCGCTAAGCACCTCAGCCTGGCCCATAATAAGCGCGCCAATAAACGCGCCAGGAATACTGCCAATACCGCCCAAAACAGCGGCCACAAACGACTTCAGGCCTGGAATGATGCCCATCCAAAAGAAAATTTGCGAAAAAGCAATCGCATACAACATCCCTGCCGCGCCAGCCAGCGCCGCGCCTATGGCGAAGGTGGTGGAAATAATCGCGTCGGTGTTAATCCCCATCAGGCGGGCAGTTTGCTTATCATAGGCAACACTGCGCATGGCCTTACCGATACGAGTTCGGCGCACAATGAAGGTCAAACCAAACATCAAAGCGATGGAGGTCAAAATAATGATCAAGGCAATGTTTGAAATTAAAATACTACCCGGCGGAGGGGCAATGCCTCCGCCAATCACGGTCACGCCCGCCGGACTAATCGCCCAGGTGACAACCTCAATAGGACGTTTATAGGTAATAAAGTTAGGGGTAAAGACAAAATTCAGCGCCGCAAAGTATTCAAGAAAAAATGAGACGCCAATGGCAGTAATCAAGGCAGAAATGCGCGGGGCAGTACGAAGTGGCTTATAAGCAATGCGCTCAATCACAATCGCCAACAACGCGCAAGTAATCATTGAAACTGCCATCACCGTCAGCGCGCCAACGATTAGCCCCAGGCTTTCAGGAATGGCCGGAAACAGTCGTTGAGGCCAGGTATGAAGTTGAAAGCGCGTGATCGAGTAAAAACTAACAAAAGCCCCCACCATAAAAACATCGCCATGCGCGAAATTAATCAGGCGCACAATTCCATAAACCATGGTGTAACCGAGAGCAATCAGGGCATACACAAAACCCAGTTGCAAGCCATTAATAATTTGCTGAAGAAAAAGGACGGGATTTTCCTGCAAAGCCATCACAACGCGCCAGGCCGCCAGCAAAACAACCGCCAACAAAAAAGCCTTACCCAGCCAGCCTTTTTTTATAATTTTCTGAATAAGCAGTACAACGGGAGAAGTATTATTCATATCCGTCCTGATGAACCCTTTTACTAATTTTTAACTGCCTGTTCGTGTGATGTTCATCAGGCAAGCATCATTCTTGCTTGAACAAAGATTGCGATTGCCTGAAAACCGAACGCAATAGACAGTTACAATTTTTAATTGGAAAGAAAGAGGGGCAGTCATCACTGACCACCCCTCCTTGCTCTACGGTGATTGCTTAGGGAGCGATGCTGTCAGCAAAGACAATCTTGCCATCTTTGACCTGCATGATAGCAGCGCTTTTGATCGGATTGTGGAATTCATCAAAAGTGATGGTTCCCGAAACAGCGTCATAACTCAGGCCAGCCATGGCATCTTTCACTTTGGCGGGGTCATCGGCGCCGGCTTTTTCAATGGCAGCCAACAACAGATTGGCCGCATCGTAGCCAAGGGTCGCCAGGGCATCAGGCTTGGAACCATATTTGGCTTCGTAGCGGCTGACAAATTCCTGAACAACGGGGCGGGTATCTTCAGCAGAGTAGTGATTCGAGAAGAAACCACCCTCAGCAGCAGCCAGATCGAGGTCGCTTGAATCCCAACCATCACCACCCATCATCGCGGAGGTTACGCCGCGTTCCTTGGCCTGGGTTGCAACCAGGTTAACGATGTTGTAGTAGTCAGGGATGAAGAGAACATCGGCCTGGCTATCAGCAACTTTGGTCAGAATGGCCGAGAAGTCGGTATCCTGTCCGGTGTAGGCTTCCTTGCCAACGATGGTTCCGCCGCCAGCCACGAAAGATTCTTCAAAGGCTTGGCCGAGGCCGAGAACATAATCGTTGCCCTGATCAAACATGATGAAGGCGGTTTTGTGACCCTGCTTCAGGGCAAATTTCGCCATCACCAAACCCTGGAAGGGGTCAATGAAGCAAGCGCGGAAAATGTACTGCTTGGTGCTGCCATCGGGGTTGAGGGTAACGCCGGGGTTGGTTGAAGTCGGGCTAATCTGCACAACGCCCTTCTTTTCAGCAATCTCAGAAACCGGAATGGAGGCGCTCGAGCAAACTTCGCCAATGATGTACTTCACGCCATCCTGATCGATGACTTTGTTGGCAGCGTTCACAGCCGGGTCAGCGGTACACTGGCTATCGGCCACAATCGCTTCAATCTGCTTGCCAAGTACGCCACCTTTTGCATTCCATTCCTCAATCGCCATCAAAGCGCCATCGCGGGTGGAAACGCCAAAGGTAGGAACAGGGCCGCTCAACGGAGCCAAAATTGCGACCTTGATTGTGTCGCCAGCCGCGCTACCGCTCGGCCCACAAGCGGCCAACAACATACTGGCAATAACCAAAAACGAGAAAACAACAAACAAACGTTTAGACATTCTTTCTTCCTCCTTGTGAAGATTGGATGTGTCAGGTTTGGCTGCCATGCCAAGCATATCAGGTGTAGAATCCCGTACCGGCAGGCAACACTCGATACATGTAAGATATTACATGATGCCCGCTTTTATGGTCAAGCGACTTAGCCTTTTTTAATGAAATTTTTATTGAGACTTGGGTTGTCCGTATAAGACTTTTTCGCGCACAATCAGGTCGGTATGACGGATTTTCATGGCTAAATCGGCGGCAAGGTTATACATCATGCGATAGCCAAGTTGCGGGTAAGTTTCGCAAAGCATCAAAATCTTCTCACGCGGAATAAGCAACAAACGGGTATTCTTCTTGCGCGCCTGGGCTGTGGCAGAACGCAAGCCCTCATCAACGAGAGCCACTTCGCCAAAAGACTGCCCACGCCGCAGGGTGGTAATCACCAGTTTTTCCGCGCCTTTTTCTGATTTTGTGCCAACTACATTAGGATCAACCACAATATCCACTTCCCCCTGAATAATGACATACAATTCTTTGCTGCTGCTATTCTCCTCAAAAATCGTTTGCCCCTCATCGAAAATCTTTTCCTGGCATAAATTACCAACCAACTCAAGTTGGGTTTGGGTAAATTGATAGAAGATGTCGCTTTGCCTTAGATAGGCAACAATTTCACTCATGGGGCAGCCTCCGTAGATTTCATCACAAAATTAGTGTAGCACATTGCCAACGCCAAAACAACCACTTTTTATCAAGGATAGATATTGTTCATCCATTCAACCGGGTTGACCTGGATGCCATTGACCCAGACCTCCCAATGCAAATGGGCCCCGGTAACGCGCCCGGTGCCGCCCACATACCCAATCAACTCTCCGACCGAAACCTGTTGCCCGTTTGTGACCAAAATTTCGTTCTGGTGCCAGAATCCGCTAAAAACCCCCCAACCGTGGTCAATAATGGTGGCATTGCCGCGAATAGACAGCGGCCCGGCAAAAACCACCGTTCCGCCAGCAGGCGCGGTGATGGGCAAGCCCGTACCACCGCAAAAATCGACCCCGCTATGAAAACCCAGGTAACGCTCTCCCGTTCCCGACCCAATATAAGTGCGCCGGTTGCCATACAACGATGTAAAGCAGGTATTGTCAAAGGCTGGCCCCTGAAATATGCCTGTCCACTGTCGCTGTGGGGTAATTTTGCTGATAATTTCAACCACCTGGGCCTGTTCGCTTTCGGTAGTTAGCGGGTCAATCATCTCAGGTTCAACCAGCAAAGTCTCTTCGGGGTAAAAACCGGTTTGAACCACGATACGCTGTGAAAAGGTCTGCAAAGAACCGTCGGGCAGGCGGGCTTGAAGTTCAAGCGGATAAGCCCCCGGTTCCAATAAAACATGCACACCCTGCAACGCAACCTGACGCCCCTCCTCTTCATAAGGGAAAAACCGCAGCGGCACATCGACCAATGTTCCAGAGAGTTGCACCCCTGGCTGGGTGCGGATGTCTATGCGCACGGTGCGTCCCTGAACAGTGGGCAAAGGCGCAACGAGCACCTGCTCAAAGGCTGGCGGCATCCCATTTGGGGTTGGCGCGCCTTCTTGCGGCTGGCCGGGCAAGTAGTACACGTCTCCGGGCAACAGCGACCAGGTTCCGGGTAGCGCGTTCAGCGAACGAATCGCCCAGAGATCGCTTTGAGCAAGGACAGCGGCCTCCAACGGACTTTGTCCGCGCTGAACGGCCATCCGCTTCCCCAGGGGTTGGGCATCTTCGGCCAATGGCACAATCAGGCTCGAGCCGGCATATAGTTCCGAAGGCGTGGTAATCCGGTTAATGCGCTGTAAGAAGTCAAGCGAAACTTGATTGCGGCGGCTGATACTTTGCAAGGTTTCGCCAAAACCCAGAATATTAATCGCCAGGATACCGCTATCGACCTCCTGCCCAGGGATGACCAAACGCTGCCCAACTGAAATAAAGTTGGCGTTTTCAATCTGGTTGGCGGCCATCAACTCATCCAGAGTAATGTTGAAGCGCGCGGCAATCGTCGAAAGCGTGTCGCCGCGCTGAATGATATAAATGGGGCCGGAAGCGGGCGACGTTTCCTGGGCCAGAACCGGATTAAATGAAAGCGCAACCAGGCCCAGGCTGAGCGCGAATAACATAAATTTTCTAAGCATCAAGAAATTCCACCACATCCCCAACGCGGAACTCGCCCAAACGATCTGGGTGAATTTCAATGGTATATTGAGCCGGTTTGGTCGGCGCATAAAACGGATGCCAGGCCCGCGCCAGCACAACATCGACCACCTGGCGTTCAGCATTCAACCAGATAACGGCCAGGTCGGTCCACACAAAGAACATGTGAATACTGGTATCCATGCGGCTTTCGCGCTTTTCAACCAGCACCAGGCCCTCATCATGCGCCAACTGCTTGCGAAACATGAAACCGCGCAAACGTGAAAAAAAAGAAATGCACCAACGCGCGCGAATGGGGCTGGGCAAAATATTTTGTGGGTTGCTAATGAGAACAATTTTTTCAGACATAATTTTTTACATACGAGCAGGGGCGACTTGTGTCGCCCCTGCTTTTTATCTTTTTATGAGATGGCTAACTTTTACCAAGAATGCGCTGCACGCTTTCGACCAGGTCTGCCGGGGCAAAGGGTTTGGCGATGTAATCGTCCACTTTGGCAATTTGCAAACCAAGCACCTTATCGATTTTTTGGGCTTTGGCGGTCACGATGATAACCGGCGTATTACGAGTTTTTTCGTCGGCTTTTATTTGCTGGTATACTTCCCAACCGTCCATATCGGGCATCATTAAATCGAGCAAAACCAGATCAGGACGGGTTTCGCGCACCTTGCGCAAACCTTCTTCGCCACCGGGCGCGCTATCAAACTCATAACCATGCCGCGCCAGAATCAGGCGAATGAGGTCTATCATATCTGGTTCATCTTCAATGCACAAAATACGTTTTGCCATAATTTTATAAATCCTGTGAACGATGAAATAAGTTTACCACAATGACCATAAAAATCACCACCTGGAATGTAAACGGCATTCGGGCCGCGCTGGGCAAGGGACTGAAAGAGTGGGCTCTTGCGCAATCGCCAGATGTTCTGTGCCTGCAAGAAATCAAAGCCAAGCCCGAGCAATTAACCAGCGAGCAAATGGACTTCCCTGGCTATGGTATCACCTGGAATCCGGCTGAACGTCTGGGGTATAGCGGTGTAGCCACCTTCAGCCGCCAACCACCTGAAGAGACGGTTCTTGGCCTGGGGGTAGAGCGGTTCGACATTGAAGGGCGCGTCATCCGCACCCGGCATCCGGGGTTTTTCCTTTTCAATATCTACTTTCCAAACGGACAGCGCGGCCATGACCGGGTGGAATACAAACTCGATTTTTACGCCCGCCTGCTCGAAATCTGTAACGAACTGCACGCTGCCGGCGAAAACATCATCATTACCGGCGATTTCAACACCGCCCACCAACCCATAGACCTGGCCCGCCCCAACGAAAATCAGGAGACTTCCGGCTTCTTGCCTGAAGAACGCGAATGGGTCACTCGTTTTCTCGAACACGGGTTTGTCGACGCCTACCGGGTTCTTTATCCCGAAAAAGCGCAATACACCTGGTGGACTTATCGCATGGGCGCGCGCCAACGCAATATTGGCTGGCGCATTGATTACTTCCTGATTTCACAGGCCCTGATGCCGCGCGTGCAGGAGGTTATCATTCAAGACGAGGTGCCGGGCTCAGACCACTGCCCGGTGACGCTTGTGTTGGAGTAGACCTGATTTAAGCCCTGACAAATCATTCTTCAGCATCGTCGAAAGACAAGTACATATTTTTTTAACATTTGTATAAGAAAATCATATAAGTACCTCAAAGAAAACCACGCCCACGTGATGCGATTGGTATAATTTCTGGAACTTATTGAGGAGGTTTTTGTGAATAACCGTAACCAATCTTTTATGATTTACGCCTTGCTCTTTATCGCAATCATTGCGATGGTGTATTTCCAAACCCAGCAACGGCCTGCAACTCAGGAAGTGCTTACGATTAATGAATTGGCCGCCGATATTGAAAGCGGTCAGGTCAGCCGGATTGTTGTCGAAAACGATGATCGCCTGCGCGCCATTTACATCAAAGATGGCAACGAGGTAGAGCGCGCAACCCAGAAAGAAAGCCGTGAAACGCTGGTTCAGCAATTATTATCGCTGGGCGTTTCGCCATCCAAACTCACGCCCGACAACATCAAAATTGAAATTCGCCCACCCAGCACCTGGCTAACCGTGCTGAGCGTGCTGGGGTATATTGTCCCGTTCCTCTTTCTGGGTTTCCTTTTGTGGTGGATCTTCCGTCAGGCGCAAGGCTCCAATAGTCAGGCCATGTCTTTTGGCAAGAGCAAAGCGCGCATGTTTACCGGTGAAAACCCAACCGTCACCTTCGACGATGTTGCCGGCGCCGATGAATCTAAAGAAGAACTCAAAGAAGTGGTCGAGTTCCTGCGCGAACCGCAAAAATTTATCGAACTTGGGGCGCGCATTCCGAAGGGCGTTTTACTGGTTGGGCCTCCCGGCACAGGCAAAACCCTGATAGCCAAAGCCGTTTCTGGCGAAGCCGGCGTGCCGTTCTTCTCGATTTCTGGCTCTGAATTTGTGGAAATGTTCGTGGGCGTTGGAGCCAGCCGCGTGCGCGATATGTTCGAGCAAGCCCGCCGACATTCCCCCTGCATCATCTTCATCGACGAAATTGACGCGGTTGGACGTCAACGCGGCGCAGGCCTGGGCGGTTCGCACGACGAGCGCGAACAGACCCTCAACCAGATGCTGGTGGAAATGGACGGATTCGACACCGACACCAACGTCATCATCATGGCCGCCACCAACCGCCCCGACATCCTCGACCCGGCCTTGATGCGCCCCGGACGCTTCGATCGCCGCGTAACCCTCGACCGCCCCGATGTAAAAGGCCGCGAAGCCATCCTGAAGGTGCATGTCAAAGGCAAACCGCTGGCCCCCGATGCCGACCTGGCTTCGCTGGCCCGCGCCACCCCCGGTTTTGCTGGCGCCGACCTTGAAAATCTGGTCAACGAGTCCGCCATCCTTGCGGCGCGGCGCAATAAGAAATCCATCGGTAAAGCGGAAATGGAAGAAGCCATTGAGCGCGTTATTATGGGGCCAGAACGCAAGAGCCGCCTGATTAGCGACGAAGAAAAGCGCATTATCGCCTACCATGAGGCGGGTCATGCAGTGGTTGCCAACGCCATCGCCGAAGCCGACCCGGTTCAGAAAGTAACCATCGTTGGGCGCGGACAAGCCGGCGGCGTAACCTGGTTCCGCCCAGATGAAGATCGTATTCTGATGTCACGCAAGAAAATGCGGGCAACCCTGGCTATGGCTCTGGGTGGACGCGCCGCCGAGGAACTGATTTTCGATGATATTACCTCCGGCGCTTCGGGCGATATCGAGCAGGTAACGCGCATGGCGCGCTCGATGGTAACCCGCCTGGGCATGAGCAGCGAACTCGGCCCGATGGTCTATGGTCAATCGCAGGAATTGGTTTTTTTGGGGCGCGAAATTTCAGAAAAACGTGATTATTCCGACGATGTCGCCAACCAGATTGACCGCGAGGTGCGCCGGATTGTGGACGAAGCCTACGAGCAAGCCCGCGCCATCTTGCGCGAATACCGCGACAAGTTGGATGCGATTGCCAATAAACTGCTCGAAGTTGAATCGCTGACCCGCGAGGAGTTCGAGGCCATTTTCCCGCCGCCCTCCGGCAAAAAGAGCGGAACGCCGCAACCAACGGCATAAGTTTACAGAGAAAGAAAAACAGGCTGTCCTGAAAAAGGATAGCCTGTTTTTCAAATTAATCTACCGCAGAAACTTTTATTGTTAGTTGGTCCCGATTTAGAAAATTAGCGTACCAGAGCATGAGCGCGCAATTTGTGACCGGGATAAGTATAGCGTCAATCTCAAAATTGCTGATGCTACTGACTCACAGGTATAATGCACTTCGTGCAAGCCTATTCATTAAATAATATGGAGGTTCCCAATGCTTACGAAAAAAAGAATAATCTGGTTTGGACTGATAACCGTTGTTGCGCCCCTTCTTTTGGCCGCCTGCACCCTCGGTCAGCAACCCGAACCAACCCCAGAAGCGGTAGATGTTGAGGCTATTTACACCAGCGCGGCAGAAACAGCCATGGTACAAATGACAGAAATTGCCTCCCTGGCAACGCCCACCCTGCCACCAACAGCCACATTTACCCCTGTTCCAACTGAAGCAGTTCAGGAAGAAAACACCCCACTCGTTCAGGTTACACCGCTGTCAGATGCCGCCCCCACAACAGATCCTGCTGCGGCCGCCGCTACCGTTCAGGCAACGCCTACGCCTATCGTGGCGATTGTTCCCACACTGGCCGTGCCTGGCGTGGTTGGCACCCCAGACCCGGAATGCAACAGTGCCGCATGGGAGGGCGAAACCATCCCCGATGGCACCAAGTTCAAAGCCGGCGAATATTTCACCAAGGTCTGGAAGTTGCGCAACACCGGAACCTGTACCTGGACCGATGCCTACTCCTTCCGCCTTATTCAGGGGGAACGCATGGGCGGCGTCGATTACTTCTTCATTGGTAAAAACAACCACATTCCGCCCGGCGAGGCTGTCAGCATGGGCATTACGATGCGCGCGCCAGCCACCCCAGGCCGCTACACGGGCTACTGGCAGTTATTCAGCGACCAGGCTACCAATACAATGGCTTTCGGCTGGCCGGTTTATGTTGAGATTGAGGTTGTAAAGTAGCGCATCTAACGACGATGAAAAAAGCCCTCTCCGTGAGAGAGGGCTTTTTTCATCACCAGCGCTAATCGTACAGATATTTCGCCTTCGCATCTCTGGCAACTTCTTCGCGCAAGAGCAGGCCCAGGCGGGTGATGCCTTCGCGGGTCGCTTCCGGGTCGGTGTATGAGAAGTTGATGCGCATGGTATTCTGTCCACCACCGGTGGGGTGGAAGGCAGCCCCAGGCACAAAAGCCACTTTCTTCTCAATCGCGCGTTTGAAGAGTTCAGCGGCGTCGATATGTTCGGGTAAAACACCCCACAGGAACATGCCACCCTCGGGTTGTGTCCAATGCACTTCGCGCGGCCAGATTTCATCCATCGTCTCGAGCATCACATCGCGGCGTTCTTTGTAAGTGGCCCGAATGACCTTCACATGCTCATCCAAAAAACCGCCCTTGGCCACTTCATAAGCCACAATCTGATTGAAAGTGGCCGTGTGCAGGTCGGCGGCTTGTTTGGTCATCACCAGGCGGCGGATGACTTCGGGGGGCGCAATAACCCAGGCCAGGCGCAGCCCCGGCGCGAGCAACTTCGAGAAGGTGCTCATATAAATTACGTTGCCGCTATATTGACCATTGCTCTCATTGCGATATTCGCTGTCGAGGCTGACCACTGAGGGCAGATGTTCGCCATCGTAGCGCAATTGACCATACGGGTCGTCCTCGATAATTGGCACGCCGTAACGATCCGCAATTTCGACTAGTTTTTTACGCCGCTCCAGCGACATGGTAGTACCAGACGGATTCTGGAAGTTCGGCAATACATAAATGAATTTGGGGCCGATGCGCAAGGCGTTTTCCAACTCATCGACAACCATGCCATGATCGTCTGATGGCACGGAGATGTATTGCGCGCCGTAGGCATTCCATGCTTGCAGCGCGCCCAGGTAAGTAGGCGATTCAACCACAATGTAATCGCCGCGATTGAGAAACAAGCGACCAATGAAATCGAGCGCCTGCTGCGAGCCAGAGGTAATCATAATGTTTTCGGGCGAAACCTTCACGCTGTATCGCCCAGTATGGCGGGCAATCATCTCGCGCAAGGGTGTGTAACCTTCTGTTGCGCCATATTGCAGGGCTTTGGCCCCCAGGTTTTCAAGCACATAATTGCAGGCTTCCTGAAACTTTTTCACCGGGAAGACTTCCGGGGCTGGCAGGCCCCCTGCAAATGAGATAATATCGGGCTGTTCGGTCAGTTTGAGCAATTCACGGATGACGGAACTGCCCATTTTGCTGGCGCGGTGGGCATAACGATATTCCCAGGGTGTTTGCATTTTTTCTCCTTACAAGACTGGATTTGAGGTGGATCAGACAAAAAAAGCCTGACAGGTATACATACCCGCCAGGCCAGTTGGACCTTCATCGCATAAGAATGCCGACAAGGGACAAAAATACAAAAAACAGGTTCATCACCCTTCATGTTACCGTTTTTTGCCCGATTGCGCAACGATAAAATGACCTGATTTTGCATGACACCTGTCACACATTTTCTGCGCATAAGCGGCATCTCGAAACATCCCGGCAGTCACCTTTAGCGAAATGCGGCGCAGAATCTGCTAAAATACTGGCAACCGTGCCACTGTATCAGGCAGGTTTATCGAAAAAAACGTCATAGATTGGTTTCTATGCGCATAAAGGAACAATAGCACATGGCAATTATCAGTTTGCAGGAGGTCAGCCTGGGTTTTGGCGGCCCCCTGCTTCTTGAAAATATAAATCTGCAGATTGAACGCGGAGAATCTGTAGGACTGTTGGGCCGTAATGGCGCGGGCAAATCGACCCTGCTCAAGTTGCTCAACGGGGATGTTTCCGTAGACAGCGGCGCTGTCTCCCGTCAGCAAAATTTGCGGACGGCGTATTTATCGCAGGAAGTTCCACAAGAATTATCCGGGCGGGTAGATCGGATTGTTGCCGATGGTTTGGGTGACGTTTCTACCCAGTTTGAACACCCCTGGCAACGACAACTTCAGGTTGAGCAGATTCTCTCCCGTATGCAGCTCAACCCTGCTGCGGACTTCGGAATTTTGTCTGCTGGCATGAAACGCAGGGTGCTCCTGGCTCGCGAACTGGTGCGCAGCCCTGATCTGCTTTTGCTCGATGAACCGACCAATCATCTTGACATTGACGCAATTGACTGGTTGGAAGACTTTCTAAAACGCTGGGGCGGCACCTTGTTTTTTGTCACCCATGATCGGGTCTTCTTGCAAAGATTGGCAACCCGCATTGTTGAATTGGATCGCGGACGTCTGTTTGATTGGAATTGCGACTACGCCACTTTCTTGCGGCGCAAACAGGCGTTGCTTTCCGCAGAGCAGGAGCAGAACGCCAATTTTGATAAAAAACTGGCTCAGGAAGAGCAGTGGATTCGTCAGGGAATCGAAGCGCGTCGAACACGCAACGAGGGCCGGGTGCGCGCACTCAAACGACTGCGCGAACTACGTCGTGAGCGGCGCGAGCAGGTTGGCAAGATCCGTATGCAAATTCAGTCTGAAAAGCGCTCGGGCCGATTGGTCATTGATGTTGAAAAAGTCAGTTACGCCTTCGGAGAACAAATCATCGTGCAAGATTTTTCGACCACCGTTCAACGCGGAGATAAAATCGGCATTATCGGCCCGAACGGGTCGGGCAAAACCACCTTGTTGCGTCTCTTGATGGGAGAACTGCCCCCCCAGCAGGGTCATATTTATCTGGGAACGAATCTTGAAGTGGCCTATTTTGACCAATTGCGCGCCCAACTCGATGAAAGCAAATCGGTACTCGACAATGTCGGCCAGGGACGCGATACCATCACCATCAACGGCAAACAACGTAACCTGGCTGGCTATTTGGAAGATTTTCTCTTTACGCGTGATCGCATCAAAGCCCCCATCAGCGCCTTGTCAGGTGGCGAGCGCAACCGATTGTTGCTGGCGCGCCTGTTGGCCCTGCCTGCCAACTTGCTGGTATTGGATGAACCCACCAATGATCTGGATATTGAAACCCTCGAAGTTCTGGAAGAGTTGCTGATGGACTACGCCGGCACGCTGTTGCTGGTTAGCCATGATCGGGCTTTTCTTAACAACCTGGTTACCAGCACCCTCGTTTTGGACGAGAGCGGCCGGGTGAAAGAATATATTGGCGGGTATGACGATTGGCGCGAGGAAAAGACCGCACAAGCCAGGGCTGTCGAGACAAAAACAACCAGGCCAAACGCGCAGGTGACGCCAGAGAAAGCCGCATCAAACCGCAAACCTGGTTACAAAGAACAACGCGCCATGGAGGCCGAGAAACGCGAACTGGCCGAGTTGCCTGGCCGCATTGAAGCCCTTGAGTCTGAACAGCACCTACTCGCGGCCAGCATGGCCGATGCAGGCTTTTACCAGCGTGAATCCGCGCACATCAGCCAGACAATAAACAGACTAAAAGACCTGGAAGATGAGTTGGCAGCGGCATACCAACGCTGGGAAGAACTTGAACATCGCTGAGAAGTCTTTGTCGGGATGATTTGTACTATAATCACCCCATGCCCGACCTTTTCGACCACGCCATGACCGAACGCATGAAAAACGAAGCCCCGCTGGCCGCGCGCATGCGTCCGCGCACGCTCGATGAGTACATCGGCCAGGAACATATCGTCGGCGAGGGCAAGTTGCTGCGCCGCGCCATCGAATCCGACCGCTTATTTTCGTCCATCCTCCTGTGGGGCCCGCCAGGGACGGGCAAAACCACCCTGGCGATGTGCATCGCCAACCAGACCAAGAGCCATTTCGAGACGCTTTCTGCTGTCCTGGCTGGCAAGGCCGAACTGCGCGAGGTGATTGACCGGGCCACTGAACGCCGCCGTCTGTACAACACAGCCAGCATCCTTTTTGTGGACGAAGTCCACCGTTGGAACAAAGCCCAGCAAGATGCGCTCTTGCCGCACGTTGAAAATGGCACGGTTATGCTGATTGGGGCCACCACCGAAAACCCGTTCTTTGAGGTCAACAAGGCCCTTGTATCGCGCTCGCGGATTTTCCAACTACGCAACATGAACCAGGCCGAATTGGGCAGACTGCTCGACCGCGCCCTGACCGACCCGGAGCGCGGCTATGGCAAGCGTCCAATCAATTTTGCCCCCGAAGCCCGCGCCCACCTGACGGATGTCGCCAATGGCGATGCCCGCAACCTGCTCAACGCCATCGAACTGGCCGTCGAATCGACCCCACCGGATTCCGGGGGCGTCATCCAGATTACGCTGGAGGTAGCCCAGGAATCGATTCAACGTCGGGCGGTGCTATATGACAAAGATGGCGATGCCCATTACGACACAATTTCGGCCTTCATCAAATCAGTGCGCGGCTCAGACCCCGATGCCGCCCTGTATTGGCTGGCAAAAATGATTTACGCCGGCGAAGACCCGCGCTTCATCGTCCGCCGTCTGATTATCCTGGCGGGAGAAGATATTGGCCTGGCCGACCCAATGGGCCTGGTGGTGGCTTCGGCGGCGGCCCAGGCCTTTGATTATATTGGCTTACCGGAGGGAATTTACCCACTGGTTGAGGCAACGCTCTACCTGGCAACCGCGCCCAAATCAAACAGTGCCGGAGCCTATTTCAAAGCCATGCAGCGCATTGAGCAGGAAGGCGCGGGCAGCGTGCCAAAACATTTGCAAGATAGTAACCGCGATGCCGTTACGGGGCAGGGACAGGGTTATTTATACCCCCACGAACACAGCGGGCATTTTACACCCCAGCAGTATTTGCCCAAGCGTTTACTGGGAACCTATTTTTATGCGCCATCAGAAGAGGGGTACGAGTCTCAGGTTAAATCCCGCCTGGAGATGTGGCGCGAGGCCCAGCGTAAGGCGTTGCAAATTGAGCGCGCCGAAACCATCCCTGATTTAAGCGAGGAGCAAATCAAATCGCTCAAGCGCGCAATCAAATAGTCATTTGCGCTATTGCAGAAAATCCATATTGGGAAAAGGCATATCAAACGAACCCGATGGATTGGCCTGATAAATGCCAAAGTAAAAAACCAAATCATAGACGAGAATCGCCAATAACAGGCCAAGCCCAAGCGTCGCGTATCCGCGTGAAAAGATGGCATCGAGCATCAGGCCCAAAATCCAACAGACCGCCGGAATGGAAACCACGTAATGCGTACTGCCGGGCGGCGCGGTCAGTAAAAAACCGCCCAAAATAACCGTCATCAATATCCATAGCAGCGGCAAGTATTGACGCTGGATGATCGCCCATAAAATTCCGGTTAAAAAGAGCGGGGAAGCTAGCCCAACCAAGAGCGGCGCGCCTGATGCGTAAAAGGTGGTGCCATCTAAAAAGAAATTATAAGCCCCCAGCGAACGAATCAGTTGATTCCAGAAATAATCCCACCAGTTACCTTCTGTTCCCATCGCGGCAAATAGAGCGGCTTCGTTCCAACCCCAAATGGTTTGCAGACGCTGCGAATACATTTCGGGGCGCAAAAAGGCAAAGGCCATTAGCGGCCCAACCACAATCAGCCCCATTGCGATCATCTTCAGGCTATACACCAGCAGGTCAAACTTATCTTGAGTGTTACGCCACAGATTGAAAAACAAAAAGACCAGCAAAAAAAGCAACAGGTAGCCGCCCTGATAAAAATAGGCCGAAAGCCCCATGAAAAAACCGCCCAAGATTGCCGCCCCAGCCCAGCGTTTTTTCCAGCCCCAGATAAACAAAAACAAAACCAGCGGAACCCAGAGCGTGGTCCAGATATTGTTGAGCGCAATGCGTGACCAGTGAATGTGGTAATGATAGGCGGCCATCAGCAGGGCTGAAAACCAGGCTGCCCTGCGTCCTGAAAGGCAATCTACCAGCAGGAAGGTGGCGGCAACTGCCAATGCCCCGGCAATGGCGCTGGAGATGCGGGCGGCGGCAATGTTGTATCCGCCCAATTCCATCGTCAGGCGCAAGATGTAATTGTAAAGCACGGGTTGAGAATCATTGCCGGTGCGAAATGGGCTGATGGTTTCGCCCGGAATATGGGCGATGTGCCGCAGGGTGAAATCGGCGGTGCCGGCTTCGTCAATGATAAATGCCGGCGGCAAGTTTCCTAAAAAGATTGCCCGCAGAAACAGCGAGACCAAAACCAGCCCGCCCAACAGCCAAAAGACGCGCCCAAAGTGAATTTTTACGCTTTGAGACGGCCAAAGGAAGATGCCACCCAGCGCAACGGTGATCAGCCAGGCTACAATGGGATACCAGCGCATGTAAATCACATCGACCTGGGTAATTCCGAGCGAAATACTAAAGAGAATCGCCCCCAGAGCCATGACAAAGCGCAACAGATGACGTTCATCCTGAGCAATGAGATGCCGCAGATTTTGGGCATATTGCAGCCATTGGCGAGCGTTATCTTTCATATTTTACGGTGGCCTTGTTCAGCATCGCGCGATTCGCGCAGTAATTCGATGGCGTGGGGCAAAACCGGGGCAATAACCGCCAACGTTTCCAACGCGCCGCGCGGACTGCCGGGTAAATTGACAATCAGAGTCGCCTTGCGAATGCCAGAAACCGCCCGCGAGAGCATGGCATGTTGCGTAATGCGCAGGCTGGCAGCGCGCATGGCCTCGTCGAGACCGGGAGTGAGCCGCTCCAGCACCTGACGGGTGGCTTCAGGGGTCACATCACGCGGGGCAAAACCCGTTCCGCCGCTTGTCAGAATGACATCGGCCAGGCCGCTATCGGCCCATTCAGCCAGGGTTGGGGCAATTTCGGAAATTTCATCGGGCACAATCGCGGCACGGGCGATTTCCCAGCCAAGTTTTTGGATTTCTACCCCCAGAGCCGGGCCAGAAAGGTCTTCGCGCTCGCCGCGAAAAGATCGGTCGGAGATGGTCAGGATGGCGATTCGGATGGACATATAAAATGGATTCCAAGCAATTTTTTGTGTAAGTTTCCGAATTTTGAGTGTGAGCGTGCGTACGCATGCTCACACTCAAAATTCGGCTTTCTATGGGAAGTCTATCAAGTTTTAGGAGAGATTCTTCCCGAACAGGTGCATGGGCATTTCACCCCAGCCGCGTTTTTCGTAAAACGGGATGACTTCTTCGTTTTCCAACGTGACCAGCAGGTAGGCCTTGATACAGCCCTTCTGCGCCAGTCGGGATTCGACTTCCTGCATCAATTTCCCCCCGATTCCATGCGCGCGGAAAGCAGATTCAACCGCCAGGTGATAAATCATGCCGCGCCGCCCGTCAAAACCGCCCATTACCGTGCCGATAACCTGCCCCTCATGTTCAGCGACGAGAAACAGGTCGGGATCGCGTTCCAATTTTTTCTTGATTTCTTCGGCCTGATCCGATTTGCGCACCTGCACCCCAGGCCCGCTGCGATTCCACAGGTCAATCACGGCTGGGTAATCTTGCTCGAAGCGAAAAGCGCGCAGGATGATTTCCATGGCTTTAAGCGGGGCGCGAAGCCAGCAGAGAGCGAACCGCTCCTATCAGCGCATCGGGCATGAATGGTTTGAGCAGAAACTGATTGGCCCCGGCATGGATACATTCATGGTGCAAATCCATGCCTGAAGCCATCAAGATAAGCAGACCGTTAAATCGCTGATCGGCGCGAATTTGGCGCACGAAATCGAGTCCGCTGCCTTGCGGCAGGTGAACATCCATCAATAGGGCGTCGGGGGCTTCGCGGGCGATGGCTTGCAAAACTTCTTCGTTTTGGGCAAGCATGGCAACTTGAAAGCCTTCCATCTCCATCAGGGTTTTAAGCAGCCCCAACATGATTATGTCGTCTTCAGCCAGCATTATTTTCGGCATCCGCGTTTTCCTTTTTGGGTGATGTTTTTTGTTTCTTTTTGGCTTTAGGCATGGGCGCAGGTTCCAGCGCGGCTTCCAGAACTTCATCAACGCTTTCGGCAAAGATGAAATTCATCGTCTTTTTGATTTCATCGGGGACATCGTCCAAATCCATTTCATTGCGCTTGGGCAGGATGACGGTGTTTATCCCGTTACGGTGAGCGGCCAACACTTTTTCTTTAACGCCGCCAATTGGCAAAACCTGTCCGCGCAAGGTGATTTCACCGGTCATGCCAACGCCTTTGCGCGCCAGGCGACCCGAAAAAAGCGAGACCAGCGCCGTAGCGATGGTGACGCCCGCCGAGGGGCCGTCTTTGGGCTGCGCGCCAGAGGGGACGTGCAGATGCAGGTCAGATTTCTCGAAGAAATCTGAGGCGAGGCCGAGTTTTTCGGCGCGTGAGCGCACATACGAGAGCGCCGCGCGGGCCGATTCTTGCATGACATTGCCAAGCGAGCCGGTAATCTGAAAGCCTTTGCTGCCGGGCATGCGCGTGGCCTCGATGAAAAGCACATCGCCGCCGTAAGGCGTCCAGGCCAGGCCCGCCACCACGCCAGGGACGGCCGTGCGCGCATTCATTTCCTCTGGCCCCTGGAAGAAGGGGTTGCCGAGCAATTCCCTGGCAAATTCGGGAGTTACTTCAAAATCGGTATTTTTGCCTTCGGCAATTCGCGTGCCGATTTTGCGGCAAACCGAGCCGATATTACGCTCCAGATTTCGCACGCCGGCTTCGCGGGTATATTGGGCGATAATCGTTTTGATGGCTTCATCACGAAAGACGACTTCGCTGGGGCGCAAACTGTTTTCACGGATCTGGCGCGGAATCAGGTAGCCTTTGGCGATGGCAATTTTCTCGCCTTCGGTGTAGCCCGAAAGGGCGATAATTTCCATGCGATCACGCAGCGGGCCGGGGATGGTTTCGAGAGTGTTGGCGGTGGTGATGAACATGACCTGCGAAAGGTCATACCCGACTTCGAGGTAATTATCACGGAATTCGCCGTTCTGTTCCGGGTCAAGCACTTCGAGCAGGGCCGAAGACGGGTCGCCGTGAAAGTCATTGACCAGTTTATCCACCTCGTCGAGCATGAAAACCGGGTTGCGGCTTTCGACGCGGCGCAGGGCTTGCAGGATGCGCCCCGGCATGGCGCCGATGTAGGTGCGCCGATGCCCGCGAATTTCGGCTTCGTCACGCACGCCGCCGAGTGAGATGCGCACAAATTTTCGTTCCATGGCGCGGGCGATGGACTGCCCCAGCGAGGTTTTACCGACGCCGGGAGGCCCAACGAAGCACAGGATGACGCCTTCGCGCTCGCGTCGAATCAGGTCGTCTGATTCGGGTTTTTCTTCATCGCGGCGGTCGAGGCGCAGTTTGCGAATGGCTAAAAATTCGAGAATGCGTTCTTTGATGTCTTCCAGGCCGTAGTGGTCTTTATCTAGCACATCGCGGGCGTGGGCGATATCGAGATTGTCCTGGGTGCCTTTGGCCCAGGGCAGGGAGGTCATCCAATCCAGATAGGTGCGAATGACGCCATATTCGGCGGCGGCGGTGGGCAGGCGCGAAAGGCGCTCCAGTTCACGGCGGGCCTGTTTGCCGGCCTCTTCCGGCATATTGGCTTCTTCGATTTTCTGGCGGAATTCTTCGGCTTCTACGCTTTGTTCATCGCGCTCGCCGAGTTCTTTCTGAATGGCTTTCAGTTGTTCGCGCAGGAAGTATTCGCGCTGAACTTTGTCGATTTCGGAGCGGGCTTCGTTTTGGATGCGCTGCCCAATTTGCAGCACTTCGCTTTCGCGCACCAGCAGGCCAATCAGTTTGCGCAGTTTGTCGGTAACGGAATCAAGTTCGAGCAATTTTTGCGCATCAGCCAGTTCGATATGCTGAAAATTGGCGATGGCATAGACGGTTTGCAAGGGGTCTTCGATGCCGGTGATCGAGGCGGCCAATTCGCGCGGAAAGGAGGGGATCATTTCAGTAATGCTGGCAAATTGCTCGCGGGCGTTGCGGGCCAGGGCGTCGAGTTCGAGTCCCTCTTCTGCGGCTTCGGGAATGCGCTCGATGCGCGCCATCAGGTAGGGTTCGGTTTGGGTATATTCAACCACCCGGAAGCGTTCAAGGCCCTGCACAAGAATTCGGACGGTGTCATCGGGCGCGCGCAGCAGGCGGTGGACGCTGGCAATGGTGCCGATGGTGTAGAGTTGATCGGGGCCGGGGAGTTCGAGTTCAGGATCACGCGAGGCAACCAGGCCGACGAATCGGTCGCCGATGACGATGTCATCTACCAGGCGAATGGAGCGCGCTTGTCCAATCGTGAGCGGAACAGCGGTTTGAGGGTAGACAACCAACCCGCGCAGGGGCAGAATAGGGACAATTTCAGGCATGGATTCAGATTGGGAGGGGGAATCAGACGCGGGGTTGTGCGTTCCGAGTGGGTTGTATGGGGTGGAGAAATCAGAAAAAAGCGACGGCACGAACATTTTGAGCAGTTCTGCGTCGTCGTCGCTGTTAATCCATTTGAACAGGTCGGAGGGGCTGGTGTTCCAACGGGAGGCTGGCATAAGGCGTATTGGTTATCCCTTGATTGAGATGGGGGTTGCTTTGGGTAGGCTGACGATCAGGAAACCGTCTTCATATTCGGCGCGCGAGTTGGCGATTTCAACCGGGCCAGGCAAGGCGACGACGGTGCTAAATTCGCCGAAGCGAATTTCCATTTGATGGTAGGCGCGGCGCTGCTGGGGTTCGGCGCGATTGCCGCTGATGGTCAGATAGTTGTTTTCGAGCACGACGGAGAAATCTTGTTCGCGCATTCCAGAGATTTCGACGCGCACGATGTAAGCAGATTGGGTTTCAAGCAAATCGGTGGGCGGACTCCAGATATGGTGCTGGATGCGCGCCTGCCAGCCGATTGTTTCGACAAGCATTCTACGGCGTTCGGTAATGACCGCCCCTCGGCCAGTTTGGGGTTTGACCGTTATCATGGCAACTCCTGTGAGGGATGATTCTGCGTAAATAAGCAGGCGCTCCCGGCGGGATTCGAACCCACAACCAACAGCTTAGAAGGCTGCTGCTCTGTCCGTTGAGCTACGGGAGCCTATGCGAGGGTTGATTATAATTTAGGGGGGGGTGTTCGTCAAATCGAGGCAGAAATTTCCAGCAATTCCAAATCTCAAACTGAAATCGGCTCAATGTTTGCAATCATCGTCCTTCGACACGGTGAGCGAAAAGACGAACCGTCAGGACATCGCTTCGCTTTTTTGCCGTAACTGCCTACGAACGGATTCGTAGGGCGACACAAATGTCGCCCGAATGGGGGTTTATTTCGCCTGAAAGCAAATTTTCAATTGTCTTACGCCAAACG
>DAOUML010000037.1:0-3713 GCA_034411635.1 Anaerolineales bacterium
GCCCCGAATGGACGTACAGGTCGGCCAGGGAGGTCATCCCGGCGGGGGGCGGCTCCGGCTCGAAGGCGGCCATCATCTGCCAGGCTTCCTGGCGCAGGGCCTCGACGATGGCCTCCTTGCTGTCGAAATACTTGTACAGCGCGGCGGGGGAGTAGTCCGCTTTTTCGGCCAGGGCGCGCATCGAAATGCCGCCCAGCCCCTCGGTCAGCAGGAGGCTGCGGGCGGTGTCGAGAATTTTCTGGCGGGTCAGGTCGTGACGGCGGTCGCGTGGGGTTGGTTTCATAAAAGAAAATAAGTGAACAATGTTCACTTATTTTACGAAGTTTGTTCAGATTGTCAAGGGTTGAATCTTCACTGATTGTCGCTTTTCATCCGTATGCTGAATAGGGCAATCGCAATCACCAGAATCAAGGCGGCATATCCGAGCACCCAAGCCAGGTGTGGAAAGATGGAAGGGTAATCTCCGGCCAGGGCCGCCCGGGCGGCGTCGACGGCGTGGGCAAACGGCAACGCATACGCGATGGACTTAAACCAGCCGCCCACCAGACCCAAATCAAACCATGTGCCGCTCAACCAGGCGCTGACATTGGTCAGCAGCGCGCCGCAGATGCCGCCCACGGCTTTATCGGACAATAGACTGCCTGCCAGCAGTCCAATGCCGATAAACAGGGCCGCAGTTGGAAGCAAGACCAGGAGCGCCAGCAGAATATTGACAGTCAAGGTCAGGCCCAGAAAAAAGGCGGCGATAAAGCAGACGATGGATTGAGCCACCGCCATCGGCAGGAGCGGAATGATATATCCAACGATAAAGTCGCGGGCAGTCAGCGGCGAGGCAAACAGGCGCATTAAGAAAGAGGTGGTGCGGTCTTTGGCAATCAACATGCCCGCAAACAAGGAAAAGAAGGATAGCCCGAAAACGGCGATACCGGGCGCGAGGCTTTCAATTTTGAACAGGCTGATAGGAATATTGGACTGGATTGCCGAAAGTAAAAGTAATACGACCAAAGGGAAGCCAATGCCGAAGGCCAGGGTCGCCGGCTCTCTGAGCAGTTCTTTGCTATTGCGCGAAGCAAAAACCAGCATTTTCATTTCATTCCGTCCAAGTCTGTTGCCAGCGCAACAAAGGCATCTTCAAAATTACGGGCGCCTGTCGACGCTATCAGGGCATCTGCGGTTCCGGTCGCTTTTAGTTTTCCGTTTGCCATAATGCCAATTTCATCTGAAAGCGCCTGGGCTTCCTCAAGATAGTGGGTGGTGAGAATGATGGTCATTTCCGATTTCAGGTTTTCAATTACCGACCATAATTCGCGCCGGGCAAGCACGTCAAGCCCCAGGGTCGGCTCATCCAGAAAAAGGATTTTCGGGTCAGAGATAAGCGCCATGGCAATACTCAGTCGGCGCTGCCAGCCGCCCGAAAGAGTTTTGGATTTGTCTTTTTGCGCGTCAGACAGGCCCAGTTTTTTCATAACTTGTTCTGTCTTATCTTTGGCTGCCTGGCGGTTATTTCCATAAATGCCGGCCATCAACTCCAGATTTTCTCGTACACTCAGATTGGGAGCGATGGCGGTTTCCTGGGGAGATAGATTGATTCTGGCTTTAACTTCCTGCGGGTCGGTCAGGATGCTTTTGCCAAGCACAAGCGCATCGCCGCTGGTCGGTTTTGTCAGACACGTCAACATGCGGATGGTGGTTGTTTTGCCGGCCCCATTTAGCCCCAGCAAGCCAAAAACCTGACCCTGCTTAATCGAGAGTTCCAGCGGGTGAACGGCAGTTCGTTCTTTGTACTTTTTACTCAGGGCGTGGGTTTCAATTGCAATCATGATTCTTCCTCCGCGGGTGGCGGCGCTTTTAAGATTGCCTCAGCAAACTTGACCAGCATTTCTTGTTTTACGATGGCAAGCCCCTGGGCCTCATCTCCCAGAATGATCAGGGTTTCTCCAGGTTGGATGTTGAATATCTCCCGCGCTTCTTTGGGGATCACAATTTGGCCTTTTTCCCCAACCTTTACGGTCCAGGCGTGCTTTCCTTGGGGTGGATTCATAATCGTATATCCTGTCTTGGTATGAAAAGTATTAATAGTATGAAAAGTTATACAAATAATACATTGTTTAGGGAGTATTGTCAATAAGAAGTCAGTCAGCAATCCGCGAAATCCATGTCCAGATTTTGGTTTTTAAGCGCATGTTGAGCCAAATTTCCTCTTTTCCAGGCTCCGAAAAACGAATTCTAATTTCCACCAAGAGAGAAACCATTTATGCCGCTCCTCGTATAGTATCAAGGCGCAACACGGCCAAAACTTGAACGAGGTGATGGATGTATCTCCGTATTCTCCGCAACGATATTCTCAAAAGCAAAGCCATCACGCTGACGACAGTGCTGTTTGTTGCTGCGGCAGCCCTGCTGGTGGCCCTGGCCGCCATTCTCGTCGTCAACCTGACCGGGGCGATTGAGACGCTGATGACGCAGGGAAAAACGCCCCATTTTATGCAAATGCACGCCGGCGAACTGGACGCGGCGCGGCTGTCGGCGTTTGCGGAAGGAAATGAAGATGTGGCCGATTTCCAGGTGGTTGAATTTCTCAACCTGGATGGCGGGCAGTTTATTTTTCCCGATGGTTCGCTGGCGTCCAGCGTTCAGGATAACGGTCTGGTGGTTCAGGGCGAAAAATTTGACTACCTGCTCGACCTCGACGGCAACCTGATCACCCCATCTGACGGGGAAATTTATGTCCCCATCGCCTACTGGCAGGATGGCACCGCCAGGGTGGGCGACACCGTGACCATTGCCGGAAGGTCGTTTACCGTTGCCGGGCCACTGCGCGACTCGCAAATGCAGCCTATGCTGGCATCGTCCAAGCGTTTTTTGGTCAGTCCTAACGATTTTGAAGCGCTCAGGCAGTTCGGCAGCGTGGAATATTTGATCCAGTTCAGGTTGCGCGATTTGGATAGGCTGGGCGCTTTCGGAACCGCCTATACTGCCGCAGGCCTCGAAGCCAACGGCCCGGCCATCACCTATCCTTTATTCCGCATGATGAATGCCATTTCCGATGGGCTGATGATTGCGCTCATTCTCCTGGTCAGCGCGCTGGTCATTGTCATCGCCTTCCTGTGCATCCGTTTTACCCTGCTGGCGAAAATCGAAGAGGATTACCGCGAAATTGGCGTAATGAAAGCCATTGGTTTGCGTGTAACAGAAATAAAGAAAATCTACCTCACCCAATACATTGCCATCGCCGCCGCCGGAAGCCTGCTGGGGTATGGACTCTCCTTTGCCTTTCGAGACGCGCTGCTCGCCAATATCCGGCTGTATATGGGCGAAAGCGATCACGCCGCCCTGGCGCCGCTTTTGGGCGTGGTTAGCGTTGGGCTGGTTTTCCTGGCAATCAGCGCATACGTAAACGGTGTGTTGGGGCGCTTCCGGTCAATTTCCCCGGCGGAGGCCGTTCGCTTCGGCGTTTCGCAGGAAAAAGCGGGCGGGAGCGGGCATCTCCGCTTGAGCGCGAACCAATGGCTCGACACCAATTTCTTCCTCGGCGTCAAAGATGTTCTCGCCCGCAAAAGCCTGTACGCCACCATGCTGACCGTGCTGTCGCTGGCGACTTTCATCATCATCGTCCCGCAGAATTTGCACAACACCATCTCTTCCAACAGTTTCATCACCTACCTGGGAATTGGGCAGGGTGACCTGTTCTTCGGCATTCAACAAACCGACCA
>DAOUML010000038.1:0-11229 GCA_034411635.1 Anaerolineales bacterium
AAGGAGTATCGGAATGAAAAAAGGTATCTTACTGCACGAAACCAGCGACGATGTCGGCGTGGCCGCCATTGACATCGCGGCGGGCGAAGAAATTCAGGCTGTCACCCTCGATGGTGAGCCGGTGCTGACCGTCAAAGTCATCGACAACGTGCCGCTCGGCCACAAAGTCGCCATGCGCGATATGGCCGCCGATCACCACGTTCAGGAATATGGCCGCGCCATCGGCTATGCCTTTCAGGACATCAAATTCGGCGCGCATGTCCACGTCCACAACATCAAGAGTCTGCGCTGGGCTGGCAGCAAAGCAAAAGTTCTCGACGAATAGGAGTAAGAGATGAGCAACTTTCCCAATATCCCCCTGACTGGCTACCGCCGCGAGAATGGTCGCGTAGGCATTCGCAATCATGTCATTATTCTCTCGGTCGATGATATTTCCAACGCCGCTGTTGAAGGCGTCGCCAGCCTGATTCGCGGCACGCGCGCGATTTCGCATCCCTACGGACGCCTGCAATTCGGCGAAGACCTGCACCTTACCTTCAACACCCTGATCGGCGCGGGACGCAACCCCAACGTCGCCGCCGTCGTCGTCATCGGCATCGAGCCGACCTGGACCGACCACGTCGTCAAGGGAATCGCCGAGACTGGCAAACCGGTGGCCGGTTTCAGCATCGAGCGTTACGGCGACCTGAAAACCATCGAAATGGCATCGCGCAAGGCCAAAGAATTCGTCCAGTACGCCACCGAACTCCAGCGCGTTCCTGTCGCATGGAAGGAAATCTGGGTTTCGACCAAGTGCGGCGAATCCGACACCACCAGCGGCCTGGCCGCCAACCCGACCGTCGGACGTGTCTATGAGCGGCTCGAACCCCTCGGCAATACCCTGTTCTTTGGCGAAACCACCGAAGTGACCGGCGCCGAAGACAAAATCATCGAAAACTGCGTCACCCCCGAAGTCGCCGCCCAATTCAAGGAAGCCTTCGACGATTACCAGAACCTGGTCGAATCGCAGGGCGTCAGCCTGCTCGGCTCCCAGCCGACCGAAGGCAACATTCGCGGCGGTCTCTCGACCATCGAAGAAAAAGCCCTCGGCAACGTCGAAAAAATGGGACGCTGCAAAGTGGCCGGTTTCCTCAAACCTGCCCAGGAACCCAAAACCCCCGGTCTGCACTTCATGGATTCATCCAGCGCAGCCGCCGAAATGGTCACGCTCTGCCTGGCGGGTGGCGCGGTGCTGCATCTCTTCCCAACCGGTCAGGGCAATATCATCGGCAACCCGCTTCTGCCGGTGGTCAAACTGGCCGCCAACCCGCTGACGGTTGAGACCATGTCCGAGCATATCGACGTAGACCTTTCCGGAATGCTGCGCTTTGAGTTCAACCTCGACGGCGCCGCCGACCGCACTCTCGAGGTCATGGCCCGTACCATCAATGGCCGCCTGACCAACGCCGAAACCCTGCGCCACGATGAGTTTGTGATTACGAAACTGTATCGCAGCGCGTAGGGGCGATACTCGGAAATCGAAATTCGATACTCGAAAAGCGAAATCTCGCATCGAGTATCGAATTTCGGCCCTTATCCCTCGAATATCGAACCTAGAATATTCAGTATCGAATATCAAATGGGTGCAACTCCCAAAACGCAACCCAGCCTGTCATTTCGAGCGATAGCGAGAAATCTTGCCCGTTAGGGTGCAGATTTCTCCTCGCTGTCGCTCGTCGAAATGACAAATTAACCAGCACGCAACGTTTTCAGAGTTGTACCCATATCAAATTTCATTGCACTTATTCATGACATTTTTCACTGACATCAAACGCGAAATCACCGAAGGCTGGGCGGGTCTGCACCTTGTCTTTGGCCTGGCCCTGCTCAGCCGATTCCTGCATGGCACCATCGAACAACCCCTGTTGAGCAAATCCATCAGCGAAATTCTGTTCGCCGTCTTGCTCGGTTTATACATCGGCAATATCTTTCCCTTTGGGCGCGAAGTGCGTGTTGGCGCAAAATTTGCCCTTAATCGCCTGCTGCGCCTGGGCATCATCCTGCTTGGGTTGCGTCTCAGCCTGCAAGATGTCGCCGCCACCGGCCTGACCGCCCTCATCCTGGTCGTCATCTGCATCAGCATCGCCCTCGCCATCGCTTTCCTGGCCGGGCGCATCTTCCACATCCCGCCGCGCCTGGCCGCCCTCATCGGTGTCGGCACCGCCATCTGTGGCAACACCGCCATCGTCGCCACCGCCCCCGTACTCGACGCCAACGAAGAAGAAATGGGCTTCGCCGTCGCCACCATCACCCTGTTCGGCCTGCTGGCCGTCATCGCCTACCCGCTCATTGGGCACGCCCTGGGTCTCTCCGAACGCGCCTTCGGTCTGTGGGCCGGCACCGCCGTCAACGACACCTCCCAGGCCGTCGCCGTCGGCGCAATCTACAGCCAGGTCTCGCTCGATGTCGCCACCATCGTCAAACTGACCCGCAACACCCTCATGGCCCCGCTCATCATTCTTTTTGGGATGGTCTACACCCAGGTTTTGAACCGTCAGATGAGCGCCACCGCCGCCCGGGCCGCCCGCCCCTCCCTGGCGAGACTCGTCCCCGGATTTGTGCTTGGGTTCCTTTTAATGGCCCTGATTCGCACCCTGGGCGTTGCCGCCGGACTCCTGCCCGCCAGCGTTTCCAACCCCGGCAACCTCACCGCCGCCGCAGATTTCCTCAAAGCCGCCGACGAAGCCTCCAAATTCCTGATTCTCATGGCCCTGACCGGAGTCGGACTCAACACCAACCTCGCCAGCCTGCGCCGCATCGGTCTCAAACCCCTGCTGGTTGGCACGCTGGTGGCCGTCATCCTGGCCCTGGTCAGCCTGGGCCTAATCCTGTTCTCGCCGTTGGGTGTATAAATTCAACAAGCCCTGAGCGGAGCCGTGCGTTTTTTGCGCGGCGAAGTCGAAGGGGCCTGTCCTAAACCTGCTTAAGGGTATATTCCGCGGAAACCGTCCTTCGACTACAGCCCTCCGTGTCCACTTCGGGCTTCCGCTCAGGACTTGAATCACCAATTACCAATCACCAATTACCACCATCCCCATGCAAATCCACCTCCCTTACGGACGCGCCACCCTCAGCGCCGAAATCCCCGACGACTACCCGGTCGAAATCATCGAAGCCCCCAATCCCGCCCCGGCTCCCGACCCGCGCCGCGCCGTCGAAGACGCGCTCGATAATCTATTCGGGGACATCCGCTGGGGCGATTTCCGCGCCGCCCAATCCGTAGCGATTGCCGTCAACGACAAGACCCGCCCCGTCCCGCACGACCACCTGCTGCCGCCGCTCATGGCGCGCCTGGAATCGCTCGGCATCCCCGATTCAGTTATCACCTTCTACGTCGCTGTTGGCACCCACCCCCCGATGACGCCGGATGAGTTCCCCGGCATCCTTCCCGCTGAAATCCTCGCCCGCTATCGCGTCCTTTCGCATGATTCGGAAAACGACGCGCTGCTCGCCCCCCTGGGCGAGACCTCGCGCGGCACGCCGGTCTGGTCGAATCGCGCCTATGTCGAATCGGACGTCAAGATTGTGGTCGGCAACATCGAGCCGCACCAGTTCGCCGGCTTTTCCGGCGGAGTCAAGACTGCCGCAATTGGCCTTTCCGGCCTGAAGACCATCAACGTCAACCACGCCCTGATGACTCATCCCGATTCCCTGCTGGGCGAATACGAGACCAACCCCGCCCGCCAGGACATTGAAGAAATCGGCGCGAAAATCGGCGTTCATTTGGCGCTGAATGCCATCCTTAATCACCAGCGGGAGATTGTGACCGCCCTGGCTGGCGACCCGCGCCTGCTCGTGCGCGAGGGACTGGCGCACTCGCGCCGCGCCTGCCAGGTGGCCGTCCCGCACCGTTACGGACTGGTCATCTCCTCCCCCGGCGGGCATCCCAAAGACATCAATGTCTACCAGGCCCAAAAGGGGCTGGCCCACGCGACCCTGATTGCCCGCCCCGGCGGAACCGTCATCCTGACTGCCGCCTGCCCGGAAGGTGCCGGGAGTCCGCACTACGAGGAGTGGATGTCCGGTAAAATATCGTATGCCGAAGTGCTGGAACGTTTCAGCGCCGAAGGATTCCGCATCGGCCCGCACAAAGCCTACCAGATAGCCCGCGACGCCTCGCAGGTCAACCTGCTGACCATCTCCGACATGCCCCCCGATTTTGCCCGCGCCCTGCTGCTCAACCCGGTTCCTGATTTACAAACAGCCATTAACCAGGCCTTATCCACCCTGCCCCCCGGTGAACCGATTGCGATATTGCCCCATGCGGTTTCGACGATTCCGTTTGTGGGGGTGGAGGGTGGTTAATCGTTAATCGTTAATGGTTAATAGTGAATGGTTAATAGTTAATCGAAATTCCATTCTCCATTCTCTATTCTCTATTAACCATCCTCCATTCTCTACTTCCCATCCTCCATTAACTATTCCCCCCATGAACCTCCTCCCCCTCCTCCAAACCCACAACGCCGATGCCATCCTCCTGCGGCGGGTCAGCAGTTTCGCCTGGGCCACCGGCGGCGCGGCCTCGTATGTCAATACTGCCACGACCGAAGGCGCGGCCTCGCTGGTGATTACCCGCGATAAAAAATATATCGCCACCAACAATATCGAGGCTCCGCGCCTTGAACTGGAAGAAGGACTGGCTGAGCAAGGCTGGGAGTTCGTCGTCTCGCCCTGGGAAACGCCGCTGAAAGGGCTGCACGAATTGCTGGCGGGAAAAACCGTCCTCAGCGATGTGCCGTTCCCTCTTTCATCGGGACAAGCCGGGACGGCAAAAGATGTCAGTGCCGAGATTGCCCGCCTGCGCGCGCGCCTGACCCCTGAAGAAGGACAGCGTTTCCGCGAACTGGGCGCCGATTGTGCCGCCGCCATGACCGCCGCCGCCGAAGCCGTCCAGCCGGGCATGAGCGAATACGAACTGGCCGCCCTGCTCGGTGCGGAGACCCAAAAGCGCGGCATCCAGCCGATTGTCAACCTGGTCGCCACCGACGAGCGCGCCTTCCGTCACCCGCTGCCGACTACGAAAAAACTGGAGCGCTTCGCCCTGCTCGTCCTGAGCGGACGCCGGCGTGGACTGGTCTGCTCGATTTCGCGGATGGTGCATTTTGGCCCGGTTCCTGCCGAACTGGAGCGCAAAATTCGGGCAGCGGCGCGGGTCAATGCGGCCTTTATCGCCCATTCGCGCCCCGGCGCAAGCCTCGGCGATTTGCTCGCCATCGGCAAAACCGCCTACGCCGAAGCCGGGTATCCCGAAGAATGGCGGCATCATCACCAGGGCGGCGTCACCGGCTACGAGCCGCGTGAATACATCGCCATATCCGGCAGCGCGGATGTTCTCGCCTCCGGCCAGGCCCTGGCCTGGAATCCCACCGTCAACGGTGCTAAAATGGAAGACACCATTCTGCTCGGAGAAACGGCCAACGAAATCATCACCCCCACCCCGCTTTGGCCGGTGGAACAGGTCGAACTACCCGGCCTGCCCCCCGTGCCGTGCGCCCTGGCCTGGGAGCGATAAGGCGATACTCGATAATTCGATATTCGATAAATCGATATTCGATAACTCGAATATCCAGTATCCAGTATCGAATATCGAATATCTAATCTCGAATATCGAATAACTATTCTCTACTCTCGAATCTCTACTCTCTACCCATCTGGAGCCTATATGTACGGAACAACTGCCAAAATCCTGCGTGTTGACTTGAGCAAGCGAACCATCGAAACTGAAATTTTAAGCGAAGAATTCTATCGTCTGTACCCCGGCGGCAAGGCGTTGGCCGGGTATATCCTGCTCAATGAAATGCCGCCCGGTACCGAGCCGTTCGCGCCTGAAAATGTGATGGTCTTTGCCAGCGGACTGCTGACCGGTGCACCCGTCTCGACCGCCACCCGCTACGTCGTCTCGGCCCGTTCGCCGCTGACGGGCGGTTACGGCGAATCGGAGGCCGGCGGCTTCTGGGGGCCGGAACTCAAGATGGCCGGTTACGAGGCCATCATTGTCAAGGGCAAAGCCTCCAGCCCGGTTTACCTTTGGGTTACCGAGGAACAGGCCGAAATCCGGCCCGCTGAACACCTGTGGGGCAAGATGACCGCCGAGGCGCAGACCGAAATCCGGGCTGAGTTAAACGACGACAAAATCCGCGTCCTGCAAATTGGGCCGGCCGGTGAAAATCTTGTCCGCTATGCCGGGCTGACCAACGACCTGCGCCACTTCAACGGACGCAACGGCCTGGGCGCGGTGATGGGCAGCAAGAACCTGCGCGCGATTGCGGTACGCGGCAAACAGCGCTATCAAAATCTGGCCTATGACGCCAAAGCCCTGGGCGCGATTGGCGGCAAACTTGCCAAAGCGGTGAAGGATCATCCCGCAAGTTGGGATTTGCAGGATCGCGGCACGCCGGGCCTGGTCGAGCCGCTCAACACCGGCGGCATCCTGCCGACGCGCAACTTCCGCCAGGGCGCGTTTGAAGGCGTGGATGAGGTCAAGTGGGAGATGTACGAGAAAAACCTGCTGACCGCCCGGCGCACCTGCTACGCCTGCGCGGTGCGCTGCAAGCGTGAAGTGGCGATTGACGGCAAGGAATCGGAATATGGCGGCCCGGAATACGAGACCGTCGGCGCGCTGGGGCCGAATTGCGGCATCAGCGATTTGCAGGCGATTGCCAAAGCGGGCGAATTGTGTAATGCTTACATGCTCGATACGATCTCCTGCGGCGCGACGATTTCCTTTGCGATGGAGTGCTTCGAGCACGGACTGCTGACCCTTGAAGACACCGGCGGCATCGACCTGCGTTTTGGCAATGCCGAGGCCATGCTGCAAATGATTCACCTGATTGCCAAACGCGAAGGCATTGGCGACTTGCTGGCCGAGGGCAGCCGCCGCGCCGCTGAAAAAATCGGCGGAGATTCGATGTTTTTTGCCATGCAGGTCAAGGGACAGGAACTCGCCATGCACGAGCCGCGCGGCAAGTACAACGTCGGCATGGGCTATGCCATCTCCGAAATCGGCGCCGACCACCTGGTGGTGGCCCACGACCCGGCTTTTGCCAACCCTGAGTCGATTCAGTTTAAGGGCGGTATGCCGCTTGGCATCACTGAAGCCCTGCCGCCGCGTACGCTCGGCGAAAAGAAAATGCAGATGTTTTATACGCTTGAAAAATGGGGTAGCCTGGAAAAAGTGATCGGTTATTGTTTCTTTGGTCCCGCGCCGCGCTCGTTTATTCCGGTTGAGGATGTGATGGCTTCGATGAATGCCGCCACCGGCTGGAATATCTCGCTCGAAGAAGCCCTGCAAATTGGCGAACGCGCCACCAACATGGCGCGCCTGTTTAACCTGCGTGAAGGTTTCAGCCGCAAGGACGACACCCTGCCCGAACGTCTGTTCCAGCCGCTCGAAAATGGCGCGCTTCAAGGCCAGGCCATGCCGCGCCAGGAATTTGAAGACTCGCTCACGGCCCTCTACCGCATCAAAGGCTGGGACCCGGATACCGGCGTCCCGACCCCCGAGAAGTTGCGCGAATTGGGGCTGGATTGGGCGGTGGAAATGCTCAAGTCCTGAGCGAGAACCACCCCTGCAGATTTCCCGTTTTTCGACTTTTTCTCGCGCCATTGCCTGCGCCGGGGGATTCATCCCCCGGCTATCCCTACCAAGCCCGCTAAAGCGGACTATTCCCCAATCTCTAGCATGAACCTCCACGCCGGCGGCTACCTGCCCTTCTACCTGCCCGGACGAAAATCCTCGCTGGAAATCTCCCTGAGCGGCCCAACCCCGCTTAAGGAGGTTTTGGCGCGGGCTGGCGTTCCGTTGGAGGAAGTCCATCTGGCTGCTGTGAATGGGGAGTTGGTGGAAATCGAAACCGCCATTGTCCGCGATGAAGACCGGGTGCGGGTCTTTTCAGCGGTCAATGGCGGGTAGTTTTCTTGCTGTTTGTCATTTCGAGCGATAGCGAGAAATCTTCTCCATGTGCGCGTAAGATTTCTCACCGCTACGCGGTTCGAAATGACAACCTAAAGCGGCTCAAACCGGGCGGTGAAATGCCGCAGCAACTCTGGCGCGTAGGTGAATTTGTAGCCGCGTAGTTGCTCGCCGCGTTGGGCAATTGCGCCGATGGTTTCGGCGACATAATCGAGATGACTCTGGGTATAAGTTCGGCGGGGAATTGCCAGGCGCACCAGTTCCAGTTTTGGGTAAACCATCAAGCCGGTGTCCGGGTCGGGGTGGGCGAACATGACCGAACCAATTTCACAGCCGCGGATTGCGCCGCTTAAGTACATCTCCACCGCCAGGGCCTGGCCGGGAAATTCGGCCTGGGGGATGTGCGGCAGCATGTGTCCGGCGTCGATGTAGATGGCGTGTCCGCCGGGCGGCTCGATCATCTGGATTCCGTATTCTTTCAGACGGGCGGCCAGGTAGGTGGTTTGGCCGAGGCGGTAGGCCAGGTAATCTTCTTCCAATGCTTCGTACAGGCCGACGGCCATCGCGTCGAGGTCGCGCCCGGCCAGGCCGCCGTAGGTGGGAAATCCCTCGCGCAGAATAAGTTCGTTTTTGACGCGCTGGAAAATGGTCTCGTCATTCAGGCACAGCAGGCCGCCAATGTTGACGATGGCGTCCTTTTTGGCGCTCATGGTCATGCCGTCGGCGTAAGAGAACATTTCACGGCAGATTTCTTTGATGGATTTGTTTTCATAGCCCGGTTCGCGCAACTTAATAAAATAGGCGTTTTCAGCGTAGCGGGCGGCGTCGATGTAGAAGGCCAGGCCGAAGTGGTGATAGGTTTCGGCAATCGCGCGGATGTTGGCCATCGATAACGGTTGTCCGCCGCCAGCGTTGTTCGTCACCGTGACCATGCCGAAGGGGATGTTCTCGACGCCGGTTTTTTCGATAAAGGCCTTTAATTTGGCAATGTCCATATTCCCTTTGAAGGGGTGTTGGTTTTGCGGGTCGAAGGCTTCGTCGATGACCAGGTTAACCGGTTTACCGCCGCGCGCGCGGATGTTGGCGTCGGTGGTGTCGAAGTGCATATTCGAGGGGACGTACTGCCCCGGTTTGACCAGCACCGCCGCCAGGATGTTTTCTGCGGCCCGCCCCTGGTGGGTGGGGACAAAAAAGCGGAAGCCCATGATGTCTTCGATGGCTTCCGCTAAACGGTAGTAGGAGCGCGCTCCGGCGTAGGATTCGTCGCCTTGCATCAGGGCGGCCCACTGGTGATGACTCATTGCGCCGGTTCCGGAATCGGTCAGCAGGTCGATGAAAATGTCTTTGGCTTTGAGCGTGAAGGGATTGTACCCGGCGGTCTGGATGGCGGCTTTGCGCTCATCGGGCGAGGGCAGGCGAATGGGTTCGACAACTTTAATGCGGAACGGTTCGGGGGAATGCTTGGGCATGGTCTCTCCTTTGTTTTTTTGGAATAGCCCAAGTGTAGCACGCGCAGGGCAGTCTGTGATGTATCAAACGTCATGGACGGTTGTCATACAAATTGGTGTTATTCCTGATTTTCGAGTAGAAATTTGACCATTAGCCCCAGGCCAAGCGCGCCGAGCAGGGCCAGGCTGATGATCCAGCCGAAGGACAGGGAGATTTGCCAGTTAAAGCCGACGATGCCCAGGATGAGTCCGAACACCAGAACCAGTCCCAGGCGCAGGGAATGCTGGCGAATGCGGCGGGTCTGATTGAACTCGCTTTCGCCCAGTTTCTGGAGCAGGCTGCTTAAATCGGCCAGGTCGTACCCGGCCAGGGCCAGCAGGCCCGAGACGAGCAGCAGGTAGAAGTTGAGTTCCGCGCCGCCTGTTCCGAGGTTGGCAAACCCGCCCAGAATGGCGAATGCGCCAATCATGCCAAAGCCCAGCGCGGCAGAATTCGTTTTCTGACGATAAAACCAATAGGCCCACAGGCCAGCCGTCAGGATGAGGGCCAGGGCGTGCAGGAGAAGCCCGGCCAGGGCCAGGGCAAGGGCTAGCAGGACGGCTGCGGCAGCCGTCAGCGTGAAGGATTGGGCGCGGAGTTTCATCGTCCGCCTCGAGGGGGGGCCTGGCGACGTTCCAACTCATGACGGGCGACCTGCTCAAAGGGCTGCGAAACGTCCCAGTTGACGATGTGAACCCCAAGCCCGCGCAGGCGATTCTGGAAGATTTGACGCTGCAGGCGGACGATGCGCAAGGCCAGCGCCAGACTCTCCGAAACTTCTTCCTGCGCGGCCTCGAAGGCAATCGGGTCGGGGCTGAGAATCATGACAGCGTATCCGCGTGAGCGCAGGTCGGCGATGACGTTGAAGTCTTCGCTCATCATTGGGCTGATGAAGACCAGTTGCGAGCGAAAAGGGAAGCGTTTGGGCGAAATTTTGAGTTCGGCGGCGGTGTTGGTATCGCCGGGTTCGAGGCCTGAAAGGTTGTTCAGGATTTTTTCTCCCTGAATTTTTCCGTAGCCGGGCATGGTCCACTGAATGCGTTTGCCATAAAAAAGCAGTCCGACCCGGTTGCCAGCCGAGAGAAAGGCGTTCGAGAGCGCGGCGGCGGCCATGACCGAGTACTCGAAAATCGAGTGTTCGCCGACCTGGTTGGCGCTGCGGCGTCCATCCAGGATGATGCCGACGTCTACGACTCGTTCCTGCTCGAACTGGTTGGAAAAAAGCCCATCGTGACGGGCCGCGAGTCGCCAGTTGATGCTGCGCGACGAATCACCGCTCTGGTAATCGCGCACGTCGAAAAAGTCGAGGCCTGAGCCGCCCTGGTTGGCGGGTATCGACCCGGCAAAGATGCGGGTGCGGCGCGGACGAATGGAGATGCGGCGCAAGCGCAGAACTGGCGGGACGACGAACAATTGTCCGTCGGTTTTGAGGGTTTTGGAAACGGAAAGCAGCCCAAAGGGTTCGCGTGCCGTGGTGTCTACCTGATGAAGCATATAGTAGCCGCGTTTGCCGGTCAGGTGATAGGTCCAGGTGTGGGTTTGGCCGCTGGGCAGGTGGAGCAGTTGGCGGTGCGTGCCGCCCGTCACTTGCAGGCCGGGGGGCAGGATGTCGGTCACAATTAACTCTTCCAAATCCGGGCCATGATTGGTGATGGAGAGCGTTACCTGCATGGTTTCGCCGAGGGCGATGCGCCAGGTGCTCATCGCGCGGGTGACGGTCAGGTTGACATCGCCGGGGGCTTTCCACAGTCCGACGAGCAGGTAGATCACCAGCGGCAGGGCCAGCAGCA
>DAOUML010000039.1:0-9133 GCA_034411635.1 Anaerolineales bacterium
GATGGTCCCAGATGTCATCCTCGAAGAGCGGCTGTTCGATGAGCAGCAGGTTCAGGTCATCCAGCGGGCGCAGGGCGACGGCAGTGTCGAGGCAGTAGGCTGAGTTGGCATCGACCTGCAACTTGAGTGTGGGAAAGGCTTTCCGCGCGGCTTCGGCCTCGCTGACATCGCGCCCCGGCTTGATTTTGAGTTTGACACGCCGGTAGCCGTCTGCGACGTACTTTTCGACGACCTTGAGCAGGTCGGCAGTGGTATCTTGCAAGCCAATCGAGACGCCGACTTGGACCTGTTCCCTGACGCCCCCGAACATTTCCTTGAGCGATTGGCCGTCCCGCTTGCCGAGCAGGTCCCAGAGCGCCATTTCGACCCCTGCTTTGGCGAGGGGATGTCCGCGCACCGGCGCGACCCGGCGCTGGAAGTCGGCAGGGTCGGTCACGTCCTGCCCTACCAGCAGGGGCAGGATGAAGTCTTTCAGGATGTGCGTGACCGTGCCGGTGGTTTCGTAACTGTAGCCGGGGTCGCGGTCGGCGGCGCACTCGCCCCAACCGGTCAGCCCTTCGGATTCGATTTTGACCAGGACACATTCGCGTTCGTAAATACGCCCAAAGGAGGTCTCGAAGTGCGCAACGAGCGGCATTTTAAGGGGATAGATGGTGATGGTTTCAAGTTTCATGTTGTCTCCAGAGGTATCCGCGCAAATCTTCGATTTGCGCTACAGTTTCCGATTAAAACACAAAAGGACGCAGCGTTGCGTCCTTTTGTGTCATTGATGATGGAATTAGTTGAATTTCTGTTTGAGGCGGGTCTTCTTGCCGGTCAGGCCGCGCATGAAGTACAACTGGGCGCGGCGCACCTGCGAATGGCGCTCCACCACAACCTTGTCCACGCGCGGGGAGCGCAGCAGGAAGGTGCGTTCGACGCCGACGCCGTTGCTGGCGATGCGGCGGACGGTAAAATTGGCATCCTGGCCGCCCTTGCGCAGGCGGATGATGGTGCCTTTGAATTCCTGGATGCGCTCGCGGGTGCCTTCCTTGATGCGGACATGCACGGAAACAACATCACCGGCGCGAAGTTCGGGGACGTTGGGGTTGGTGGGGGCGGCGAGGGATTGAATCAACTGGTCGGTCATTTCGTAATTTCCTTACCAAAAATAGATGAATACTGCTTCACAGCAGTCTGTTTAGACGCGAGTGCGGATTATATCACGGATTCGGCAGACGGGAAGATTTTGGAACGAATTCCAGCAATTCCAAATCTAAAAGTCGTTTTTGTGCTAATAGTGCCAAGACAAGCGTCCAAGTCCTGAGCGGAGCGTCTTTCGACTGCGGGCTTCGCAAAATACGCTTCGCCCTCCGCTCAGGACTTGGCACATTTGGCAAAAAAGCGAAGTCGAAGGACGATGATTGCAAACATTGAGCCGATTTCAGTTTCAGATTTGGAATTGCTGTATTTACAAGCACGAAAGGAGAATTTATTATGACCAACGAAACGCAATCTTCACAACCTGAACCAGAACAAACGGATAGCAGCGGCCAAAACGCTGCGCCGCAGCAAGTTTTGCAAGACGAACAAGTGTTGTCGCCACGCCCTCCCGAATTGGATGAAAAACGAGTTGAGCCGCAGGGAGCATCTGTTCTGCTGCCAGGCCCTTCATCGTCCTCTTCTGTGGATAAATTCAAGCGTTGGGCAATTTATGCTTTGGCCGGTTTGCTGGCGGTGTTGCTTATCTTTTTAGCGGGTTATCTCAGTAGTTATTTTGGTTCGGTTCGTCCGTTGCAGGCTTCGCTGGCTTTGCAGGCTGAAGAATTAGCGGATCTTGAGATGCAAATTGAGGGTTTGGAGAGCCGTAACAAGAATACCAGCGATTCTTTGTCCAGCGCGCAAAACCAATCTGCGACGCTTAAAGATGAAGTTGCCAGTTTAAAGGCTGAATTGGCTCAAGAAGAAATGCGCGCGCTTTTGTTGCATACGGTCAATGATTTTAATACTGCCAACCTTGCCCTTGCCAATGGCGATATTTCTGGCGCGAAAGTTGCCCTGCTGGGCACGCCCAAGCGAATTGAATTGTTGTTGCCACTGATTGAGACAGTCGATGCGCCGCTGGCGAAAAATCTGGAAAATCGCTTCAAAATGATTCAGGACAACCTGGAAGCCGACCCCCAAACTGCTCAATTTGACCTGGGATTACTGGCTAAAAGTCTCTTGAATGTTGAGACTCTTCTGTTTTTTCCGTAGCGACAACGGGAATTTTCATCTCAACCACAATGCCTGGGCCATCTGCGCGGTTGCTTAGCCGAATGGAGCCGCCCGCGCCCCAAACCAGAGTAGCCATGAGCGGAAAGCCTAACCCCATGCCGGGCATTTCGCCGGTAAACGATTTTTCGCCTTGAAAATAGGGCAGCCAGGCCCATCCCAGTTGTTCGGCAGAGAGAGTTAGCCCGTCATCGCGAATTTGAATCCTGGCCTGATTTTCGGCAGATTTTTCAATTGTAAATTCCACTTTGGGCGTGTGCCGGGGGTGGAATTTTTTTGCATTTTCAAAGGCCTCGCTCAGCACCAGTTCGAGCGCGTCGGGGGTTAGGGCAATGCGCGTAGCGCTCAATGTTTCCGGCATGGTGATTTGCAGGTTTTGGATTTCAAACTTTTGGGCCGCATCCGCGGCGATCAGGGCGGCTTCTTCCAGCGTGGCTGGCTTTCCAATTTGAATCGAGAGCGGCGCATCGACATACGTCAGCACATCGCGCACCTGCCAAACCAGCCGCTCGGCGCCTTTGGCGGCGGTTTGCATCAACTCGCGGATTTCATCGGTAGAGAGTTTATCGAGGTGGGCATTAATCATCGATACGCTGGTTGCCAACAACGAAACCGGCGTGCGCAGTTTGTGGGTGATGGTATCGTGAAAGCGGCGAATATCCTGATAAATTGACATTTTCTCAGTCACATCGCGCAGACGCACGATGCGCTGGCTTTCCGCGCCAATATCGGTATCCAGCGCCTCCAGCACCATCCAAAAAGCGCGGGCGTGAATGTTTTCGGGCCGCATCAGGAAGCAGGGCGAGGGGTCTTCGTACCAGGTCTTCCAGGTTTCATCGGGGCGGGCAACGTAATGCGCCTGCACAGCGGCAATAAAATCGATTCCGGTTGGGTCTTCGCGCAGGTTGAGCAGGTTGATGGCGCGCTCATTGGCATATTGAATCATTGCCAGGTTATCCAGCAGCAAATAGCCATCCTGGGCATGAGCGGTCATCCACTTAAAGCGTTCCAGGTCGGCGAACATTTTGTCGTAATAGCGCAGGCGGGTTAGCGTGCGCAGACGCGCCAGCAATTCAAGCGCGTCAATGGGCTTGCTGATGAAATCATCGGCCCCGGCTTCAAAGGCCTGGGCTTTGATTTTGCGGTTGCGCGGGTTGAGCATCATCAGAACCGGGGTGCCACGCAAATGCTTATCGAGCCGCAGGCGACGGCAGATTTCTGAACCATCCGCGCCATCCAGGTCGCTATCGAGCAAAACAGCATCAGGCAAAATTTGATTGGCTTTTTGCCGCGCATCGGCAGGCTGGTCAAAAAATTCCAACCTGAACTCTTCGCGCGCCTCCAGCAGTTCTTGCAAAAAGCGGCGGGTTGATGGTTGCGTGACGATGATGAGTAGTTGGATTTTTGGGGTAGACATGTCAGTTTTTTTCTGAATGGTAAGTAATCACTATTTTAGCCTGTAATCGCCCCGCCGACATTGAGAAAAGATGACAAACGAGCCGCTCAAACCACGCGCAGCACTTCTTCAAGCGGTTTGAGCGTTTTGGCCTGCGCCTGGCGAGCGGGGTAGCCGAGAAAAATCATCCCTTGCGGCAGCCAGGATTCGGGCAATTTCAGGGCCTGTTGTGCTTCTTTGGGCGCGTAGAGCGGCCAGCAAACCCAAACTGAGCCAATTCCGCGCGCGTGGGCGGCCAGCATCAGTTGCAACCCGGCCATTGCCAGCGATTGCGCGCCCATTTGGGACTCTTCTGGACTTTGGACGCGCGCCGCCCGCCCATCCTGGCACAGCACCACAATTCTGATCGCCGCTGCCAGGCGGGATAAGGAACGCTCTACCCGCCGCCTGATTTCGGTTTCAGGGGCGTTTTCCGCCGCCATATCGGCCTGCATCTGCCCCGTCAGGGCCGCGCCGAGCGCATTTCTGGCCGTTTGACTCTCAACCAGCACAAAGCGCCAGGGCTGCATCCCATGCGCGGAGGGGGCATACGTTGCCGTTTCGAGAATTTCGCGCAGAATCTCGTCTGAAATTGGTTGGTCGGTAAAATCGCGTATTGAACGGCGCGAACGTAAAAACTGGTTGAAGGTTGAGGGCGATATCATCTGATTCTCGAAAGATTGCGAGTTATTCCTGCCGAACACCGGCTCATCTTAGCCCTTCGACTTCACTTCGTTCCGCGCAGGGCTGGGGTGAGGCTAATGCGCATCCATGTTTTCTGGCAGCACTTTATAAATTACCCGCACTTCATCGGGGCTGGCCCCTCGCCAGGGTTTGTCGGTGTATTTTTGGGCCAGCGTTTTAATATGCTCCAGCCCGCCTTCTTCGGTAATTTCAACAACCCGTCCGCGAATTTGCAGGTAGCGGTATGGGTTATCTGGGTCTTGGATGACCATTGCCACCTGGGGCCGGGCGCGCATGTTTCGGTCTTTTACCCGTCCTTTGGCTGAGTTAATCAAAATATACTCTTCGTCATGGTTGAACCAAATTGGCGTAACCTGGGGCGAACCGTCGGGCATGGTGGTGGCGAGGAAAAGAAAGGCGCGCGTTTCATCTTTGAGCAGGTCGTGGTATGTTTCGGGAATGGTTTTCATGGTTTCTCCTTGTCGGGTCGTTTCAAAATTTCGGCCCGCATCAGGCCAGTGTTTTGAAATTGTAAAACGGTTTCTACTTCTGCCGGCGCGCAGCCGAGCAAGAGTTTAATTTCGCTGTCGCGTTTTTGCAAATCGACGATAATCAAGACCGCCTCGAGTCTTTTTTGGGGTTGGGAGCCAAGCCACAGGTCAATGCCACCGCCATCTGCCGAACTTGTCCCGGCCAGGTAGCCATAATCGAGCGGGTAGACAATCTCAGGGTAGCGCGGATGTTGCGAACCGGCGGGGCGGTCTATCACGATTTGGCTGGATTCAATCAGCCGTTCAAGGTAATCCCAGAATTCATCCTTCATTTTTCTACCTGAACATATCCTGCTCTTTGGGCCGTAGCAACTCGCGCATCGAGCCATCCCTTAGCGGATACGGAAATCCGCGCACATGCACAACCGGCGTCCCTTCGGCGGCCTGGCCCATCATCAGGCTGGCGGCGGCGGCCAACTCATCGGCCACGCCGACGACGGTAATTTTTAGCGTATAGCCAAAAAGGTCTGTCCAGCCACGTTCATCTACCAGGCCCGGCAACCCGCTCAGGCCAATTGCCATGCCGACAGTCCCTTGCCGCCAGGCCCGTCCATGTGAGTCGATGATGAGCACGCCCAGGCGTTTGCCGCTGAATTTTTCCAAATCGGCTCGAATCTCAGCAGCAGATTGATCGGGGTCTTCGGGTAGCAGCAGGGCGAATTGATCTTGTGCTTGTGCATTGCCAACGTTGGATTGGTCAATACCGGCATTGGCGCATACAAATCCCAGCCGGTGTTCGACAATGACCGAGCCAAAGCGCATGCGCAAGATTTCGTTGCTCTCTTGTAGCAGTAATTCGGCAATGCGCGCGTCTTTGCCGGTTTTTTCGGCTATTTCTTGCGCGGCGGGCGAGGGTTCAATCGTTGCCAGGTTCACCAGCCGGTTTTCGGCTTTACTGACAATTTTCTGCGCCAGGACAAGGATGTCGTCATCTTGCAGCGAGATTTCGGCCTGTTTCAGCGCAGAGAGAATCAACCCGGCAAGGTCATCGCCGGGTTGAATGAGCGGAATATTGGGCAGAGGAGTGAGGATGAGGGGCATATTTGGCGTTCAGTATTCAGTAATTGGTTACTACTTACTGAGCCCGGTTATTTTTATGCCCGCATGGGTTGCGCCATATTGTTTGTTGAGATAAATCAGAATTGAGGTCAGTCCTTCAACAACGACTGAGTTTTCGATGGGGCCGGCGTCCCACCCGGTGAGACCGGCGGCTTCCACCAGTTTGATTACCTCTTCGCGCGCGCCTTTGCTTGTGCCAGTTACCAGCACATCGCAGGGCGGTTCGCCCTCGGCCATGAGATGTTCGTGTGAAATATTCTGGAAGGCATCTACCACCTGCACGTCGCTGCCCAGAATTTCCACCGCTTCCTGGGCGGCGCTGCCTGCGGGGGGCATTTGCACTTTGGAGACGCGCGGCGGCACGAGGGGCACGGTCACATCGACCAGAATTTTGCCTTGCAGGGCGTCTTTGACGGTTAGCAGGGTATCTTTGTGGGCGGCATACGGCACGGTAAGCACGACGATATCGGCTTTTTGGGCGGCGGTAAGGTTATCGAGGCCTTCAATGGCCGAATCACCCAGCATTTCGGTCAATTCTGCGGCGGCGGCTTCGGCTTTTTCCTGAGCGCGCGAGCCGATGATCACTTTGTACCCGGCTTTGGCCCAGCGGTAGGCCAGTCCCTTGCCTTCTTTTCCGGTTCCGCCTAAAACGGCGATGGTCATGAGGAGTTGGTCGGTCATGGTGGGGTCCTTTTGAGAATAGAAATTTGTTTCTTATTGTTTATCGCTGAATTTTGTTTTGCAGATTTCTCTCCAAACGCGCAAGTGGTCTCGTTTTATACCGCTAGCCCGCTTAAATTCAAATTCAAGCCACTTTTCATATTCCAGAATGAAGTTTTCAGGGTTGCTTGTTAGTCGCAAGTAATACTTTAGGGATGGAATGACCCCATTGACAATAATTTGGCATGAGTGAGTTTTTTTGTATTCATCTATTTGTTGCATAACTTGCGAATGATCATCAAAATTGGGATCGTTGGTTGTCAAAATGTAATAACGGTCAATATTGGTATTCTTAATCTTTCTGTAGGCCACCCTGACTATATCTTTAGTGATTGGTTTGTGATGTTTGATTTCTACTGCTTCAAAGCAGGAACCATCAGGATTATTTATATCAATATCTCCTGATGACTTTGAATGGTAATCTGGGCTGGTATGAGATTCAAGTGGTGCAAGACTTTTTCCTGCATAGCGCTTGATATCTGACATGAGCAAGTTGTAGACAGAATAAATTGCCAATACGGGTATACGTGCAGTGCCGACAACGCCGGTCTTATATTTGTAATGAACATGTTGGCTTACTGCCTCAACGATATTCGCTATATTGACTTGATTTACAAGTGGCATACCAGTAAAAAATTCATCGTCATTTTTACTGGTTTCTAAAATCAAAGCGAGTAGCGCGACGAGCAAATCATAAGCCAGGTTGGTATTTTTCTCTACGCTGTCTAATGTGTTCAGGAAAGCCAATTTAAGATTCTTGTTTCTTATCTTACCGGGATAATCCTGCGTATAAGGATGAGGCTGTTCTAAAGACCGTGTAAGCCATGCGCTTTCTGCCATTGCGAAGTGCGGAAAATTTTCTTTTAAGAACGGGGTTACAAACTTGTTGTCAAAGCCTCTGCCAGAATACCCTGCTTGCATGTTTTCTTGATGCATCCGAACATCTTGTGATGGGTTTACCACCTTATAAAGAAGAGATGTAATGGTAACGCCTAATACACCTTTTTGCGTTTCAGCGTGGCTAACAATGGTTTCTAAATCTTTTACGCATGTATCAGGTAGGTTGACGGAAAAATTTTTAAGAGATGCGGACTTTGCTTTATGGAAAGCGAACTCTAAAATTTCAGTAGGTGTTTTCGGTATCATTTTTTTCCCACAGAGATAGTTGATGTTTGACGCTGTTCACTCGTTTTTGGGCGAAGGAACAATATTCTTCGCTGATATCAAAGCCGATATAAATGCGCTCATTTTGGAAGGCTGCAACTGCTGTTGACCCTGATCCCACAAAGGGGTCAAGAACAATATCTCCTTTTTTTGTGAGAAGTTTTATAAATTCATCTACGATTTTCACTGGGTAAATTGCTGGATGAGGACAATTTTTGAGTGATTCAACCGGAGTTGTGAGTGAATCTTTTTTTAGCGGGTTGCCATAAATTCGAATGATTGTAAATCCATTCTTATCCAGTTGAATTTTTCTGCCTCCATCCTGTCCGCCAAAGGGTTCTGAATGAATTCCCCTGATTTTCATGCGAAACCCTTGAATTTCACCGTTTTTGACTTCTTCAATAACTTTTTGCAGGGCGATTTTCGCCATTTCTTTTTGATTGGGCTGAAGCGTAGATTCGTCAATTAAAAGAAAATATTTTTTACCTACGTTTTCATTTGTCCCATTTTTGTTGCCGTTCCCGTTGTTATTGTTTTTAATATCTTCGTTAGGTTTAAGGAATTCGTCAAGAAAATATTGATACTCTTGCGATTTCACAAAATGAAAAAAAGGCTCTGTGCTGCTTACTAATCGGCGTTTAAATTGTCGTGGGGTTGGATTTGATTTTACCCAGGTTACACTGTTTACAAGTATCACATTGCATTGTTCAATTGCAGCAATTGCAAACCGAAATGGCATAAGCAATAAACTGCTATTTTCGTATTTATCGCCAATATTAAAAATAATGCTTCCTGTTGGCTTAATGACTCGAACACACTCGCGGAAAATGTTCATGAGAGCATTAATATATTCGTCGGGTGCTTTCTCGTTCCCGATACCGCCGCCGTCGTAGTCTCTCTGTTGGAAGTAAGGCGGGGAAGTTACGACTAAGTCAATACTGTCGGATGGTACCGATTTTAACAATTCGGCACTATCTCCGCAAACAATTTCGTTCCAGAATGGCATCCCTATTGGTTGATCGACAATATAGGTAACTTGAGTTTGTTCTTTGACCCTTTTCATGGCAACTATTTTACTCATCTGCTTTGTGCAAACTTATTGTAGTTTTCCCACACCTTTGGGGCCAGTTCGCGGGACTGGGCGGCGATTTCGGTTTCGTTGAGGGTAAGCAGTTGACGGTCACGCATCAGCCATTGGCCGTTTACGATGGTTCCGGTGACGGCGCTATCGCGAAAGCCAAACAGGATGTGCCAGGGCAGGTTGCCT
>DAOUML010000040.1:0-6840 GCA_034411635.1 Anaerolineales bacterium
TTTTGGCCGGGTGGCCGAGGAAGATTTCGGTATACAGGCGCAGTTCGCGGTTGCATTGCGCCCAGGAACTGATCAGGTTGCTGTCGCCGTATTTGGCAATGCCGCAGGCAAAGTGGTATTCGAGATCACGGGCGAGGACGCACATGGTCATGTAGCCGCCATACGAGCCGCCCATGCTGGCGATGCGGGCCGGGTCGAGGCCGGGAATGCCGCGCAGGTACTTAGCCGCGGCGATGCAGTCGCGGGTGTCGCCGCCGCCCCAGTCGTTGTAATTGGCGTGTTCAAATTCGATGCCGTAGCCGGTCGAGCCGCGATAGTTGGGGGCGATGAAGGTGTAGCCTTTGGCCACCAGATATTGGGCCAGCGGGTCCCACTCGAAGGCGTATTGCGAGGAGGGGCCGCCGTGCGGGTGCATGATGGCTGCGCCGTTGGGGTTGTGGGGCCGGTAAAGAAAAGCCGGGATTTCGAGTCCATCAAACGATTTGTAACTGACGGCTTCGGGCATGACCAGTTTGTTGGCGGCCAGGGTCGGGATGAAGGAAAAGGTCAGTTGCCGGATTTGGCGGCTGGCGAGGTCCATTCGGTAAATTTCGGGCGGCTGGAGCGGACTCTCGTATTCAAAGGTCAGGCGCGCGCCGTCGGGGGTGAAACAGGGATTGGTGTGCAGGCCGTTGCCACCGCGCAGTTCGGTGTATTCGCCGCTTTGGGCGTCCAGCAGGCCGAGGTGGAAGGCCCCGGCGCGGTTGACGATGACCGCCAGGGTTTTGGAGTCGGGGGCCCACTCGTGCTGGACAATATCCGCGCCGAGTTTGGAGAGTTGATGCAAACCTTCGCCGTCTGGCCGGATGAGCCACAGGTCGTTCCAGCCGCCCTGCTCGCTGGTGAAGGCGATGGCCGCGCCATCTGGCGAGAAGCGCGGACGCCAGGCGCGGATTTTGGCTTGGCCGTAGAGCGCGCGGGTCTGGTCGGATTCGAGGTCAAGCAGGCAGATGTCGGTGCGGTTGAGGTCATCGAAGCGGCGCAGGACGTAGACGATGCTTTTGCCGTCGGGGGCGGGGTGCGGGTCCCAGTGATCGCCGGTATCGTCATCGGTGAGCGGGCGCGGCCAGCGCCCATCGAGGTCAGTCAGGACGAGTTGGTCGGCTTCGTGGCGGGTGACACTGACGATGATGCGGCGTGAATCGGGCATCCAGCGCGGGCCGCCGGCGGCTTCGGTGAAGTCGGTCAGTTTTTTTGGCAATCCACCATCGGCAGGAACAAGGTGGACATGACCGTCGATGCCAAAGGCCAGCCAGCGGCCATCCGGCGACCACTGCGGGATTTCGTCGTCCCAATAGGCGGCCAGTTTGCGGCTAAAGGAGACGCGCGCCGGCCAGCCGCCTTCGGCAGGCAGGATGAACACATCCGAAAGATGACCGTCGTCTTTAATGAAGGCGATGGTTTTGCCATCGGGGGCAAGTTGGTGATTGCGGATGCGATCCTGGGCGGTGATCAGTGCCAGGCTCCAGCCTTTTGGCGCTTTGATGTCCGGGCGCGGGATGGACGGCCAGCCGTTGCGCTCGTATTTTTCAGTCATTTCGATGATTTTTGACATGGGTTCCTCCACAGCCCAAGTATACGACTTTTTGCAGTGATTCTGCTAAATACCAGACACTTTTTTTCGCAAGGTGGTCGAGTAGGCGGCGGGTCTCGATAAGGGCTTCGCCCGACTCGACCGCCGCCGTATTGAGACCACCAGAAGCAAACTGCGCTGTGAACGATGATTTTGCAGATTTTTTATTGCTATTTGATAATTATCTAGTACAATCAAGATGGAGATTAAAATTTGAACATTTGTCATTCCCCAGCGCCATTTTCTTTTACTTCACAAAGCAGGATTGCGAACACTCGCCATGTTCCGCCTGTTTTTTTGATTCATTAATCCAAAGGAGGATTCCCCATGAAGAAAATAGTTTTTATCTTGCTGGCACTTAGCCTGCTGCTGAGCGCTTGCGGCGCGCCAACGGCGCAACCACAACCAGACGCTTCCGATGCATCTTTGCGCGTGGGCTGGCTGGGTTTTCCCGATACGCTCAACCCGGCCTACGCCTTTCTGACCGAGTCTTACACCATGTTCGACCTGGTCTACTCAACCCTGATGACTGAGCAGCCAGACGGCAAATATACCGGTCTGCTGGCCGAATCCTGGGCCGAATCGGAAGACGGCCTGGTGTGGACATTTACCCTGCGCCCGAACATCAAGTGGCACAACGGCGAAGCCCTGACCGCTGAACAGGTCGTCTGGAACATCAACGCTTTCATTCAAAATTCCGATGGCTGGGTCACGAACTACGGCTACATCATTGGCTTTGTCGAAGCGCGCGCGCTTGATGAGCGCACCCTGGAAATCGAACTCGAATATCCCATCAGCAATATGGAGTTTCGGGTTTCCTTCCTTTACATCGTTTACCCCAAAGACTTTGAGACATTTGCCACGCCCGAAGATTTACAAAACTTCGCCAACTTTAACCCGATTGGCACCGGCCCCTTCAAAATCAATACGCTGGACAAAGACACGCGTGTCATTTTATTAGACGCCAACCCCGATTATTTCCAGGGCCAGGCCAAAATCGGCCAACTGATTTACCAAACCTTCGACAACAGCGATGCGCTCATTCAGGCCCTGAAAGTTGGCGATATCGATTTTGCCGCTGAAGTGCCCACCAGCGCCTTCAATACGGTAAAAACCTTTGATGGCGTCACCGCAGTTGCCCTTTCTGGACGCTCACTCAGCGAACTAATCATCAACTCTGCGCCCGAAGGCCACGAGCCAACCCCCAACCGCAACCCGGCCATTACCGACCCCGCCGTGCGCCTGGCAATTGCAACCGCCATCAACAAACAGGATTTGGTAGATGTCGTTTTACAAGGCCAGGGCATTCCTGGCGTCGGCATCATCCCGCCCACGCTCGGCGGCGGATTCTGGTTCAATTCCAACCTGAAAGATGTCCAATTCAGCATCGACGAAGCCAACCGCATTCTGGATGAAGCCGGCTACGCCCCGGAAGCCGATGGCGTGCGCGCCAAAGACGGGACACGGCTGGAATTCCGCCTGCAATTCCCATCCGATAGTTCCAACTACCCACGCGCGGCAGATATGATCGCCAACTGGCTGAATCAGGTCGGCATCAAAGCCACCCCCGCAGCAGTGGACCCCGACAGCCTGGTAGTGGCGACCAACCCCAATGCCGATTTTGACATGGTCATCTGGGGCTGGGGTTCCGACCCCGACCCGGATTTCATGCTCAGCGTGATGACCAGCGAGCAATATGCCGAAGGCGGCTGGAGCGACAGCGGCTATTCCAACCCGGCCTACGATGAACTCTTTGCCCAACAGCAAATGACCATCGACGATGCGGCCCGCCAAAAAATCATCTGGGAGATGCAGGAAATGGTCTTCAACGACCGCCCGTATATCGTGCTATGGTACGACAACGTGCTGCAAGCCTACCGCTCCGACAAATTCACCGGATTCATCGAATACCCAACCGGTATCGATGCCTTCCAATCGTTGATGAATGTAGAACCGGTTAAGTAATGTCCCGCCGCGATTATCTGCTGCGAAAATTGTTGTTTTCCCTGCTGACCATTTTCGTGGTGCTGGTTATCAACTTTATGCTCTTTCGCGTTCTGCCCGGCGACCCGGTTCGCTCGGTCATCGGGCGGAACGTCCGCATTTCAGCAGAGATGCAAGCCTCACTGCGCGAGCAGTTCGGGCTGGATAAGCCAGTCTTTCCCGACCAGTTTTTTGCCACCCTCGGCCAATGGGCGGGCGGCAATCTGGGAGTCTCCTGGTCATTGCGCCAGCCGGTGGCCGAAGTGCTGATGTCAAAGTTGGGCAATACCCTGTTGCTGATTGGCCTGGGGCAAGTTCTATCGATATTTTTTGGCGTAGCCCTGGGCCTGTTCGCCGGCTGGAAGCGCAAAACATCCTTCGACGTGGGCGCGCTGACCTTTTCGCTCATCGCCTGGGCCACCCCCACCTTCTGGCTCGGAATCATCCTGCTGGCAGCAGGCAGCACCTGGCTCGGCTTGCCAACCGGCGGCATCGTCAGCCCGCAAAACGTCGGCAAACCGCTCTACACCGTTTTGCCCGATTTGGCCCGTCACCTCGTCCTGCCCACGCTGACAATGACCATCCTCTACCTGGGCGAATACATGCTCATCATGCGCTCATCGATCCTTGAAGTCTTGAGCGAAGATTACATCCTGACCGCCAAAGCCAAAGGGATGAGTCACTGGCAGGTTTTATGGCGGCATGGGCTAAAAAACGCCATGCTGCCCATCGTCACCATGATTGCCTTAAATCTCGGCTTCACCGTCTCCGGCGCAATTTACATCGAAACAGTTTTTTCGTATGACGGCCTGGGCAAACTTTTTCACACCGCCCTGATTCGGCAAGATTACCCGCTCTTGCAGGGCGCCTTCCTATTGCTGGCGGTCAGCGTCATTATCGCCAATATGCTGGCCGATATACTTTATACCTACCTTGACCCGCGGGTTAAGGCGAATTGAGAATGTCACCGCGAGCCGCCGGTCGAGTAGCCATGAGCGGTCTTTGCGAATGGCGTATCGAGACCTTGCGGCGTGGTGGTCTCCCGCTTGGCGGACAAATTCTGTCGAAGGGAAATCGCCGTTTAAGCGGGGATTGCTTCAGACTTCGACTACGCCGCCAGGAACGCGGCTCCGCTCAGTCCTCGCAATGACAGACAAATGAAATGAACGAATCCTGGCTCTTATTTAAACGCAACCTGGCCGATTTCTGGCGCGTCTTCCGTCGTAACCGGATGGGGATGACCGGCGCCGCGCTGGTGCTGATTGCCGTTATCCTGGCAATCATCGCCCCCGCGCTCTCCCCCTACGACCCGGCCACCGTCATCCGCGACGAAGCCGGGCGCGGGCTGACGTTTGCCCCGCCCTCCGTGCATGGCCCGCTCGGCACCGACGACGCCGGGCGCGACGTGTGGACCCAACTGGTCTACGGCGCGCGCATTTCGCTGACGGTTGGTTTTCTGGCCGGGTTCATTGCCATGTTCGTCGGCAGTTTGTTCGGCACCCTGGCTGGCTATTTCGGCGGCTGGCTCGACAACCTGCTGATGCGCATCACCGATGTCCTGCTGGTCATCCCCGACCTGCCGCTCATGCTGGTTTTGGTAGCCACCCTGCGTCAGATGGAGTTAAAAGTCTCGCCGCTGATGGTGCTGGTGCTGGTCATCGGTCTTTTATATTGGACCAGCACCGCCCGGTTGGTGCGCTCGCAGGTATTGAGCATCAAAGAGCGTCAGTTTGTGGCTCGCGCCAGGGCAATTGGGGCCGGGCATTTTCACATCATTCGCAAACACATCCTGCCGCAGATTATGCCGTTGATTGTCGCCAATACCGTGCTGATTCTCTCAACCGCCATCCTGATTGAATCCGGGCTGGCCTTCCTCGGCCTGGGCGACCCCACCCAACCTTCGTGGGGAACCATGCTCAACTTTGCCTTTGACCGCAACGCCATCAGCAATGGGGCCTGGTGGTTTTACCTGCCGCCGGGGTTGGCAATTGTCTGGGTTTCGCTGGGCTGCGTCCTGCTCGGCAACGTATTGGAGGAAATGCTCAATCCGCGCCTGACGGGGCATCACCTTGAAGGCGAGGCTCGCGTTGTCAAAACGGAGGCCACGAATGGCTGAGTCTGCGCTGTTGCGAGTCCGCAACCTGAACACCGAATTCATCATCCCGGATAAAGGCGCGGCGCGGGCGCTGGAAGATGTCTCCTTCGAGGTGCATCCCGGCGAGACGCTTGGGTTGGTGGGCGAATCGGGCTGCGGCAAGACGACCGCCCTGATGTCGATTCTGCGCCTGCTGCCCGCCAACGCGCGCATCAGCGGGCAAGTTTTCTTCAAAGACACTGACCTGATGTCGCTTTCGGAAAAGGAGATGCGCGCCTACCGCTGGCGCGAGTTGGCGATTGTCTTTCAGGGCGCGATGAATGCGCTTAACCCGGTCATGCGCGTTGGGGAGCAAATCGGTGAGGCAATTACCCTGCACGGGCTGATGCCCCGGCGCGAGGCCGAGACGCGGGTGGGCGAGCTGCTCGAACTGGTCGGCATCCCCAGAGAGCGTGGGGCGCAGTATCCCTTCCAATATTCGGGCGGAATGCGCCAGCGGGCGATGATTGCAATGGCGCTGGCCTGTTCGCCAAGCATCCTGTTTGCCGATGAGCCGACCACCGCCCTGGATGTGATGGTGCAGGCGCAGGTGCTGGAACTGCTCAACGACATCCAGCAACGGCTGGGGCTGGCGATTGTGCTGGTAACGCACGATCTGGGCGTGGTGGCCGAGATGTGCGATACAGTGGTGGTGATGTATGGCGGCAAGGTGGCCGAATACGGCCCGGTGGATGTCATTTTCAACGACCCGCAGCACCCGTACACCCAAAAACTGCTCGAATCGTTTCCCGACCTGAACGAGCCAAGCGCTGTTTTGGCGTCGATTCCCGGCGCGCCGCCGCGCCTGACAGAAATTCCGCCCGGCTGCCGCTTCGAGCCGCGTTGTCACGCGCGCATTGAGAAATGTAAAAGCGAATCCCCGCCGCTCGTCGAGGTTGGCGAAAGCCACCTGGCGGCCTGTCATTTGCTAAAATAGCCGTACCGCCGCCTTTTGTGCTGCCGCCTTTAGGCGGTAAGGGCCGCCTAAAGGCGGCAGTACATAGAGAAAAAATATGCCCGATTCCCCCCTCCTGATGGTTGAAAACCTGGTCAAGCATTTCCCACTGACGCCCTCATTCACCGATTTATTGCGGCGGCGCGGGCCGGATGT
>DAOUML010000041.1:0-5297 GCA_034411635.1 Anaerolineales bacterium
AAAACAGGGACGCTTCTGTCACTTTCAGAAAAAAATCCGTTTTATATGTCCGATTCCCTCTCCCTTCGGGAGAGGGCTAGGGTGAGGGTAGGTAGTTACCTTAATTTAGCGATACGCTTTACTTAAGCCCCACCACCTCATACAACTGAATCGCATCGCGTTTGCCTTTGACCGTAATCGGTTCCATGATGCGCGCCTCAACCACACCGCTAACGCGCTCATAAGCCGCCGCGCTGATGACGATTTGGTTCATGCTTGCATTTTCTTGCAAGCGCTTGGCAGTATTAACACTGTCGCCAATGGCAGTATAGTCCAGCCGTTTTTCGGTGCCAATCAGACCGAGAACGGCATCGCCATAATGGATGCCAACCCCAAAGCCAAGTTGGGCTTCGGGCGGCAGTTGGGCGTGTAAGGCGGCAATGCGCTCGCGCAGTTTGATGGCGGCCCGCACGGCCCGCAGGGTGTGGTCTTCTTGTGGAATGGGGGCATTGAACCAGGCCATTACCGCATCACCCAGAAATTTATCTACCGTGCCTTCTTCTTCAAGCACCGCTTCTGCGCCAGCGGCCAGGTATTGGTTTAGCACGGAAACCAGTTCTTCTGGCGATTGGTTTTCGCTGTAACTGGTAAAGCCGCGAATATCGGCAAATAGCACGGTGATGTCGCTGCGTTTGCCGCCCAGGGCCAGGCTGTTGGGGTCAAGTTGTTCAATCACGGCTGGCGAGACCATGCGCTCAAAGAGTTTGCGCTGGGCTTCCAGGCGTTTGCGTTCGGTCAGGTCGTCCAGCACGATGGCGATGCCCTGGGTGGTCTGGTCGGCATCTTTGAGCGGGGAAAGATTCAGACGCCAATCCACTTGTCCGCGCAAGGGCAGGGAGTGGTTGAATTCAAGATCGGTGATGGGCATGTCTTGGGCGCGGACGGTGTTGATTTGTCTGAGAATGTCATCTGCAATCGAGGGCATTACCTCGTACAGGTTTTTGCCAATCAGATCAACGGTGTTTTGTCCGAGAATTGATTCTGCTGCCTGGTTGCAAAGCGTAATCTGATCTTCAACATCGGCGGTGATAACCCCACTGGCGATGGATGCGAAAATGTTATCCATCATATTTTTGAGTTCGGTCACTTCGGCCAGGGTACTGCGCAAGGATGCGAACAGACGCGCATTTTCGATGGCGATGGCGGCCTGGTTGGCGAAAACGCCCAGCAGATCGCGCTGCGATTCGTTGAAAATCCCGGTGCGAATGCGATTGTCGGCGTAAATAACGCCAATTAATTCGTTTTTGACCTTGAGCGGCACGCATAAAATGGAACGCAGGTTGAAGGCGATGATGCTTTCTTGCTTGCCAAAGCGAGGGTCTTCCTGGGCGTTGGTGGTTAAGATGGCTTCACCGGTTTCGATAACCTTTTCAATGACGGTGCGGCTGACGGCGTGTTCTGATTCGTTAAGCGATTCTTGTTCCCAATTGCGGGCGATGCGGGTGGTCATTTGCCCGTCGTGATCGCGCAACATCATAAAGCCGCGTTCGGCCCCGGTCAGGCGCACGATGTTATCCATCACAATACGCAGCACGTCGTCGAGATCAAGCGAGGAGTTGATGACCTGGCTGATTTCGGTGAGGGCCAGCAGGTTGGTTCGTTCTTCGGCAAAAGCGGCCACTTCCTGAGCCAGGCGGTACAGGCGGCTTTCCAGTTGTGAGATATTTTCAAGGGTATCTGCCTGTAAATTGGCGCGAATTGGCAAAACGGAGGTGCGAATTTGACCGGCCAATTGACTGAGATTTTTCATTTGCTGCTCAACAGGCAGGGACGGGCTTTCACTCATAAGATTTCTCCTCTACTTGATCAGTCAAACACGGCGCGTAACAGGGAGATACGGATTTGCCAGGCGGCTTTTTTTGCGCGGGTTGGGTTGCCGGGTTGGTTGCTGTACATGGTTCGTTCGTGTTCTGCGGCGAGGGCGTCGATGTGCGCGGCGGCCTGGGGCAGGAATTTTTTGAGCAGGTGGACTCGCTCGGCGGGGGTCAGCGATTCGCCTTGCGCTTGTTTGAACCAGGACAGGGCCTGGTTAATGGTGTGATAAGCGCGCTCCACTTCCGAAAGCATGGCCCAACGTTGCCAGTTTGCCAACCAGTTTGGCGCTGTTTTTCCGCGCCAGCGATAGTAGGCCAGGGCGATTGCGATGCCGCGCTGTTGAAAAGGTTTTTGTTGATGTAAATACCAGAGCGCGTAGCCGTTTAACAGCATGAATGCGGTTATTATAATCCAGGCGAAAATAGTCTGATATGGGAGTTTTGAAACTGGGCGGATTTCAATAGATGGGGCTGGATTTGGCGTTGGCGCTGATTCATCCATCATTTGTGGCGTATCACGCTCAGGGAGGAGGGGGGCGAGTTCAGGGCGCGGCTCGTTTACGATTCCGCTTGGGCGCAGGAGTGGTGATTGGTTGCCGGTGGGTTCAAATTCGACCCAGCCAATACCAGGGAAATATACTTCGGGCCAGGCGTGGGCATCTTTATCGCGCGCAATATATCGTCCGTTGGAACGCTCTCCCTGGGCATAACCAACCGCCAGCCTGGATGGAACGCCAACCGCCCGCAGCATGAGAACCTGCGCGCTGGCATAGTAGTTGCAATAACCGCGCTGCCATTCAAACAGAAATAGTTCCAGCGCATCGGCGCCAGGCGGCAGCCAGGGAACTGTTTCGCTATAGACGATATTTTCGCGCAAATAATTGGTGATTTGTTCGGCTTTGTCGTAGGGTGTTTCTGCATCTTCGCTCAGGCTCAGCGCCAGGGCAATGATTCTTGGCGAAAGGTCCTCAGGCAGTGTCAGGTATCGTTCTTGAATCCATGCGGGGTAATTTTGCCCAGCATTTTTTAACTCCAGGATGCTTGGGTTTTTTAGAATAGAGCGGGCGATATAGCGTTCGCCTCGTACCAGGGGCGGGGTGGCGCGCCAGCCACTTGGGTCTGTGGTCTCATCGAGCGTTGGTGAGTATAACAATTGGGCTGGCCGGCTCACCCAGATTGGCTGTGGCGGGGCCAGTAAGGTGGCCTGGGCTGTGAAGAACCATTCAAATTCAAACTCTGCCAGCAGGCCTTCCTCTTCAGCAATGTTTATGGGTTGGCCTTCGGGTAAAAAGGAGCGCGAATCGAGCGAAGCATTGCTCCATGTTCCATCTTGATAGAGGTCATAAACTCGCGCGCGCCAGTAATATCGCGGCAGACTTGCATCGAGTGGGGGGCGAACGCGAAAGAGCAGACCTTCTCCCTGGGCGGCCTGGTTCCCAAGCGACAGGCTTTCTCCATAGCGTTCTATCGGCGGTGGCTGTTCGCTGTTGAGTGCTGCCAGGGCTTTTGCAAGGCGGTCTTGCGTCTCTTTGAACGATGCGCTATTTTCTCGCCACCAGCGCGCAGCGGCGGGCAGGGCTTTGGCGGGGGTGGGCAGGCTCCAGGCCAGAAAAACAATCACCAGCGTTCCCAGAATGATGCTGCGGTTGAGGTCATATTCTGGTTCCAGGCCGGTGAAAATACCTTTTGCCTGCCATTGTTGATTGTTTTCAAGGTAGTTTTTGCGCCCAATTAGCAACAAAACAACCATCAGATAGGCTGCCACAATCCAGATGCGGCTCGGCGGGTATGCGTCGACAATCTGAATGAAAAAGATGAGCAGGCTGGGCGCAAGCAAGCCTGACAATAGCCGCCCTGGTTGCAAGATGGCTTGCCCGCAGAAAATACCGGTCAGCCAGAATATCAGGCTGGCAAAGGCGATAAAGAGCAGCGGGTCGTTGATTTCTTCTGCGGCAATCAGTTGCGCCGCGCTCTGCCAAAGTCGCCCGAACAGGCTTAGCAGGCGAATTTGCAGACTTTCCTGCCCCGATGTCATGTTGAGCAAGAGCCAGGGCAAGATGAGCGCACTGTAAGCAACCGTCATCCAGCGACGGGTGAGTGGTTTAAGTTGGCTGATTCCGAGCAATAGGCCTAAAATTGTTCCCAGCATGGCGGCTGTCTGTGCCAGGGTTAGCCCTTGCGTCCAACCTGTCATCACCAGGCGGCCAGAGGCCAGCAACATGGCAAACAGGAAGAGCAGCGCGATGGCCCAATTGAATTGAGGCTGTTTCATGATTTGAGTGTACAATAGATGCCAGCAATCCGTCAAATGTTATTTTTTTCAGGAGGATGTTCATGGAATGGTTATGGGAAATTGGCATACAAATTGTGCTGGCCGTTCAATCGATGGGCGATTGGTTGGCGGTTCCGATGCGTTTCTTCTCTTTTTTAGGCGACGAAGAATTTTTTCTGCTCATTTTGCCGGTTCTCTACTGGTCGGTTAATGCGGATCTGGGGTTGCGCGTGGGCGTTATCCTCCTCTTGAGCGGCGCGGTCAACGACGCGTTTAAGATGTCATTATTTGGGCCCCGTCCATACTGGTACAGCCTGGATGTCCGCGCATTTACGGCGGAGACTTCCTTCGGCGTGCCGTCGGGCCATTCCCAAATTGCTGCCAGCGTGTGGGGCATGTTGGCGGCGTATCTTAATCGCGGCTGGGCGTGGGCTGTGGCTATTTTTATTGTTTTTATGATTGGCATTTCGCGCCTATATATGGGGGTGCATTTCCCGCATGATGTCTTATTGGGTTGGACATTAGGCGCGTTGGTGTTGTGGGCCTTGTTGCGCGCCTGGCATCCGGTGGGGAACTGGGCGAAGGGTTTTTCAGTAGCCCGGCAGATTGGGTTTGCTTTTGCTTTTTCCATGCTTTTGGTGCTTGCCTCGGCCATTCCCTTTCTTGCCGCCCAGGGGTGGCAGATGCCGGTTGAGTGGCTCAACAATGTCGTTGCGGCAGGCGTAGAAGAATTGCCCCACCCAATTACATTAAACGGCATCATGACCCTTGCGGGAACGCTTTTTGGACTTTTTGCCGGCCTGGCGTGGATGAATGCTCGCGGCGGTTTTTGTGCCGACGGCACAGTTGCACAGCGTATTTTGCGTTATGCGCTGGGGCTTGTTGGGGTTGGCGTACTATGGTTCGGGCTGGGGCAGATTTTTCCGCGCAATGATGATCTTTTGTCTTATCTGTTGCGCTTTGGTCGCTATACGCTGGTGGGGCTTTGGGTTTCAGCCGGCGCGCCCTGGTTGTTTATCAAGTTAAATCTGGCGAAGCATCGATGATGAGATGCCAATTAAACAGGCAAGAATGCAGCAGTTCTCAATATGGAATTGGGATGTAGTGACGATTTGGCATATGACTGAAAAAATGGTAATCTTACCGGTACTATGCTGGAAAACCTGAGACTA
>DAOUML010000042.1:0-2255 GCA_034411635.1 Anaerolineales bacterium
TTTAGAATAGAATGCCCAGAGTCACAAATTTCACATTCATGATCTATAGATATTAAGAGTGTCATTTTGGCAAGCAGGCCCTGAGCGGAGCGTTCTTCAGCGTAGTCGAAGGGCCAGTACGTAAAATTCATTTTCTTAACATCTATATGCCCCAGGCACAAAAAAATTACCAGGCATCTTCATCCCAGTCGCCGCCGCGCTTATGTTTCTTGCGCCCAACAACCTCGCCCAAATCTTCATCAAACTCAAGGACAACCGACTTCTTGCCCTTTTTGGCCTTCTTGGTTTTCTTCTCGTCCGAATCTTCCTCTTCGGCTGGCTCAGCCGCAGGCATAATCACATCCTCGCCCAGTTTGAACAACTCCGCGAAGGTAACATCCGGCTCATCGGTTCTGGCTTCTTCCACGGCTGATTCTGGGCTGGCAGGTTCTTCGCCAACCAACTCTTCCGCCACAGATTCTTCAGTCACTGGGGCGGCTTCAACCACATCTTCTTCAGCAACAACCTCTTCCTGAACAGCAACCACAAAGTTCGCTTCAGCAACCGCTTTTTCAATGGCCTGAGCCGCCTTACTGCCAATACCCGGCAAGCCCAAAACCTTATCGGGGTTGGCCTTCATTGTCAAAATCAAATCACCGGCGGTCAGATAATCAGCCTCAGTCAAAATATTAAAGACATGCTCCGGCAGGCCAAGCGATTCCAAAGACGCTTCAAAAGCAGCCTCGCCAATTTCGGCCCGCAACGCAGACACCTGGGCCTGGTCAATCGCCAGGGCGGCTTTCTGCTCATCGGCAGCCCGTCGCTCAACCCGATCTACAAATTGCGCCAACTGACTGTATTCCTCCGGCGTAAGCGGGCGACCATCGGCCTTCTTTTGCAGAATATCGGCCACCAGCGAAACCCGATCCGCCTCGTCGGAAGCAATTTGCTTCAAATCTGGCTCAACCCGAACACGCTGCAAAGCATCAGCGGCGGCCTCCAACACCGACTTAATATCAATCCGCCAGTTGGTTAATTTGGCAGCCAAACGCGCATTCTGACCATCACGCCCAATCGCCAGCGAAAGTTGATCCTCCATCACCACCACCGTAGCGGTTCTGGCTTCCTCATTCAAATACACCCCTGAAATTCGCGCCGGGCTGATCGCCTTCTGGATATAAATCACCGGGTCGGCGCTCCACTCGATGATGTCAATTTTCTCATCGTGGAGTTCCTTCACAATCGCCTGAATACGCACGCCCTTAACACCCACGCAAGCCCCCACCGGGTCTACCCCGGCCTGAGTTGCCGAAACAGCCACCTTGGCGCGCTGGCCCGGCTCGCGTGAAATCGCGCGAATTTCAACAATACCATGATAAATTTCAGGCACTTCAGTTTCCATCAAACGGCGCAAGAAATTACGATGCCCACGCGAAAGCACAATTTGCGGGCCGCGCGAACCATCCTTCACTTCAATAATAATGGCGCGCACGCGATCATGCACGCGAAAACGCTCATTCGGAATTTTTTGATTGGCAGGCAACACACCCTCGGCCTTCATATCCAAACCAACCGTAATTGCCTGATTGCTAACCGCCTGCACCACGCCGCTGACAATTTCGCCCAACTGACGTTCAAAATGGCTCATCTGAGCATTGCGCTCCGCCTCGCGAATGCGCTGCTGAATAACCTGACGGGCCGTTTGAGCAGCCACGCGGCCAAAATCTTTGGGCGTCGTTTCAACAATAACCATATCACCCAACTCAGCCAACGGATTAACCTTGCGCGCATCATCCAAAAGAACCTCGGTACGCTCATCCACAATGTCCTCGACGACTTCCTTTTCGGCGTAAATCGTCACCTGACCTGTGCCGGGGTCAACCTTAGCATCCACCTGCTGGGCCGTCGAAGCATTCACCGCCCGACGATACGCCGACACCATCGCCGACTCAATCGCCTGCAAGATAATCTCCTTAGGCAACTGCTTCTCTTCCAGCACTTCGTTGAAAGCCATCAAAAACTCATTTTTCATCTTACAATTACTCCCAATGTAGAAAAAACAAATGTCCTTTACAAGCAGAAAAGTGGGGGTTGCCCACTTTTCGGTGCGTGCGGTATTGGTCGAACAGAACTATTTTAACATACACAGCATAAAGCCGCAAGGAAATTATGATATAATCAGCAATTCTCAATATACGACGGCAGGCAGATGCTTTGCCAAGTATTTTCTGGCACAAAAGCGGCTGGAGAGCTCAGCGGGCCCTGCTGTCAGATAG
>DAOUML010000043.1:0-9706 GCA_034411635.1 Anaerolineales bacterium
ATTCACGATCCTGGAGGATTCCCTATGTGTGGCATTGTTGGTTACATCGGGCCGCGTAACGCGACGCCGATTGTTTTGAATGGCCTGAAACGGCTTGAATATCGTGGTTATGATTCCGCCGGCGTGGCGGTGGTGCAGGATGGCAAAATCGAAATCCGGCGCGATGCGGGCAAACTGGGCAACCTGGCCGACCTGGTCAATCAGTCGCCCATCAGCGGGTCGCCGGGGATTGGGCATACCCGCTGGGCCACCCACGGCGCGCCCAGCGCCCGCAACGCCCACCCGCACCTGGGCGCGACCGGCAAAGTGGTCGTCGTCCATAACGGGATTGTCGAAAATTACCTGGAACTGAAAGACGAACTCACCAGCGAAGGCGTGACCTTCAACTCGGATACCGATACCGAGACCATCGTCCACCTGGTAGAGCATCACCAGGCAAGCGGATTGGATTTGACCGAAGCCGCCCGCCGCACCTTCAGCCAGATTCAGGGCGCGCACGGCATCGTGCTGGTATCCGCCGAGGAGCCAGATAAAATCGTCTGCGCGCGCATCGGCAACGCCGGGGGCGTGGTGCTTGGCCTGGGTGAGGGCGAAAACTTCATCGCGTCCGACATCCCGGCCATTTTGGAACACACCCGTCGGGTGATTTTCCTCGAATCGGGTCAGATGGCTGTCGTAACGCGAGACGGGATCAAGGTCGAAACGCTCGGCGGCGAAGAACTCAAACCGCAGATTCACGCCGTCGCCTGGGATCCGGTCGCCGCCGAAAAAGGCGAATTCCGTCACTTTATGCAAAAAGAAATCCACGAACAGGTACGCGCCCTGACCGACACCCTGGCGGGCCGCGTCGATTTCGATCGCGGCAAAATCCGCCTGCCCGAACTGAACCTGACCCCAGAACTGGCAAAACGCATCCAAAAAATCTACATCACCGCCTGCGGAACCGCCGCTTATGCCGGGATGGTCGGCAAGACGCTGATTGAGACGATTGCGCGCGTGCCGGTGGAAGTGGTGATTGGCTCGGAATTCCGCTACAGCAACCCGATTGTGGACGAAAACACGGTCGTGCTGGCGATTTCGCAATCCGGCGAGACGGCCGATACGCTGGCGGCGATGGAGGAAGGCCGCAAAAAGGGCGCGACGGTCTGGAGCATTGTCAACGCGATTGGCTCGCAAGCCATGCGCGTGGCCGACGGTTTCATCTCGATGCAGACCGGGCCGGAGATTGGCGTTGCCTCGACCAAGGCCTTCACCGCCCCGCTGGTCAATCAGTACATGCTGGCGATTCTGCTGGCCGACCTGCGCGGAACGCTGGACGAAACCACCCGCCGCGCGCTGGTCGCCGACCTGCGCCTGGTGCCAGACCTGGTGGGCCGCGCCATGAACCGCGAGGCCGAGGTCGAGAAGGTGGCCCACGCTCTCAAAGATATCCGCGATTGCCTGTATTTGGGGCGCGGAATCAATATGCCGATTGCCTACGAGGGCGCGCTCAAACTGAAGGAAATTTCCTACATCCACGCCGAGGGCTACCCGGCCGGTGAGATGAAGCACGGGCCGATTGCGCTGATCGACGAGAATATGCCGGTGGTCTGCATCGCGCCGCAAGACCCCTGGCATGAGAAGATGATTAGCCAGATTCAGCAGGCCAAAGCCCGCGGCGGGACGGTGATTGCCGTCGCCACCGAAGGCGACGACCTGCTCGTCTCCGAAATGGCCGACCACGTGCTCTGGATTCCGCCCGCGCCGTGGATGCTCAGTCCGCTGGTAACGGTCATCCCGCTGCAATTGCTGGCCTATCACATCGCCACCATTCGCGGGTTGGATGTCGACCAGCCGAGGAATCTGGCGAAGAGTGTTACTGTTGAGTAAAATGTGACGATTCAGTAGGGGCGCAGCATTGCTGCGCCCCTGCTGCGCCCCTGCTGCGCCCCTGCTGCGCCCCTACTGCGCCCCTACTGCGCCCCTACTGCGCCCCTACGTGTTTTGATATAGAATCAATCCATGCCATCAAAATTCGACCCCGAAAAACATCACCGAAAATCCATTCGCCTGCAAGGATACGATTATTCACAGGCAGGGGCATATTTTGTGACGATTGTGACCTGGCGACGGGATTGCCTGTTTGGGAACATTGTAAATGGCGAAATGGAATTGAACGATTTCGGCAAAATTGCCGATGAATGTTGGCAAGCTATCCCGGCGCATTTTGGACAGGTTGAATTGGGTGCGTATGTCATTATGCCCAACCATGTGCATGGGATTATTTTGATTAACGACGCAGGGACGACGCATAATATAGTAGGGGCGCAGCATTGCTGCGCCCCTACGTTGGACGGGAAAAATGAAAATCGGCATAAGATTAATGTGAAACCTGGGTCTCTGGGGGCAATTATTCGTTCATTCAAATCTGCCGTTTCCTACCGCATTAACAAACAATTCAACGCCACCGGCGTCTGGCAACGCAATTATTACGAACACATCATCCGCAACGACCGTGAAATGGGCACAATCTGGCGCTACATCGAAGCCAACCCAGCCATGTGGGAAGATGACGATGAAAACCCGCTCGTGGCAAACGCCAGACAATAATCCAAACAAAAAACCCCTCCCGCGAACCATCGCAGGAGGGGTTTTCCAATTTACCAATCACAATTTACCAATCACCACCCTACCCCATCGAAACCGCCATAACATCATAATACGTCCCCGCGCCAAAGCCGTCGAACAGGACGTGGTCGCCGGGGTTGATGTCTTTTAACTGCCGCAGGAAGGCAATCGCGCACGAGGCCGCGCTGACGTTGCCGAAATCGTGCAGCAACCAGGGCATTGGCACATTGATGCCTTCTTTAAGGAGTTGCTTGGCCTTGAGCAGGTTAATTTTATAATTGGCATGGTGGGCAATCGCCACATTGAGCGAGCGCCCCGAGTGGCCGAGTCTTTCCATCAGGGCCTGATACTGCTGATGGACATCCGTCACCACCTCCACGCCGCTGCGCACAAAAAGTTTGACCATGCCCATCAGGCCTGCCATCACAATCGGCAGGCCATCCTGCGGCTCGTGCATCATCCCGGCCACGCGAATATGACTGCCACTCTCCTGCTGAATTTCAAGCAGCGATTTGCCGGGAGCCATTTCTTTTGAGTGCGGGTAATACATGCGCACCTGCAACAGGCCTTCGTCGTCATAATTCTCATGGCTGCGCCCGGCCAGCAATTTCATCGTCTCGCCCGGCACAACGCCAAACAGGCCCATGCCATTGCCAAACAGTTGCAGGGCATTCTTATCGCGGGCGTGGCTGGTGAAGCGGCTCAGGCCTTCGATGCCACCGACCAAAACCTTTTTCCCGGCCAGTTCTTCAGCCACATTGGTTTGACCGGGAATCGCCAGGGCGGGATTAATCGCCAGGTTGAGCGCGCCCATCGAACCATCACAGGCCTTGTGAACGCTAACCTTGAGCGCATCGGCGCGCATTCCGGCCCGGCGGGCAATCCGGGCCACATAATCATCTGAAACCGGGGCGCTCATGCCAACCAGCAGGCCATCAACCTCGCCCGGAGTCCAACCGTTGGCTTCTGCCGCCGCCCGAACCAGGCGCGCGCCAACTTCCACTTCCAGTTCGAGATGATCGGCAGCGTTTAGATCGGGGATGTGCATGCGGTGATGAAAACCCAATTCGCCGAGATTCATCACCTGTTCAGCAGACAATTCTTCGCCCAAACGATTCCCGACAAAAGCGGGCAGGGTTTGGTTGTCGTAACTATCGCCCCAGCCGCCATACGCGCCGCCCAATCCGAGCGATTTATTGACTACACGCTCAATACCAATCTTGACGCCCTGAGCGATGGGCAGCACGACACTTTCTACATTGGGCCGCTCGTAAAACGAGGGCGGTACAGGTTGGGTATTTTCTGTCATTTTATTTCTCCTTGGGCTTGCCATTTGTTACAAACTTGGATACTACAACCCCGTCAGGGTCAAGGGGGTTCTCATCAAACCAGAAATTCTCACAGTCAGTACTTTGAAGAGATTCCGATTTTGGTATGCGCAGCGGGCGTAAGCCCGCTGCGCATACCAAAATCGGCCTCATTGCAAAATAGTCGTAAACTACTATACTTATGTATAATCTTGCTATGGAAACCATGTCAAACACCATCCGATGGCTTTTGGAAGGCGATCCGTCCATCCGCTGGCAGGTTTTACGCGATTTGCGCGCCGAACCTGTCCACATTTACGAGAGAGAGCGCATTCTCGTTGCAGCCGAAGGGTGGGGCGCGCGCCTGCTCGCCAGGCAGGACGATGACGGCAACTGGGGAGGCGGCATCTACTCGCCCAAATGGAAAAGCACCACCTACACCCTGCTGCACCTGCGCCATCTTGGGGTTGAGCCCGAACATCCACAAGCCCTGCGCGGCTGCGAAAAATTCTTCTCGCGTGGGCTGGAGCGCGACGGCGGCATCAACCTGTGGAAGAGTCACAAGCACAGCGAAACCTGCATCAACGGCATGTTCCTGGCTCTACTGGCCTATTTCGGATCCCCTGATGAGCGCATCCACAGTGTTTTTGAATTCCTGCTTGACGAACAAATGCCAGATGGCGGTTGGAATTGCGAGCGCATCAAAGGCGCGACTCACGCCTCCTTTCACACCACCATTTCAGTTCTCGAAGGGCTGGACGAATACGGAACGCGCTACCCCGAAAACCTGCCCGCCGTTATAGAGACCCGCGCCAAAGCCCACGAGTTTCTCCTGCAACATCGCCTGTATAAATCTCACCGAACCGACGAAATTTTCGACGCCAATATGACCCTGATGCACTTCCCGCCCCGCTGGCGCTACGACTTCCTGCGCGGACTCGACTACTTCCAGCGCATCGACGCGCCAAAAGACGAACGCATGAACGATGCCATCCAACTCTTGCGCGCCAAACAAAACCCCGATGAAACCTGGCCGCTCAACGCCCCCTGGCCTGGGCTGGTCTACTTCCAGATGGAAGCAACCAGCCAACCCAGCCGCTGGAATACCCTGCGCGCCCTGCGCGTGTTAAAATGGTGGCAAAAATAAACACAAGGAGAATTTGCCCATGCGCCCCGATTGGGACTCGTATTTCATGAAAATCGCCGCCGCCGTCTCTGAACGCTCCACCTGCGACCGGGCCTTTGTCGGCTGCGTGCTTGTGCGCGACAAACGAATTCTGACCAGCGGCTTCAACGGCTCACCCGCCGGCCAGGAGCATTGCGACGAGGCCGGCCACCTGATGGTTGAGGGACACTGCGTCCGCACCATTCACGCCGAGACGAACGCCATCATCCAGGCCGCGCTGCACGGCGTCTCGACCAATGGCGCAACCTGTTATGTCACCCACTTTCCATGCATCAACTGCACCAAAGTTTTAATTAATGCGGGCATTAACCGCATTGTCTACGCCGAATCCTACCGTCTCGATGAAAATGCGCTAACCTTTCTGCAAAAAGCGCAGATCGAGATTGTGGCATTCAAAAAATGAGATAAGACGACAAAAAACTCCCCATTCGCTTGAATGGGGAGTTTTTGTATTGCAATCCGTCTTTACTTATCTTCGGCGCGAGACTTGCCGCTGTGCTTGAGCGCAGCATGAGCCGCAGCCAGGCGGGCAATCGGCACGCGGAAGGGCGAGCAGGAAACGTAGTTGTTGCCGATGATATGGCACCACTCGATGGAGGAGGGGTCGCCGCCGTGTTCACCGCAAATACCCACTTCAAGATCGGGGCGGGTGGCGCGGCCATCGTTAATCGCCATCTGCATCAGTTTGCCAACGCCATCGCGATCAAGTTGCTGGAAGGGGTTCACTTCGAGAACGCCCTGTTCAACATAAGTGATGAGGAAGTTGCGTTCGGCGTCATCGCGCGAATAGCCAAAGGTCATCTGGGTCAGGTCGTTGGTGCCAAAGGAGAAGAACTCAGCCAGTTTGGCGATTTCACCGGCGGTCACAGCGGCGCGCGGGATTTCGATCATCGTGCCGAATTTATACTCAAACTCGACCTTCTTCTCCTCCATGACGGCCTTGCCGATGCGCTCGAGGCGCGGCTGAATCCATTCCAGTTCCTTGACGGTTCCGGTCAGCGGAATCATGATTTCGGGCTTGACAACGATTCCGCGCAGGGTGCAATCGGCGGAGGCTTCAAAAATGGCGCGCACCTGCATCTCGACGATTTCGGGCATGGAAATGCTCAAGCGGACGCCGCGCAGGCCCATCATCGGGTTGGATTCGTGCAGCGACTTGATGGTCGCCAGCAGGCTTTCTTTTTCTTCCAGGCCAGCGGTTTCGCCCTTAACGCGCATGGTGATAACTTCTTCGAGCAGGGCTTCTTCGTCGGGCATGAACTCGTGCAGCGGCGGGTCAATCAAGCGGATGATGACCGGATAGCCGTTCATGGCTTCAAACAGACCATCAAAGTCGGAGCGCTGGCTGGGCAGCAACAGGTTCAGTTGTTTGGTGCGTTCTTCGCTGGTTTCTGCCAAAATCATCTTCTGGACGATGGGCAGGCGTTCAGGTTCAAAGAACATGTGCTCGGTGCGGCAAAGGCCAATGCCAACCGCGCCGTAAGAGCGAGCGCGATGAGCATCCTTGGGATAATCGGCGTTGGTCCAAACCTGCAAACCGCGACCCTTCGAACCATCGGGCATGGTGCGCACATCGGGGCGGGCGCAGATTTCGTCGGCCCAGGTGAGCAGGGTGAGCAGTTCGGTCTGTTCGTCGAGCGAGGGGGCGCTGGTCGGGATTTTTCCGAGGAAAACTTCGCCGGTGGTGCCGTCCATAGAGACCCAGTCGCCTTCTTTAACAACAGTTTCGCCAACGGTAAAGGTACGGGTTTCCATGTTGATTTTGATGGCTGAAGCGCCAACCACGCAGGGGATGCCAAACTGACGGGCCACCACTGCGGCGTGGGAGGTCGCGCCGCCTTCGCTGGTCAGCACGCCCTGAGCGGCAATCATGCCATGAACATCATCGGGCTTGGTGAAAGGGCGCACCATGATGACATCCTGGCCGTGTTCTTTCGCCATTTTCTCGGCCAGGTCGGCATCGAAGTAGGCCTGTCCAACCGCGGCGCCGGGCGAAGCGTTCACGCCCTTGGTCAGAGAAACGCCCGCCTTCTTGGCAGATGCGTCAAACTGCGGGTGCAGCAAGGCATCGACCGCTTCGGGGCCAACGCGCAGAACGGCTTCTTCCTTGCTAATCAGGCCTTCATTCGCCATATCAACCGCAATTTTAACGGTGGCTTTGGCGGTACGCTTGCCGCTGCGGGTCTGAAGCATATACAGTTTGCCGCGTTCGATGGTGAATTCAACATCCTGCATGTCTTTGTAGTGCTTTTCGAGTTTGCCGGTGATTTCCATGAACTGGGCATACACTTCAGGCATAACTTCCTGCATGTGTTCAATCGGGTCAGCATTGCGGATACCAGCGACAACATCTTCGCCCTGAGCATTGAGCAGGTACTCACCCATCATCTTCTGATCGCCGGTGGAGGGGTTGCGGGTGAACGCCACGCCGGTACCAGATTCGTTGCCAGTGTTGCCGAAAACCATCGTCTGAATATTGACAGCGGTGCCGAGGTCGTCCGAAATATTGGTCGCGCGGCGGTAATCGATGGCGCGTTTGCCCATCCAGGATTCAAACACGGCGCGGGTAGCCAGTTCCAATTGTTTGTAGACATCCTGCGGGAAATCTTCGCCGATATGCTTCTTGTAGACTTCCTTGAAAGTGCCAACCAGGGCTTTCCAGTCGTCGCCGGTCATTTCGGTGTCGAGTTTATAGCCTTTGGCTTCCTTGTATTCGGCCATCGGATGTTCGAAAACTTCATCGTCCAGATTGAAGACAGTGGTACCGAACATCTCAACCAGGCGGCGGTACAGGTCCCAAACGAAGCGGGGGTTATCGGTGGCTTTAATCATGCCCTCGACCACTTCGTCATTCAGGCCGATGTTGAGGATGGTGTTCATCATGCCGGGCATCGAGAATTTCGCGCCAGAACGGCAAGATACCAGCAAGGGATTGGATGAATCGCCAAACTTTTTACCGGTCGATTTTTCGACAGCCTTCATTGCTTCGAGCTGCTGCTCCCACTGACCAGCCGGAAAAGCGTTTTCCTTGCGGAATTCGTTACAGGCTTCGGTGGTGACAGTAAAGCCGGGAGGAACGGGAACGCCAGCGCGAGTCATGTCGCCCAGGCCGGCGCCTTTACCGCCCAAAAGCGAGCGAACGCCTTCCCAACTACCGGTTGTCTTTTCTGCTTCGGCAACCTCTTCAAATAAGTAAACCCATTTTTTTGCCATAGATGGCCTCCTGATGAAAAAAAGATTATGATTGTGTGTGGTTAACGCCCGTAAACGACGTCATCATACAGCCAGCAACCTGGCTGAAAATTGGCAAATCTTGAGAAGTTTACCATAAACCAGCCAGATAAATGCAGGAAAAAGAACGTTTTTTCGGGTTACTTAAGTCACTTTTTTCCATCAAAAAAAATCGCTGTCGAATATCTAAACAGGCAGTCCGCAGAACTGTAAACACTTACAAACTGATATTTGCTGGAAGCAACTTCTTAACGGTCTTACGCCAAACGCGACTTGAAAGTCGCGCTACGATAAACCGTATCGCATAACTTGCTATAGATGTTAAGAAAATGAACGTTACATATCGGCCCTTCGACTACGCTGAAGAACGCTCCGCTCAGGGCATGTGCGCCAAAATAATTATCTTAATATCTATACCTGCCAATTCGACCAACCAAGCCAAACTGTACGGTGGCTATACCCGTCCCGGTCACAACTTGCGCTTTTCACAAGAGCATAAAAGCGCAAGTTGTGACCACGGGCATTATATAAATTTTGCGCTATTGCCAAAATAACCTGAGCAAGAATTCCTTACATAATTGTAAATAAGTTGCAAAGTCGTATCTGCTTTAATTCTGGGATAATAAGAAAATCCGCGCGTTTGTTGGTGTTTATCAGATCTTACAAGCAAAACCTGTTTGGAATACGGGAATGGTTTAATCACAACCACACTAGCGCAACATCGGTTCTTACCAAAGGTAAACTCTATGGCAATAAAAGTGCTTATCATTGACGACGATTCAGCCATGACAGATTTGCTCAACCTGTTGCTTACCGGTTACGGGTTAGAAGTTTTGATTGCGAATGACAGTCAGCAAGGGCTGGAAAGCGTTCGAAATGAAGCACCGGATATTATTCTGCTCGATTTAATGATGCCAGGAAAAACAGGATGGGAACTGTGCCGCGAAATTCGTTCATTCAGCAAAGTTCCGATTGCAGTACTCTCCGCCATTAATGACCCCGAAATGGTCGCCAGCGCGCTTGATGCCGGAGCCGATGATTATATGGTAAAACCCATGCCCAGTGGTGAGTTGCTGGCCCACATCAATAACCTGACCCGCCGCGCCACCGTAGAAAAAGACGGCGGCAAGACCATGATTCACCAAACCGACTCGCTGCTTAAAAAAAAAGCACTGGCCCATAATTTCGTCCATGCGCAAGCATAACAACATCGCTTTTGAAAACAGACAGCCAACCTGAAAAAGGGGATATAATGCCCGTAACCAAGATACGTTGCTATAGATATTAAGATAATCATTTTGGCACGCATGCCCTGAGCGGAGCGTTCTTCAGCGTAGTCGAAGGGCCGATATGTAACGTTCATTTTCTTAACATC
>DAOUML010000044.1:0-8621 GCA_034411635.1 Anaerolineales bacterium
TATCTGACAGCAGGGCCCGCTGAGCTCTCCAGCCGCTTTTGTGCCAGAAAATACTTGGCAAAGCATCTGCCTGCCGTCGTATATTGAGAATTGCTGATAATGAGTCAAATTCATTTGACAAATTAGCGAAGTGGGGTAAAATACCATGCGCTTCACAAACAATGCCGAAGTGGCGGAATAGGCAGACGCGCTACGTTCAGGGCGTAGTTCCCGTACGGGAGTGAGGGTTCAACTCCCTCCTTCGGCACAAAAACTCTCGCAACCTTGCGAGAGTTTTTCTTTTCTCCGTGATAAAATAAAACATGCAAATTGGACGCTTTCGGATTAATTTTCGTCGTTTGGGCATTCTGGCCGGGGTCGTTGTTTTGCTTTTCCTGATTATGGATTTCAATAATCGCATGGAAGAGTTGACCCGTCTGCAAAACGAGGCCGCTATTGTGCGCGCGCAGGCAACCGCGGTTATGGTCACCCAGCAAGCGCTGCAAACCCAGGTGGCTTATGCCACCTCGCCGGCGGCGGTGGAAGCCTGGGCCAGAGAACAAAACCGCATGGCGCGCGAAGGGGATATTGTCATTATTCCGCTTCCCGATCCAAAATCAACCATTCCGCCTACGCCCCTGCCCACCCCCATCTTGACCGGACTCAATAAGTGGGATGTTTGGGTCGATTTGTTATTGGGTCAATAGTCCCGCAAGGGGCTTTTTATTTTAACAGGCAGGAACTGCTTGGCTATTTTACAGGTGCAAAGCCATGTTCAGAAAAATTAGCAATTTTATGTTTCCTGTTATCCATGAAGATGAAAAGGTGCGCATTAAGCGCTCTTTATGCATCATGTTGCCTGCGGTAATTGTTCTTGGGTTTTTATTTGGGATTTTTTTCAGCATTAGCAGCCCGGATGATCCGCGCAAGTGGCTTATTTTTTGTGTCAGTTTGTTTTCTTTGCCAAGTTGGTGGCTGGCAAAGAAAAATTATTTGCGATTATCGGCCCTGCTTTTTGTGCTTGTTTTATGGGCGATTTTATCGGTAGGGGTTGCTTACTCTGGGGGGGGGATTTCGATTGGGCATGGCGGGTTTTTGTTGCTTGTTTTTATGTCGGGGCTTTTGTTGAGTGGGCGTTACACATTTATCATTTTGCTGATGAGCATAGCCAGTATAACCTGGGTAATTTATGCCGATTCTTACGAGCAGTTACCTGAAGTGCCTGCCTCGCAGCCGATCAATCTTTGGATTGTGTTTAACCTGTACCTGATTGTTGGCTGGGCGGTGCTTGCGCTGACCATGCGACATGTGCGTACTGTGATCGCCAAATCCTTGCTTGAACTTCAAGAGCGGATGCGCACCGAACAAGCCCTGCGCGAAAGCCAGGAGCGGCTCGATTTGGCTCTTTCATCGGCCCACATGGGGATTTTGGATTGGGAAATTGATAAAGACCTGATTCACTGGTCGCATCAGGCTTATGAAATTTGGGGTATCTCTACCCTTGGGGAAGCGAACAGCCTGGAGAAAATGCTGCGATACATTTATCCAGACGACCAGGAAAAGGTTCGCTTGGAATTTGAGCGGGCTTTTGAGAAACGTTCACCCAATTTTTATACAGAGCATCGTGTTGCGCTGAAATCAGGTGAAATTTGTTGGGTGAGCGTTCAGGGGCACATTTACTATAACGCGCAAGGCGTGGCTTGCCGGATGACCGGCACAACGGCGGATATTACCATCAGGAAGCAAAGCGAGCAGGCTATTCTGGAAGCGCATCGCAGGCTAAACGCCTATACTGATACGCTTGAAGAACGTTCGGGCCTGCTCCTTTTGGGCGCGGAAGTGGCCCGGGCAGCAACCGCTATTCTTAATCCGCGCGCGCTAAGCCAGCAAGTTGTAGAACTGGTGCAAAAACAGTTCGATTTGTACTATGTGGGGTTGTTTCTGGTTGAAAGCGACCCTCAATGGGCCATTTTACGCGCTGGAACCGGCGAGGCCGGGCAACAAATGCTCGCCAGAGGACACCGCCTTGAGGTTGCGGTCTCTTCGATGATTGGCTGGTGCATTTCTAATCGTAAGGCCCGTATCGCGCTGGATGTGGGCGAAGATGCCGTGCGCTTCAGCAACCCCCTTTTGCCCGATACGCGCTCTGAACTGGCCTTGCCCCTGGTAAGCCGCGGCGAAGTTGTTGGCGCATTAACCATTCAAAGCAACAAACCCGATACCTTTACCCCAGAAAACATGGTCTCTTTTGAAACCATGGCCGATCTTTTGGCAAATGCCATTTTGAACGCTCGATTATATGAGCAATTACAAGCAGAACTGGAAGAACGCAAACATGTTGAGGATAAAATCCGCCATCTGAATATTGAACTTGAATCGCGCGTTAAGCGGCGCACAACCGCTTTGCGCGCCAGCGAGGAAAAATTTCGCGCTTTGGCTGAGAATAATCCCTTGCAAATTGCGCGCTATAACCGCGATGCCCGCTATCTGTATGTCAATCATTGGATTGAACAGGAAAAATACACCACGGAACAGGTGATTGGCAAAACGATGCGAGAGGTGTTTGGCAACCACATCTCCGTTGAATTTGCCGAGGAAAAGATTCGTGAGGTTTTTGATACTGGCAAGCCTCTCAAAACGGAGTATGAATTCAATAATTTTGTGGGACTATGGTCGCTTGCGCCTGAGTTCGACCCGCAAGGAAACGTTGTCTCGGTGATTTCCAGCACGCTCGATATCACCGATCGCAAACGCACCGAGGAGGAACTTCGTCAGCGTTCTGCCGAACTTCAAGCCTCAAACCGCGAGTTGGAGGCTTTCTCTTACTCTGTATCGCACGATTTGCGCGCGCCTTTGCGGGCCATCGATGGATTTACCCGTATTCTCATGGATGATTTCGCCAGCCAAATTCCAGAAGATGGCATGTTGTTTTTGCAGCGTACCCGCAATGCGGCTCAAAACATGGGCCAACTGATTGACGACCTGCTGCGCTTATCGCGAATCACGCGCGCTGAAATTAATCGCCAGTGGATTGACTTAAGCGCCATTGCGCGCGCCATTTTGGAAGAACTTCAATCTGCCGAACCAGAGCGGAGCGTAGAAAATTTTGTTGAAACCCCTCTGAAATTACGCGGCGATGACCGCTTGATTAGGGCGGCGCTTGAGAATTTGCTCAGCAATGCCTGGAAATTTACCTCTAAAAATGCGCAGGCGAGTATCAAAATTGGAAAAATAATAAAAAAAGGAAAAAACACTTACTATGTGCGCGATAATGGCGTTGGCTTTAGCATGAACTATGTCGACAAATTGTTTAGCCCCTTTCAGCGTTTGCATACCGTAGAAGAGTTCCCCGGAACCGGTATTGGCCTGGCAATTGTCAAACGCATTGTCCACAAGCACGGGGGTGAAATTTGGGTTGAAAGCGAACCAGGCAAAGGCACCACATTCTACTTTACCCTGGGGTAATGGATTGATTGTATGAAACAAAAAACGCAGGATGCAATCCTGCGTTTTTTGTGTGTGCCCCATTCTCTACCAGACAAAGCCCGGTAAAAAGGACTTTATCCCATGTGCTTGATGACCGCATCGCCAAATTCAGAGCATTTGAGCAGGGTGGCCCCTTCCATTAACCGCTCAAAATCATAGGTAACGGTTTTTGCGGTAATGGCGCCATCCATTCCTTTTACAATCAGGTCGGCGGCTTCGCCCCAGCCCATGTAGCGCAGCATCATCTCGCCAGAGAGAATAACCGAACCGGGGTTCACCTTGTCGAGGTCGGCATATTTGGGGGCCGTGCCGTGCGTGGCTTCAAAGATGGCATGACCGGTTTCATAGTTGATATTTGCGCCTGGGGCAATGCCAATGCCACCCACCTGAGCGGCCAGGGCATCTGAAAGATAATCGCCGTTCAGGTTCAGGGTGGCGATCACATCGTAATCGCGCGGGCGAATCAGCACAAATTGCAGGGTGACATCGGCTATCGAGTCTTTGATGAGCAGTTTCGCTTTCCACTTGCCGTCGCCGTGCGTAGCCCACAATTTCAGAGCATCTTCAACTTCGGCGCAAATTTCGGCTTGCTGGGCCGGCGACATCATTTCAAAGCCTGGGTCAATCATCTGGGCATTTTCTTCCACTGTCAGATTGGGGTTCTTTTCCTTGTTCCCCAAAATCCACGATTCGCGCTCGGTGACAATTTCGGCGCGGAATTCGCGTTTTGCCAGGCTGTAGCCCCAGTCTTTGAACGCGCCTTCGGTAAACTTCATAATGTTGCCTTTATGCACAAAGTTTACGCTCTTGCGTTTGTTATCAAGAGACCAGCGAATGGCGGCGCGCACCAGGCGTTCGGTCCCTTCAACCGAAACCGGCTTGAAGCCAATTCCGGCGGTATCAGGAAAGCGCATTTTTGCATATTCTTTCGGGAAGGCTTCTTTGAACAGGGTTTTGAACCTGGCATTATCTTCTGTGCCGTGCTTGAATTCGATACCGGCATAAATATCTTCGGTATTTTCGCGGAAGATGACCATATCGACATGTTCAGGATTTTTGACCGGGGATGGCACGCCGTTGTAGTAGCGCACCGGGCGCTGACAGACGTACAGGTCGAGCAGTTTTCGCAGGGCAACGTTTAAGGAGCGAATGCCGCCGCCGATGGGCGTGGTTAACGGGCCTTTGATCCCCACCAGAAATTCATTAAATGCCTGCGTGGTTTCATCGGGCAACCAACTCTGGAAAAGTTTGAACGATTTTTCTCCCGCGTAAACTTCCATCCAGTGAATTTTGCGTTTGCCGCCGTATGCTTTTTCAACCGCTGCGTCAAATACGCGCGCCGAAGCCCGCCAGATATCGCGCCCGGTGCCGTCTCCCTCGACAAACGGGATGATAGGGTTGTCAGGAACATTTAACTTGCCATTCTGGATGCTGATTTTCGCCCCACCCTGCGGGACTTTTACGTTGCTGTAAGCCATTTTTGTCTCTCCTTTGCTGATTTTGGTAAATTATACCCTTCTCTAAGATGATTTTTAACAAGACATCTTGCCAAGTTTGGAATTTTTGCTTCTGTGGCGCGGGATGGCATTCTGCGTTCTGGATGAAGAGCGAAAATTTACCTGAATAGGCCCAGCGGATTGGTCGCAATCTGTGCGCCGGAAATCGCAAATAGCCAATTACCGCAAAAGATGACTATTCAGCTCGCTTTGCGCTGAGCCAATAGTCATCTTTTGCGGTAGCTGCCTACGAACTAATATTCGTAGGGCGACACATCGCCCCCGAATGGGGGGGATGTCGCCTGAAACCAAGTTCTCAAATGCCTTATTCCCAACGCGACTTGAAAGTCGCGCTACGGTAGTATGGGTTTGTTGCCTTTGGCAGGGTTAGTTGTTGATGCGGTCTACTTCAGCGTTAATTTGTGGCATGAGTTCGTTAATCTTGTTCATGTAATCATCTGCTTCATTGGTGTTGGAAATGTCGCCCGAATCGATTGCCTTGCCCAGACTATCGGCAAAACCAATGGCTGCATCGCCTATCTGACCAGCCAGGCTGTTGAGGCGGTTGTAGTCGCTCGAATCAGGGGCGGGCAGATTTTTGAGGGTTTGTCCCGCGCCGCGCAGAACAGCCAGCGCGCTTTTTGTGTCCGAAACCCATTCTGGGTCGGTGAATTTGGCGTTATCGGCATTAATAACGTCTAACTGGGTGTTGATGCCGCTAACCGCCTCATTCAATTGGTCGATGGCGGGGTTAAAGGCTTCGATGTAGGCATCGCTACAAGCGGTTAGGGCAAAAGCGATAATGAGCAACAGCACAGGCAAGAAAAACTTATTTTTAGATAACATAATCTCTCCTTTTTAGGAAAAAGCGGGTAACTGCTCAGAAGGCGCGTTCAGGCGAGCCGTTACGAAACACGACAAAAAACACCTTTATTGTACTATTCATTTATCTATGTGCATACCTTTTTCCTGAACAAATCTTTCAGGTTTCTTTTTTCAGGAGAATTTTTGCAATAAATCTTCCAGCGTCAGGTCAGACATTTCATTGAGTCTCAGGCTGGCTGGGGGAAATTTAAGATGCTGCGTGATGGGATTGGGGATGGCTACCACGCGGATGCCGGCGCGGTTGGCGGCCAGCACGCCATTGGGCGAATCTTCAAAGATGAGGGCCTGATGCGCTTCGACCCCTAGCCGGTTTTTTGCCGCCAGGAAGAGTTCTGGCTCGGGTTTGGTTCGGGATACGTCGTCGCTGCATTGGATTGTCTCGAAGTAGTGAAATAATCCCAGGCGTTGCAGGTGAGTATCGACCCACGCGTGCGGCGAACTGGAGGCGACTGCCAGCCCCAGTCCGAGGCGTTGCGCCGCTTCGAGGGTTTCGAGTACGCCTGGGCGCGGTTTGGCGGCCAAAATGATTTGCATGGATTCGGTTCGGACGCGTGATTCAAGATCAAGGTCTGTGAGCGGGCGGGTGGTTAAGGCCTCGAGATGGGTAAGTGGGTGAAAATCGGAAGCGGCTGTTCCGCCAACAATTTGTCCCCAGTCTTCCAGCGTGAGGTTTTGGCCGAATTCGGCGTAGATATTTTGCCAGGCCTGATATTCAGGGGTTTCGGTATCGAGAATCAGGCCGTCGAAGTCAAAGAGGAGGGCTTTTATCATGGGGTCGATTGTACCAAATCAGTGTTTCTAAAAACGAAGTGAAAAGCCGCCTTAAGGCGGCTTCGCAGGAAGATGCTTTTTGTGGTATGGCTCAGGCGGTCTGTTTTGAGTGGCCGAGCAGATAGTAGATGACGCGCGCAATGGTGAGAATGAGCAGGCTGGCAGATAGCACGCCGCCCAGGGTGATCAGTAGTTCTCGTCGTTTGCGCGGCATTTTTTCGATGATAACCGGTTGGGCGCGTGTTTGGATGCGTTCGCGCACGGTATTGAGGAAGGCCGGGGAGGGTTTTACGCGCTGGAAGGTTTGCGCCAGGCGGTTTTCGAGCCTGTCTTGTTCGTTTTGCATAGTTTACTCGCTTGCGGGGTAGAAAATCAGGCCAACTGTGCCGGGGCCGAGGTTGGCGGCAATGGATATGGAGAGATCAACCAGGTAGGATTCTTTGGCATTGAGGGCCTGGCGGGCTTTTTCGAGCAGGGCCTGCCCCGATTGGGGGTCGCGGGCATGAACCACTGCCAGGTTGATTGGGTTGTTGCCAACTTTTTCCTTGGCCATGTTAATGAGCCGTTCGATGGAGGCGCTGCGGGTGCGCACTTTTTCGGTGATGCTGATGACTCCATCGCCCAGGGTGGCTATCGGTTTGACGTTGAGCAGGGAGGCCAGGGCGGCTTGCATGGCTCCTACGCGGCCACTCATGCGGGCGTATTCGAGGGTATCGAGGGTCAGGTAGATGTCGATTTTTTCGCGCAGGCTTTCGATGCGCTTGAGGATGTCTTCGAGGCCCAGTCCTTCGCGCTCGGCAAGGCGGGCGGCGCGGCAGAGCATGCCAATGCCGACTGAGCCGCACATTGAGTCGATGGGGATGACCCTGAACTTGCGTTCCAGTTCGCGCGCGGCGGCAACCGCAGATTCATAAGTTCCGGAAAGTTTGCTGGTGACGTGAATGGAGAGGATGGTATCGCCGGCTTCGGCAATTTGTTTGTAAAATTCGCTGAACTGGTGCGGGGTGGGTTGGGAGGTTTTGGGTACTTTGCGGGTTTCATCGACCAGTTTGTAGAAGCCCTCGCGGTCGAGGTCTACATTTTGCAGGTAGGTTTTTTCGCCAAAGTGGATGTTGATTGGGACAACGTGAATATTAAATTCTTTGAGCCATTCCTGGGGCATATCGGCGGCGCCGTCGGTGACAATACGAATCATGCTGGTCTCCTGAAGATTTATTCAAAATCGATTGTTTCTTCGACCTGCTGGCGTAGCGAGGTGAGGGTGCGGTGGTATAAACTTTTGACAGCGCCCTCGCTGCGGCCCATGATTTCGCCAATTTCTGCATTGGAAAGGTGTTCGACAAATTTCAAAATGAGCAGGGTTTGGCGTTCGGCGGGCAGGCCGCGAATGAGTTTGAGCAGGGCTTCCTGTTCCTGGTTTTGGACGATGGAGGTTTCAGGGTGCGGGTCTTTGGCGACGATGGGGGTTTCGGTAATTGGGATTTCCTGACGCCGCGAGCGGTCTCTGTGCCAGTTGGCGACGAGGTTGTGGGCAATACGATAGAGCCAGGCTGAAAATGGTACGCCGCGATCAACATAGTTGGCGATATGATTCATGGCTCGCTGAAAGACGCGCGCCGTCAGGTCCTCGGCATCGTCTACGTTGCCCGTGCGGTAGTAGATATAGTTGAAGATGCGGTCGACATAACGTTCATAGAGTATTCCAAAGGCTTCCTGGTTGCCTTGGGAGGCCAGGGCCAGGATTTGCTGCTCGTCGCTGGTTTTTTCTTCTGTCATGCCGTTTTCTTTCTACTGGCAGAAGTTTGAAAGTAATAACCCTGCCAGAATTAAAAGGTTTCTGGATAATTTAGAGTATATCATGCCGGATTACAGATTTGTTTGCGTTCTGCGCAGGACTTTCTTAACGTCGCCAACTGTCCTTGCGAGGAGCGTTCTCCAGCGACGACACATGCGCTGGCGCGCAGTGCCAGTGAGCAATCTCCAAAAGGTCAGTTTTGCCCATTA
>DAOUML010000045.1:0-3316 GCA_034411635.1 Anaerolineales bacterium
ATGCGTACCATCATCCGCGCCACGCAGGATGCAGGCCACCAAAACATCGCCATCGTCTGCGGCGCATGGCACGCCCCGGCCCTCGTCCACCTCGACACCACCAAAGCGGATCGTGAACTCATCCGATTATCCGCTTCCCAATCCGTCCCCGTATCCACGACCTTCGTCCCCTGGACGCACGACCGCCTCGCCCGCCGCTCTGGCTACGGCGCGGGCATCGACTCGCCCGGCTGGTACGAACATCTCTGGCAGACCGAAAACCACCTCGTCGAAGCCTGGATGGTCAAAGTCGCCCAACTCATGCGCCAGGAAGACCTCGGCATCTCGCCCGCCCACGCCATCGAAGCGACCCGCCTCGCCGAAACCCTCTCGGCCCTGCGCGGACGCCCCCTGCCCGGCCTGCCCGAACTGGACGAAGCCGTGCAAGCCATCTTCTGCTTCGGCGACGACGCTCCCATGCGCCTCATCCGCGAAAAACTGATTGTCGGCCAGCGCATGGGCAACGTGCCACCCGCCGCGCCCACCGTCCCGCTCCAGCGCGACATTTCCGCCGCCCAAAAACGCACCCGCCTCGAACCCTCCGCCTCGCCCGAATCCCTCGACCTCGACCTGCGCAAACCGCTCCTGCTCGAACGCTCGCAACTCCTGCACCGCCTCAACCTGCTCGGCATCCCCTGGGGCCGCCTGCAAACCACGCGCGGCGCCAAAGGCACCTTTCATGAACTCTGGCAAATCGAATGGAAACCCGAATTCGCCGTCAGCATCATCGAAGCCAGCCTGTGGGGCAACACCGTCCTTCAAGCCGCCACCGCCAAAGTCGCCGCCGAAGCCGCCAGCGCGACAGAACTCCCCGCCCTCACCCGCCTGGTCGAAGCCGCGCTCCTGGCCGATTTAGCGGAATCCATTTCCAGTCTGATGAGCCGCGTCCAGAGTCTGGCAGCCGCCAGCGCCGACATCCCGCACCTGATGGAAGCCCTGCCGCCGCTCATCAACGTCACCCGCTACGGCAACGTCCGCCAAACCGACACCGCCCTCGTCCGCCACGTCGTCGATGAACTCATCACCCGCATCTGCATCGGCCTGCCCGCCGCCTGCGCCGCCCTCGACGATGATGCCGCCCAAGCCATGTTCGAGCGCATCAAAGCCGTTCATGGCGGGATTTTCCTGTTGGATGACTCCCCTCCCCCAAATCGAGAGCGATCTTCTCTCGATTTGGGGGAGGGGCTGGGGGGTGGGGGCCACGCACCAGCCTGGATTCGCGCCCTGACTCTCCTCGCCGCGCCGCAAACCGGACACGGACTCACCCGCGGCCTTGCCTCCCGTTTAATCTACGATTCCCAGGCTGATGAGGAAACCGCCGCGCGAATGAGCCTCGCCCTCTCCCCCGGCACACCCGCCGCCGAATCTGCCGCCTGGGTGCAGGGATTCCTGCACAGCGGCGGCCAGGCCCTGATTCATGACCCCGCCCTCTGGCATTTGCTCGATTCCTGGGTTTTATCGCTCCCCGAAAACCTGTTCACCACCCTGCTGCCGCTCCTGCGCCGCACCTTCAGCACCTTCCCCGCCCCCGAACGCCGTCAAATCGGCGAACTCGCCAAAACCGGTTGCCGCGCCGCTTCGCTTACCAGTCAAATCGAACTCGACCCCGTCCGGGCGGAAAAGGCGCTGGCATTGGTTAATCTCATTTTGGGCAAAGAGTAATATGGATACTGTACTCATCCGAATCAGCAAATTTCTCAGCCTTGTCCTGCGCCACAACCCCGGCAAAATCGGCTTGAGCCTTGACCCCAACGGCTGGGCAGATGTAGAAGAACTCATCGAAAAATCGAATCGCTTTGGTGTTCATTTCGACCGTCTTACACTGGAAAAAGTTGTTGCTGAAAACGACAAAAAACGCTATTTATTCAGCCCCGATGGAACCAAAATCCGCGCCAGCCAGGGACACTCGCTCAAGGTTGACCTGGGGCTTGAGCCAGTTTCCCCACCCGAAATTCTCTATCACGGCACAGCCCAACAATTCCAGCCGTCGATTCTTGAAAAGGGGTTATTGCCGCGCAGTCGTCAACATGTTCACCTGTCCAAAGATGCGCAAACTGCAACAGATGTTGGCAGCCGCCACGGCAAACCAATCATATTCATCGTCAAAGCCCGCCAAATGGAACAGGATGGCCTGGAATTCTACCTTTCTGCCAACGGCGTCTGGCTCACAGCGCACGTACCCGCAAAATATTTGGATTTGATCCATGGATGAATTACCCGACACCCCCGACCGCTTGCGCCGTTGGCGTCTCATGCTCGGCGGTGAAGCCGACGGCACCGGCTGCGCCCTGACCGGCCAGGCCGACCTCGGCATGGACAAAACCCTGGCCGCGCTCTACGCTGATTCCGAACAGAAGAGCAAAGGCGGCCTGGGCGCATCCGCGCCGAACGTCGCCCGCTGGCTGGGGGATATTCGCGCCTATTTCCCCTCGTCGGTTGTCCAGGTCATGCAAAAAGACGCCCTCGAGCGGCTCAACCTCCGTCAAATGCTGCTCCAGCCCGAGATGCTCGAATCCGTCGAGCCGGATATTCACCTGGTCTCGACCATTCTCTCCCTCAACCGAGTCATCCCCGAAAAAACCAAAGAAACCGCCCGCATGGTCGTGCGCAAACTGGTTGAGGAACTGGAGAAAAAACTGGAAGGCCCCCTGCGTCAGGCCATTTTGGGCAGTCTCAACCGCGCCGCGCGCAACCGCCGCCCGCGCCATGCCGACATGGACTGGAACCGCACCATCCGCGCCAACCTGAAAAACTACCAGCCCGCCTACAAAACCATCATCCCCGAAACGCGGATTGGCTTTGGGCGCAAGAAAAGTTCTTCCAGCCTGCGCGACATCATCCTGTGCGTCGACCAAAGCGGCTCGATGGCCGCCTCGGTGGTGTACGCTTCCATCTGCGCGGCGGTCATGGCTTCGCTTTCAGCGGTCAAAACCTCGCTGGTGGTGTTTGATACGTCGGTTGTGGACCTGACCCCCGAACTACACGACCCGGTCGAAGTCTTATTCGGCACCCAACTCGGCGGCGGGACGGATATAGAACGGGCGCTGGCCTACTGCCAGAGCCTCGTCCGCACCCCCAGCGATACCATCCTCGTTCTGATTAGCGACCTGTATGAAGGCGGCAATCACGATAAGTTACTGCGCCGCGCCGCTTCGCTGGTCAATTCGGGCGTGCAAGTCATCACCCTGTTGGCGCTCAGTGACCGGGGCGCGCCCGCCTCCGACCACCAGGTCGCCGCCCAATTTGCCGCGCTCGGCATCCCCTGCTTCGCCTGCAC
>DAOUML010000046.1:0-1729 GCA_034411635.1 Anaerolineales bacterium
TCCGGTATCTGGCTGACTCACGAACTGAGCGAAGTCTTCGGTATCGACGAAAAACCCTGCGCCGCCAACGCCGACCGGCTTTTTGATACCCTTTCTGAAAAGTTATCCAGCCCCGAATTTTCGCCCCGCGCCCTGTTCGCGCGCTTCAACCTCGAAGTCCTTTCTACCACCGACGCCGCGACCGACACTCTGGGTGAACTTCAATCTATGCGCGCTTCCGGCTGGGAAGGAAAAATTATCCCCACCTTTCGCCCGGACGCAGTCGTCAACCTCGACGCGCCCAACTGGAAATCAAATCTTGAGAGATTGGAACAAGTTACCAATCAACCAATTACCAATTACCACTCCTTCATCCGCGCCCTGGAATCGCGCCGCGAATTTTTCAAATCGATGGGCGCCACCGCCACCGACCACGCCGCCCTGACGCCCGCCACCGCTGAACTGACTCCGGCCCAGGCTGAAGCCATTTTCCAGCGCGCCCTCAAAGGACAATCCGAACCCGACGACCCGGCCCGCTTCACCGCCCACATGTTGATGGAAATGGCCCGCATGAGCATCGAAGACGGACTGGTCATGCAACTGCACCCCGGTTCGCTGCGCAACCACAACCGGATTATCTTTGAGAAATTTGGGCTGGACAAAGGCTGTGACATTCCCTTGCAAACTGAATACACCCGCAACCTGCTGCCGCTGTTGAATCGCTATGGGAATGACAGCCGCCTGACCCTGATTCTGTTCACCCTCGACGAAACCTCCTACTCTCGCGAGTTGGCAACCCTGGCCGGGCATTATCCGGCCCTGAAACTCGGCCCGCCCTGGTGGTTCCACGACAGTCTGAACGGCATGGCGCGTTACTTCGACCAGGTCATGGAAACCGCCGGTCTCTACAACACCGCCGGTTTCAACGACGACACCCGCGCCTTTTGCTCCATCCCCGCCCGGCACGACCTGTGGAGAAGGGCCTCTGCCAATTGGGTGGCTGGCCTGGTCGCCCGGCACATTGTTGACATGGAAGACGCCCATGAGATGATGACGGAACTGGCCGTTGGGCTGGTGAAAAAGGCGTATAAACTGTAACGTATTGCGTATTGCGTTTGTATTCAACGCAAAATTTCATACCAAAGGAAAAATCATGCTTAAGGCACTCTCACTTGCTCCTACGTTTGGCTTTGGCGACCGTCTGGGATTGGCAACCCGTGGCCATATTCAGTCCCTACGCAACATGCAGTACGAAATATTCCCTGTTTTTGCCCAACAATCTGTCCGCGAAAACGCCCGCACCGGGCGCACCCCCCAGCAGGTGATGGACGACGCCAAACGCGCTGTCGAAGCCGCCGGGTGGGATGCTCCCTGGGGCGCGGATGCCGACCACCTGAAAACGGTCGAAGATTTGCCGCCCTATGTCGAGGCGGGATACACTTTTTACACCATAGACCCCGGCGCGCACGTGGACAATGCCGCCGACGCCGACCCGCTCTCCGTATTGCAAGAAAAAGCGAAGGGGCAGAACCGGGAGGAACTCTCAGCCTTGTACCTGACCGAGAGTAGGGGCGAAGCAATGCTTCTCCCCTACGGGGCGTTCGATTCGGAATCATTGCTTAGGGCGCTGGTCAAGTACGGGAGGGCAATCCGCCACACGATTGCGATGTATCGTCGCCTTTCCGAACTAATCCCTCGCCCTTCGGGAGAGGGCCAGGGTGAGGGCTTCGATTTTGAAGTCTCGGTAGAC
>DAOUML010000047.1:0-11174 GCA_034411635.1 Anaerolineales bacterium
TGATATTCGTAGAGCGACATTTATGTCGCCTGAAAGCAAATTCTCAACCGCCTTACTCCTAAACGCGACTTGAAAGTCGCGCTACGGTAGGCAGTTACGAAATCTAAATCAAAAATGGAGACTGACATGGCCCAAGAAACCCCTTCCACCCAACCGCGCCAAATTCACTTTGGCAAAACCCTGTTTGCCCTGTGTGGGCTGGCCTTGCCCGGTATTTTCTCATTGATACCGGTCGTCATGGGGCAGATTGAAGCCCTGCCGCTGGATGTGCTCGCCGAAATGGGCGACATGCCCCCCGCGCTGATTGTCGCGCTTTCGCTCATCAACCCGCTGATTCTGGTCGTAATTGCGGTGGCGGTTGGCAACCTGCTCGCTCCCCGGGTCGGTTTGCGCTCGCTGGTGGCGGAAAAAGTCAGCCACGGTGCTCCGCTTTGGCCGCAACTACGCCCACACATCCCGATGGCGCTGGGCATCGGCATTCTCTTTGCCTTCGTCGTGCTGGGGCTGGATGCACTTATGAATCCCTTTGAAGGCACCGACCTCGCCGTGGCGGAACCTGCAACGCTTCCTGGCTTGTTTAGCCAACTCCTGCTCGGCCTGCTCTACGGCGGGATTGTCGAAGAGTTGTTGCTGCGCTGGGGCGTGATGAGCCTCCTGGTCTGGATAGGCTGGCGCATCTTTCAACGCGGACAGGGACAAGCCCATCCCGTGCTGGTCTGGGCGGCAATCACCCTGGCGGCTATCCTGTTTGGGATTGGACATCTGCCCGCTCTTGCAGGCATGGTTGAACTGACCCCGCTGATTGTCTTCCGTACCATTCTGCTGAACGCCCTGGGTGGCATGATTTTTGGCTGGCTTTACTGGCGACGCAGCTTGGAAGTGGCAATGGTCGCCCACGCCGCAGCACATGTCGGATTTTTTATCGTCAATGCGACTCTTTTCATGCTAAATCTGAATTAGGCGCGACACGAAGAAAGGCAAGGCAATGGAACTCCGCATAGAAAATGTCAGCAAGCAGTATGCCAAAAACGCCTGGGGATTGCGCGACTTCAGCCTGCGGCTGGTGCCGGGCGTGCTGGGTTTGCTCGGCCCGAACGGGGCCGGAAAATCGACCCTGATGCGCATCATCGCCACGATTACCCGCCCCACCCACGGCGCGGTTTTCTGGAACGGAGAAGACATTGCCAAACAGCCTGATAATTTGCGCCGTGTGCTCGGCTACCTGCCGCAGGATTTTGGCGTGTACCCCAACCTGAGCGCAGTCGAATTCCTGACCTACATTTCAGCCGTCAAGGGACTGAACCAGACACAAGCCCGGCAGCGCATCGACGAACTCGTTCAACTCGTCAACTTGACCGAAGCAGCCCATCGTCCGATTGGCGGCTTTTCGGGCGGGATGCGCCAGCGGGTCGGGATTGCCCAGGCGCTGCTCAACGACCCGCAAGTGCTGATTGTGGACGAACCCACTGTCGGACTCGACCCTGAGGAGCGCGTCCGTTTTCGTAACCTTATCTCCGACCTGGCTGGGGAGCGGCTGGTGTTGCTTTCCACCCACATCGTTTCGGACGTGGAGGCGACCGCCACCAGTATTGCGCTCATTGAAAAAGGTCAATTGTTGCGTCACGCCTTGCCTGAAGAGTTGCTGCAAGCAGTGGAAGGCAGGGTCTGGGGTTGGCTTGTATCGAGCAGTGAATTGACTGACATCAAAACCAGACACCTGATTGTCAACACCACCCGCCGAGCCGATGGCGTGCTGGCGCGCATCGTCAGCGATTCTGCGCCCCATTCGTCTGCCGAGCCGCTACAAGCCAATCTCGAAGATGCTTACCTGTACTTCATCAACCGCCAGCCGGAGGCCGTCTGATGATTGCCGTCTATCATCTGGCGCTGGCCGATTTTCGTGAGCGGGTGCGCCGTTTTGGATTCCTGCTGGTGGTGGCGCTGGCGGTTTTTTTGGGTTACCAGGCCATCAGCGAATTTTTTGAACTGCGCCTGGGAAGTTATCGCGGCCTGCTCAATGCGGCCTGGATTGGCACGTTGATGGCGCTGACGCTCTCGTTTTTTGTATCTCTGATAGGGTTTTATGTCGTTCGCGGCAATATTCAGCAAGACCGTCAGACGGGCGTTGGGCAAATCCTGGCCGCAACCCCTCTGACGCGTCTGGCTTATGTCTTGGGTAAGTTTGCCAGCAATGCGTCTATTTTGCTGGTTGTGGTGTTTGTCCTGGCCCTGGCCGGGCTGGCAATGCTCCTGATTCACGGCGAGGACAAGACCCTCAATCTCTACCAATTGTGGATGCCTTTGCTTATTTTCAGTGTGCCAGTGGTCTTGCTGGTGGCGGCGATTGCCGTTTTCTTTGAATGTACCCCATTTTTGCGCGGCTCGCCGGGGAACGTGGTTTACTTCTTCCTGTGGTTTTTCATCGTCACCCCCATCGGCGGCGACGTGCTGGCTTTCAACACCATCGAACAGGGCATGACCATCGCCTTGCAGTCACAGGGCGCGGCGTATGCTGGTGGTATCGTGCTTGGCACAGGTGGCAGCGTCGCAGAAATGCAAACCTTCCTTTGGACAGGTTTCGACTGGATGGCGGTTGCCGGGTCTCGTCTGGTGTATGTGCTGGCGGCTTTGTTCGTGGCCGGGGCGGCTTCGCTCACGTTTGAACGCTTCGATACCGAGGGGGGACGCAAATCGTCAGCGCGTTTTTCCGGTCTGTCCCTGCCGGGATTGCCCAACCCGTTCCGGCGCACACCGACGGCAGTCAATCGCGCGGGATTGCAATCCGGTCAGTTATCCCCAGTGCAACGATCCCCCAATTTTTTCAGTCCCTTTGCGACCCTGGTTGCAGCGGAATTGAAGTTGCTGCTCAAAGGCCGCTCACTCTTCTGGTACGTTGTTGCCTTCGGCCTGATGATGGCCTGCCTGCTTTCGCCGCTCGAAACCGTGCGCGCCTTGCTGCCGATTGTTTGGCTTTGGTCGTTGCTCTTGTGGTCAGAAATGGGCGTTCGGGCGCGGCGTTACCGGGTGGAAGCGTTGCTTTTGTCAGCCCCTGCCCCCCTGCGGATGCAACTCCCGGCAACCTGGGCGGCTGGAATCTTGCTGGCGCTGATATTGGGCAGCGGCGCGTTGGCGCGCTTCTTGTCCGCGCCGCACTTCCTGCCCGGATTTTTCGCCGGAGCCTTGTTCCTTCCGGCTCTCGCACTGTTTTTGGGGGTGTTGAGCGGGACGGAACGCCCGTTTCAAGTTCTGTCGCTCATTGGATGGTATCTTGGGCCGTTAAATGAGCTGGCTTTTTTCGACATCGCCGCCAGTGACCCGGCGCTCGCGCAGGGCATTCCCTGGTTCTACCTGTCCGCCGCGCCGGTTCTTTTTGGCCTGACGCTTTTCGCGCGGCGGTGTTCAAAAAACTGAATCTGGCACAAAACTACATCTTTTTTCACGCGCGCACTACATCATCATGTAGTCCGCTTTTGTTTGGAAGGGCGTAAACTGGTAGAGTAAGAAGGAGAAATCAAATGACACCTGCTTCCGATATCCGCTACTATACATTACGAATTTCCGGCACGCTGGATGCAGATTTCCTGGCATCGTATTGCCCTCCCGGCGCTACAATGACCATCCATAATATGTATGTTGTTTTGTCCGACCTGCGAACCGACCAAGCGGGCATCCTCGGAATTATCCGCCAACTGCATAATTTTGGCTGTATTCTTTATGCCCTTGAAACCAAATTCGACGATTTTTAACTGCGCTAAAGGAAGTTCCAATGCACGCAAACGCCAATACCCAGGATTTTCAGGATATTGCCCTAACCCGCCAGGGCGATGACGGGGCTTTTACCCGACTTGTAGAGCGCTACAAGACCCCGGTTTTCAACCTGTGCTACCGCATGCTCGGAGACCCGGACCTGGCCGAAGATGCCGCCCAGGAAAGCTTCCTGCGCGCTTATCGCAATCTTGGGCGATTCGACATCCAACGCTCTTTTGCTTCCTGGCTGCTTGCCATTGCCGCGCATTACTGCATCGACACCCTGCGCCGTCGCAAATATCACCTGGTTTCTATCCATCAAACCAGCGATGGCGATGACCGCGAAATGGAACTAATTGACCTGTACGCTGTCAACCCCGAAGATGAGTGGATACATGCAGAAGCCTCCCATCATGTACATCTGGTTTTGGCAAAACTAAAAGCCACAGACCGTGCTGCGGTTGTACTCCGCTACTGGCATGAGTTTTCAGAAGCCGAAATCTCTGAAACCCTGGGCCTCAGCATCCCGGCGGTAAAAGCCCGCCTGTTTCGCGCCCGGCAGGAAATTGCCAACAGCCTGACCAAGAAGCCTGAACAGCACCTTCCTGCGGCATCTCTTTTCTTGACCCAAGCCTGTCAACTATAGGCGACGAGTTCTAACCCAACGAGGAATATTTCAACATGGATCGCTTACAAAAACTAATTGAGAGTCTGGCTTCCCAAAAACCAATCAAACAAGCCCTCATGGCAGTGGAAAGCGGCGATGGTTCTTTCCGTTGGTCTGGCGCGTCAGGGCAGGCAGTCGACGGTTCACCGCTGAACGCTGGCACGCCTTTCTTCATCGCCAGCATCGACAAACTCTACAATGCCGCCATCGTGCTGATGCTGGCCGAACAGGGAAAACTCAACCTGGACGACCCGATTTCCACCTGCCTGCCCGCCGACCTGACGCGCGGAATCCACACCTTGAACGGGATAGACCACGCCGACAAACTCACCATTCGCCACCTGCTTTCACATACCTCCGGTCTGGCAGACTGGCTGGAAGACGCCCCAAAAAACGGCAAAAGCCTGATTGAGCAGGTGCTGGAAAAGGGCGACCGTTCCCTGACCCTTGCCGAAATTGCCGAACATGTGCGCGGACAGAAGCCGCACTTCCCGCCGCAGGATTTCTCTGCGCCCAAAGCGAAAGCACGCTATTCGGACACCAACTTCATCCTGCTGATTGCCCTCATCGAGACGATTTGCGGACAACCCCTTAGCCGGGTTCACGCCGAAATGCTTTATGCCCCGCTCGGGCTGAATCATACCTACTTCCCCGGCACATCCCTGCCGCTCGCGGCGACTCCCGTCCCGGTTCCCCTGCGCGCCGATGGGAAGGTTGTCGAAATTCCCGACCTGATGAAATCTTTCCGCGGCATCTACAGCACGGCAGGCGATACGATTGCCTTCCTGCGCAGCCTGGCACGCAACGAAGTTTTTCAGAAAGAAGAAACCTTTGCCCACATGCAGTCCAATTGGAATCGCTTCGGCTTCCCAATCGACCGCGCCGCCCTGCGCTCGCCCGGCTGGCCGATCGAATACGGACTGGGGCTGATGCGCTTCCAACTGCCCAGGGTTTTCACCGCCCTGAAACGGCTCCCGGCTGTCATCGGGCATACCGGCTCGACCGGCTGTTGGCTGTTCTGGTGCCCTGAAATGGACATGTTTTTCGCTGGCAGTGTGGACGAAGCCAGCGCCGGGGCTGTGCCATATCGGCTTATGCCGCAACTGTTGAAAGTTTTATCAACTTAAAAAAAGGAGTCGCGCAAAATGGAATACATCAAATTTAGTTTACTGTTTATGCTGGTTCACACCGGCGCATATTTTATTGCCGGTATGCTTGCCTACCGCATCAGCCGCGACCTGTATCAAGGCGAAAATCGCCTGCTGGATTTCTTGAAAGATATGTCCAATGAATCAGAAAATGCGCGTGTGGCGAAGTTAACCCTGCCAATGCAACTCGTGCGCGGGCTTTTGCTTTCAATCGTTCTTTATCCCATTATTGGTTTGCTGGGAGATTTGTCCTACATTCTACGCTTTGTTTTCCTGGCTGGCCTGATGTTTGTCTACACCGACTTTGCCAGCGCAATCCCTTTTCCCCACAATATCGAAGGCATCATTTACATGAAAGACCGTTACCTGAAAAAGAGCGCGTTCTGGAAACTGCAATTTGAGATGATTGTTTTCAGCCTGCTGTTTGGGGCGGTAGCCGCCTGGATACTATTTTAGGAGAATAACCATGAATAAAAACCTGCTCTGGCTTGTGCCGCTTATTGCGTTTCTGGCATTGATTGGCGCGTTGGGGGGCTTGTTCCTGCCCGGTGGCAAAGGCCCTTTCACTTTCACCAGCCTGCGCGGGCATGAAGTGGAAATGTTCGGGCGCGGGCTGTACCAGTACGATACCCTGCTGGTCGGCGCAGCCCTGCGTGGTACAGACGCCGTCACCCTGCTCATCAGTCTGCCCCTGCTGACGCTCTTTTACTGGAAATCCCGCGGCGGTAGTCCGAATGCCTTGCTTGCCCTGCTTGGCGTGTTGTTCTACTTCCTGTATAAAGGCGCGTCGCTGACCTTCTCTGCGGCTTTCAACCCGCTCTTCCTGGTCTATACCGCCCTGTTTTCGGCGAGTTTGTTTGCGGTTATCGTCGCCATGACGACCTTCAACCTCGAATCGCTGGCAAAACGCGTCCAGCCCGGCTTCCCGCATCGCGGCGCCGCGATTTTCCTGCTTATCGCCGGGTTTGGCACCCTCATGATTTGGCTGAGCGATGTCATCCCGCCCATCCTGGCAGGTAGTGCGCCGGAAATCATGGGGACGTACACGACCCTGTTCACGCACGGTTTTGACTCGGCGGTCATCACCCCGGCGGCGGTCATCGCGGGCGTGTGCCTGTTGCAGCGTAAACCGCTTGGCTACCTGCTGGCAGCCCCGATTCTCATCCTTTGCACGCTCATCGGCGCGGTGGTCATCGGGCAGACTGTTGCCCAGACCCTGGTCGGGCTGGTCTTCCCGCCGCAGATCTACGTCGGCATGATTGGCACCTGGATTGTGATGGGCGCATTCGCTATTGGGCTGACCGTGTCGTTTTTCCGCAATCTTGCGCGTGATGGCTGATATTTTTTGCCAGTGTTATCCGAACAGGTAGCCAGATATTTCAAGCGAAACAAAATCGCTATTCCCGAATCGGAGAAAAAATGTATTTCTGCATTGCCGCACTTTTGGACGATACTACCCAAAATGAAATTCGCAAGAAAACGCTTGGCATACTCGGCCAGTATGAACTTGGGTCAACTGCCCTGCTCTTACCTCAACACATCTCGTTAAAAATATCCTTTGCCACCAACCGGGTCGATGACCTGCTTGCCTATTTCGATGATTTGTGTTTGAGCCATTTTCCCATCAACGTCACCATCCAAAACCTGGAAGCGGTTGCCATCCAAGACCTTGGCGCGCCGACTGGGCTGTTGTGGTACAACGTCCGTGATGATGCTTGGCTTAGAAAGATTCACAACCAGCTCAATGCTGACCTGCCAGAATTGTTGGGAATTAACAATTCAAGTATTGACGGCGACCGCTTCCGATTCCATTCGACGATTGCCTATGGAGGCAAGCCTTACGAGGAATACAGGCAAATCCAGGCGGCAGTTGCGGGTGAGTTTGAAAGCATCAGCGCAAGAATTGACAAACTGGCTGTTTTTTGCTCTGTGCAGGAGACAGCGGTCGCAGGGCAATTCTTTACGCTCAAAACCGGGGTACTGGGTAGGAATCGTCCCAAGCGAATCCAGTTTTGGGGTGAGGACGAGAACGACGACAGTCTGGTTCTCGAAATTCTTGAAGGGAAAAAGACCGCGACTGTGACCAAAGCGGACGAGTACTACGAATCGGACGGCGACTTTGACGATGGCGGGCTGGAAGTCGGCGATGTCGTGGATGTGTTCGACCTGCGTCAGCGACTGCGTTGCCGTATCCGTGTTACGGAAGTCTATCCGGTGCGTTTTGGCGATATCCCCGAGAAGCTCTGGAAGGGTGAAGCCTGCCGCAGCGTGGAGCACTTTCAAGAAGCGCATCGGCACTGCTGGCCGGATGATGACCTGAGCGATGATTTTGAAATGATAGCAATGTACTTTGAACTGGTTGAAATTGTGCAGGCCGCCAGTGACCCAAGGGCAAATATCCCATGAAGTTGGTACAGGCAAATCTTGATCATTTCGACGAAGTTGCGGCACTGATTGAGCGGGTCAAGGAAGCCCTGGTCGCTCAAGGGATATTTCAATGGAATGAACACTATCCCAATTGCAATTTCATCCGTGAAGCCATCGCGGATGGTAATCTCTATGTTTTTGTCGTTGACGAATCCATCATAGGAAGCGTCGTACTGGATGAGTGGCAATCGCCCGAATGGGACGCGATAAACTGGCAGGAAACCGAATCGCCCGTGTTGGTCATTCACGCACTGACAGTCGAACCGCGCCTGCAGGGGCGGGGCTATGGTTCAGCCCTGTTACGGGCCTGTGAGCAGTTGGCTTCCGAACACGGTTATGGATGCGTACGCCTGGATGTCTTCGCGGGCAATCCGGCGGCGCGCAGTCTGTATGAGCGGCATGGATATCAGGTTCGCGGTCAGGTTCTGTTCAGCTCCAAACCTGCCGGGTATCAAGCCTACGCCTGTTATGAGAAAATGTTGGCTTGAATAGGCTCTTTTCAAAAAAGGTTTTTATGAACAATGCTTCCATGTACGATGTTACGCCTTATGTCGCAGAAATTTATGACCAGAGTGAAACCTACACTGACGATGTCACGCTTATCCAAACGCTCATACAGGGTTTGGGTCATTTGCGTATTCTTGAACCCTTTTGCGGAACCGGACGCATCCTGATCCCGCTTGCATTGGCCGGGCATACGCTTGTCGGACTGGATAAGGCGGCGGGAATGCTCTTGCGCGCCAGGGCAAAAATCGAGAAGTTGGATAAAAACATTCAAAGCAATATTTCGCTTGCTGAAGCCGACGTTATGGAAGGAAAATGGCCGACAAATTTTGACCTGGTTATCCTCGGCGGCAACTGCTTTTATGAGTTATCCACCCCGGATGAGCAAGAAAAATGTATTATGAACGCTGCCTTGGCGCTAAAACCTGGCGGTTACGTTTATGTTGATAACAATCACATGGAAGGCGAGCTTGACCCATCGTGGCAGGTGCCAGGCATACGGTCTGGATTCCCGACAGGCGTATGTAGTGACGGCGCATCTGTTGAATCGTGGACAGAAACAATCTGGTTTGACGCCCCAAATCGATTGGCGAAGTTTCGGCGGCTAACAAGAGTAAAATTCCCGGACGGAAAAACGATTGAGCAAGAATATTTCCAGCAAAAACACCCGGTAAGTACCGCAGAAGTTCAATCCTGGCTGAAAAAATACGGTTTTACGATTGTGGATTTACACGGAGATAGAAAAGGCAACCCTTATTCAACAGAATCAATCCGGGCAATTTTCTGGGCGAGAAGAGATTAAACCACGAAAAAGGAAAGTGCTTTGATAAGCGCATCTACCGGATGCCGTGAACTATTCAAGAAAAGGATAAAGAAATATGAACATTCTCGATTCTCAACGCGAAATGCGCTCTGCCTTCCTGGGCGGGTTTGCCGGACAATTGATTTCCGGCATAATCTGGCTGGTCGCCGCCGCGCTTGGGGCTTGGCTCTCGTCAGCGGCGGGCATGGCAGCGCTCTTTTTCGGCAGCATGGGCATTTTCCCGCTTACCCAACTGCTGGTACGGCTGATGGGCCGTCCCGGAAGGGTCAGCGCCACAAATGGGCTTTGGCCGCTCGGTTCGCAGGTCGCCTTTACTGTTCCGCTCAACTTCTTGCTGGTCGGCGCGGCGACTCTTTATCGTGAAACCTGGTTCTTCCCTGCCGCGATGATTGTGGTCGGCACACATTATTTGCCCTTCATCACGCTTTACGGCATGAAAATGTTTGGCATCCTGGCTGGGTTGCTGGTTGTCATTGGCGCAGGCCTGGGGCTGTATGGGCCGGATATGTTTAGCCTGGGCGGTTGGATTACGGCTGTTTTATTAATTGCCTTTGCCTTTATGGGGCGTCGTCTTGTTTTGCAGGAGGAAAGGTTTGATGAAACCAGATTATCCCATCTTTGAACACGATTACGATACAGAATCCAAACTCGAGCCGTCACGCCTTACCCAACCGCGTGATGTGCCGGAAGTCTGCGTGGTGACTTTTTTCCGCGAGGTGATTGAGAAGGTCGTGGAGCAGAAAAGAGCCAAAGTTGTTGTCCCCAATCGCTGGGAGGACGGGCCGCATCCCCTGTATGAGATGGAACACAACGGTCAGCGGGTGGCGTTTTTTCATCCCGGTGTGGGCGCGCCGATTGCCGCCGGCCTGCTGGAAGAAGTGATTGCCTTTGGCTGCAAGAAGTTCGTCGTGGTCGGCGGGGCGGGCGTCTTGAAGCGGGGACTGGAAGTAGGCAAACTCTTTATTGTCTCGGCGGCGGTCCGGGACGAAGGCACGTCCTACCATTATCTGCCGCCCGGGCGGGAAGTATTCGCCAACTCGCAGGTTTTAGCGAGATTGGAAAATGCGCTCGGAAAAAGAAAAATCCCCCACCTGAAAGCCAAAACCTGGACAACCGATGCCCCCTACCGCGAGACCCAGACCATGATTGACGCCCGCGCTGCCGAGGGCTGCCTGACAGTCGAGATGGAGGCCGCCGCGCTGATGGCGGTGGCGCAGTTCAGGAAGGTTCTGTTGGGGCAAATCCTATATGCCGGTGATGACTTGAGCGGCGAGGCATGGGACAAGCGCGGCTGGCAATCACGCGCAGAAATCCGCGAGGGCTTGTTCTGGCTCGCGGCGGACGTGTGTAGCGAGTGGGCAACTGAAAAAACAGGAGTGAGTGATGGACAATAAAGTGATAGCCTATCTTTCTGCCGGGCAGGATGCCAATCTGGAGAATAGTCTGGCTGGCGGCCTTGTCGCCGGGCGAGATATTAATACTGCTGACAGTATCTGCCACGTTTCGGTTGCCGGACGCGACCTGAATCTAAAAGACGGTTATGTCGGCATTGTCACAATTGGCAATCAGGCTCATGTCGAGGGCAGCACCATCGGGATTTTGCAGGCAAGATCGGGCGTGACGCTAAAGGACAGCAAAGTGTTTGTCACCGATGGGCAAGTGATTGCGTTTGGTCTTATAGCAGGAGCGGTTTTCGTCTTGTTGAATATAGCGCACAGGCATTTGAAGAAATAGGGCCTGTTTATGAAAACAAATTTCAATTTTCAATATGCTTGCCCCAGCACTCGCTGTTGAAAACTTTCCTGAAGCCTAGCGATTGATAGAAGGCCTGATCGGAGCCGACGTAGGCGATAGTGGC
>DAOUML010000048.1:0-2810 GCA_034411635.1 Anaerolineales bacterium
GGAGATGCTGAAAAAATCATCCTCGCTGATTTTAAGGAAGACGTGGCAACTCAATCTGCCCAAAGGATTAACCGATTAATCGGCCGCGAGGTGGCCCAGGGCATTTTCCTGAACGTATCAGACCAGGCCGCGCTTTTGTCCCACTTAAAAGGCATCGACGTAGCCCTGAGCGCCGTCACCTACTACCACAACCTCGCCATCAGCCGCGCCTGCATCGAAGCGGGAGTCAGCCTGTGCGACATGGGCGGCAACACCGATGTCGTCTGGAGTCAGTTGGAACTCAACGAAGAAGCCAAACGCGCCGGCGTTAGCCTGCTCCCAGATTGCGGCATGGGCCCCGGCTTAATCAACAACATGGGCGTTTACGTTATGGACGCGCTCGATACGCCCCGCGAAGTCTACCTGTACGACGCCGGACTGCCCCGTGACCCCACCCCGCCCTGGAACTACCTCTGTACCTTCCACCTCAACGGTTTAACCAACGAATACGACCACGAAGCCACCTTCATCCGCGATGGAAAAATCACCCTTGTCCCCTCCTTTACCGAACTGGAAGAAATAGACTTTCCCCCGCTCGGCAAACTGGAAGCCTTCGTCATTTCCGGTTCCATGTCCACCACCGCCGATACCCATTTTGGCAAACTGCAACGCTACGAGAACAAAGTCCTGCGCTACCCGGGTCATTTCGTTACCTTTGAAGGCTACAAACGCCTGGGCCTGTTCTCCGAAGAACCCATCGAAGTCGACGGTCAAACCCTCATTCCGCGCCACTTCTACCACAAATTGCTCGAAGGCAAAATCACCGCCCCGCGCGTTGAAGACATCTGCATCATGCGCGCCGTCGGCGTCGGTCTGAAAGACGGCCACGAAACCCGCGTCACCCTCGACCTGATCGACCAATACGACCCAGAAACCGGCTTCACCGGCATGGAACGCCTGACCGGCTGGCACTGCGCCCTGATGATGGGATTTCAGGCCCGCGGCGAAATCGCCCCCGGCGCGCACCGCATGGAATCCGTCCCCGCCGCCAAAATCATGGACGAACTGACCAAGCGTGGGATTAAGTGGACGGTGGATGAAGAGCAAGTAAACAAGTAGACAAGTTTGTCATTTCGAGCGACAGCGAGAAATCTTTTGCACAGGGCAAGAGATTTCCCCTGGCGCCGCCCGCCAGGGCAGGTGTCAGTCGCCGCTATGCGGCTCCTTCGAAATGACAGGCACAAACAAGTCCTGAGCGGAACGACGAGCGATAGCGAGGAGTGAAGTCGAAGGACGACCCCCACCAGGAGCAACCATGACCGATCTACTCTACCAAACCGATTCCTACCTCAAAGAATTCAGCGCCACCGTCACCGCAGCCGACGAAGTCACCCGTTCCATCGTCCTCGACCGCTCCGCTTTTTACCCCGGCGGCGGGGGCCAACCCTGCGACCACGGCCAAATCACCGCGGACGGCGTCACCTACCCGGTCACTTCCGTCAAAAAGGCCGGGGCCGATGTGCTGCACTTCCTCGGCGGCGAAGCCCCGCTTCCGAGGGTTGGCGCAACTGTTAGCGCCGCGCTCGATTGGCAGCGCCGCCACAACCTGATGCGCACGCATACCGCCCTGCACGTTTTATGTGGCGTGGTCTTCCGCGATTATGGCGCGCAAGTCACCGGCGGCAATATGGACCCGCTCGAAGGCCGCATGGATTTCGAGTTCGAGACCCTGCGCGGCGAACTGGTCGGCGAAATCGAAGCCGCTGTCAACCGCGAAGTGGCCGCCGGGCATGAAGTCCGCATCAAAATTTTGCCGCGTGAAGAAGCCTTCCAAATCCCTGATCTGATTCGCACCAAAATCAACCTGCTCCCCGAAGGCATCCCCGAAGTCCGCACCGTTGAACTGGTCGGTTTGGATTTGCAGGCTGATGGCGGCACCCACGTTAAAAACACCTCCGAAATTGGCACTGTCAAAGTGACCGATTACAAATCGAAAGGCGCGATTAATAAGCGGATTTATATCAAGGTCGAGTAGCGATATTCGATATTCGAGTATCGAATACTCGAATATCGAATATCGCCATCTGAAAACTGGAGTCAACCATGAACTACCGCAATCTGGGCCGCACTGGCCTGAAAGTTTCTCCCCTGTGCATGGGGACAATGCAATTTGGCTGGTCGGTCTCTGAAGAAGATTCGTACACGGTTCTATCAGCAACCTACGAAGCCGGAATCAACTTCTTCGACACCGCTGATATTTATTCGCGCTGGGTTGAAGGCAACCCCGGCGGCGTTTCTGAAACCATCCTCGGCAAGTGGATTAAGAAGGCCGGCATCCCGCGCGAGAAACTGGTCATTGCAACCAAAGCGCGCGGAAAAATGGGCGACGGCCCCAATGACGAGGGACTCAGCCGCGTTCACATCATGCAGGCGGTTGAGGCCTCGCTCAAACGGATGCAGACCGACCATATCGACCTGTACCAAACCCACTGGCCCGACGATGCCACCCCCATCGAAGAAACCCTGCGCGCGCTGGATGATTTGGTGCGTCAGGGCAAAGTCCGTTATGTCGGCGCATCCAATTACAATGCCTGGCAACTCATGCAAGCCCTGTGGACATCCGACAAGCACGGCCTGGCCCGTTACGACAGTCTGCAACCGCACTACAACCTGCTCAACCGCGCCGAATTCGAGCGCGAACTACGCGCCGTCTGCGCAACCTACGGAATCGGCGTCATCCCCTACAGCCCGCTGGCTGGCGGATTCCTGACTGGCAAATACCGCCGCGACGCCGAACTGCCCGCCGACAGCGCCCGCACCGACAGCGTCCG
>DAOUML010000049.1:0-4730 GCA_034411635.1 Anaerolineales bacterium
CAATGGCGGCGACAGGTGGCCGACAGTCTGCGCGAAGTGGCCGTGCTGCTCTCAGCCAATGCCAGCCTGGAACAAGTGCTGGATACCATTCTGACCGAGTTGGAACGCAACCTGCCCTGCGATATTTCTGCCATCTGGCTATTAGATGAAGAAGACATCTATTGCGCCGCCGCTCACGGCGTGGCAACCGGAGAGTTGAACGCCGTCCGCTACGAATCTGCCGATGCGCGCGCCGCCCTGGCCCGCGCCCTGCTTTCTCGCCAACCCATCGTCCGCAAACCTGGCGAACCAACCGGGCCTTCGGGCATCGTCGGTGAATTTAGCGACGATTACTCCTCCATCGCCGCGCCCTTGCGCATTGGCGAACAGGCCGTCGGAATCCTGACCCTGGCTCATCACACGCCGGGGCGCTACGGCCATGAAGCCCACGCCATGACCACCACATTTGCCAGTTACGCCGCAGTCGCCATCGAAAACGCGCGTTTATACGATTCGGCCCAGGAGCAGGCCTACGCATCGGCCGCCTTGTTACAGGTTGCCCAGGCCGTGGTCTCGCTCTCAGATCTGGATGAAATTTTCAGCACTATCGTACGCATCCTGCCCATCCTGGTCGGTGTCGAACGAGCCGCCATCTACACCTGGGATGAGGAAACAGCCACCTTCCACCCCGCCCAATCGTACAACCTCCCCACCGAGTTGCAACCGCTGCTCTGGCGCGCGCTAAAAGCCGACGAATTCCCCATGCTCGCAGCGGCCATTACCCACAGTCAGCCGGCCCTGTGCGGCGAAGCCCATCGCGGCGTCGAAAACTGGCTCACGCTCACGCCCGTATTGGGCGATGAAGCCGAAGCCTTGCACTACAGCGAAGACCGCCTGCTGATGTCCTTCCCGCTCACGGTCAAGGGTGAACGCTTCGGCGTTTTGCTGGTCGAAGAAGCCCTGGGCGGACGCCGCTTCAGAAACCGGCGCATAGAAATTCTAAACGGAGTGGCCCAACAAATCGCCCTGGCCATCCAAAACGATCTTTTTCAGCGCGAAACAGTCGCCCGTGAACGCCTCGAAACCGAAGTGCAGTTTGCCCGCCAAATTCAAGAGACCTTCATCCCCGACAGCCTGCCCGAACACGCCAACTGGGAACTCTCGGCCCGCTGGCGAACGGCCCGTCAGGTTGGCGGCGATTTTTATGACGCCTTCGACCTGCCCAACGGACAAGTTGGCCTGTTCATCGCCGACATCGCCGACAAAGGCATTCCCGCCGCCCTTTTCATGGCGCTCACGCGCACCCTCATCCGGGCCGCCGTTTTACAAACCGTTTCCCCCGCTGAAGCCTTGCAACGCGTCAACGCCCTGCTATATCCCGATTGCGAACAGGGCATGTTTGTCACCGCCATCTACGGCGTAATAGACGAAAACAACGGAACCTTCACCTACGCCAACGCCGGACATAACCCCCCTGTTTGGATCCGCAACGACAAACGCAAACCCCGCCTCGAAATTTTGCCCCGTACCGGCATGGCCCTGGGCGTCATCGAACACTACGAAATCAGCGAACGTGTTATTCAACTTGCGCGCGGCGATGCGCTTGTTCTGTATACCGACGGCGTTACCGAAGCCTTCGCGCCCTCTGGCGAAATTTTCGGCGAAGAACGACTATACAAAATTTTGCGGAACGCCCGCAGCGCATCGGCCTTTGAGATTCTAGACTCCATCGAAAACACCGTCGACGCATTCATGGACACCGAACCCGCCTCCGACGATATCACCATGATTGCCATTCGGCGGCATAGCTGAAACAACCCACCCGCCGCCTGCGGCGCATTTGCCAAAATGCGATAAAATAGACCAAACACCGGGAGACTCACACATGCGCGCAGTTGACATCATCATCAAAAAACGCGATCAACAGGAACTCACCGAAGCCGAAATAGACTTTTTCGTGCGCGGCTTTACCAACGGCGAGATTCCCGATTATCAGGCCGCTGCCTGGGCTATGGCCGTCCTGCTCAACGGCATGAGCGACCGCGAAACCACTGCCCTCACGCTGGCAATGGCCCACTCCGGGGCCATGCTCGATCTTTCAGATGTCGTCGATATTGCGGTGGATAAACATTCCTCCGGCGGCGTTGGCGATAAAACCACCCTTTCGGTGTTGCCCATTGTAGCCGCCTGCGGCCTGCCCTGCGGAAAAATGTCGGGGCGCGGCCTGGGTTTCAGCGGCGGCACCCTCGATAAACTCGAATCCATCCCCGGCTACCGGGTAAACCTGAGCACCCAAGAATTCAAAACCCAACTTCAAAAAATCGGCATCGTTCTAACCGGTCAATCGCTCGACCTGGCCCCCGCCGATGGAAAATTCTACGCCCTGCGCGATGTTACCGGCACAGTCCCTGCCACGCCGCTGATTGCTTCTTCGATTATGAGCAAAAAACTGGCCGCTGGCGCGCAGGCCATCGTGCTGGATGTCAAAGCAGGCAACGGCGCCTTTATGCCCACCGTTGAAGCCGCCCGCGAACTGGCCGCCGCCATGACCGCCATCGGACGCCTGGCGGGGCGGCAGGTTACAGCCCTCATCGCCGACATGAACCAACCGCTCGGCGAAGCGGTCGGCAACGCCCTCGAAATGGTCGAAGCCGTGCGCGCCCTGCATGGCAGCGGGCCAGAAGATTTTATGGAACACTGCCTGCACCTTTCGGCGCACATGCTGCTGCTCGGAAAACGAGCCGAAAGCCTCGAACAGGGCCGCGCAATGGCCCAAACAGCCATTAACGACGGTTCAGCCTTCGCGAAATTCTGTCAACTGGTCGAAGCGCAGGGCGGCGATGTCCGCTATGTTCAGCAACTCGAAAAACTTCCCCAAGCACCGGTTCAGGTCGTCGTCGAATCACCCCAAAGCGGATACATCTCCCAGGTCCACGCCCGCGCCATCGGTGAAGCCGCTGTCGTTCTGGGAGCCGGGCGCGCAAAAAAAGACGACCATATCGACCACGCCGTCGGCTTTCTTATCCACAAAAAAGTCGGTCAGCCGGTCAAAATGGGCGAACCGCTCTTCAGCATTCACGCCCGCAGCCAGGCTCAGGCTGAGCAGGCGCGTCGGGAAGTTCTAAATGCCTTCCTATTCAGCCATGAACCCCTCGCGCCTCTGCCTTTGTTCTACTAATGTCAATCGCTATACCGCTTGCTTAATCATCTGATTTGTTGCATACTAATAGTTGGAGCCAGCCGATGAGTAAAATTGCCCTGCGCGTTTACAACCGTGAAATTGAAGCCCTGACTCAAGAGGGTCATATTGACGAGGCCGTTGCCCACTGTAAGCACATCCTCAAGACCTTCCCCAAACATCTTGAAACCTATCGGTTATTGGGTAAGGCTTACCTTGAAGCGCATGACTACGATTCGGCCACCGACATCTTCCAACGCGTGCTAACCTCCGTGCCAGACGATTTTGTCTCGCACCTGGGCATAAGCATCATCGCCGACGAGAGCAAAAATCTCGAACAAGCCATCTGGCACATGGAACGCGCCTTTGAATCGATCCCCTCCAACGGCGGCGTGCAAGCCGAACTCAGGCGTTTATATGGTCGCCGCGACGGGCTGGAGCCGCCAAAAATTCAACTCACCCGCCCCGCCCTGGCGCGCATGTACATTCGCGGCGGAAAATACGCCCAAGCCATTCAAGAACTCAAAAGTGTTCTCCAGGAAGAACCCGACCGGCTCGATATAAAAATCATGATGGCACAGGCCCATTTTCGCGCTGGGCAAAAAGTAGAAGCCAGCGAAATTTGCAACCAGGTACTCAAAATTTCACCCTACTGTTTCGATGCCAACCGAATTCTTTCCGAAGTTCTACCTGGAACCAGCCTCGAATCGACCCTGACCACCTACAGAAGCCGACTGCAACAACTAGACCCCTACCTCGGCCTCGTCACAGGCTCGACCTTTGACCTTTCCACCGTTAAAGATACCGGCATCACCATCGAACGTCTCGACTGGGACGAAGCCCTCGCCCAACAAGCCGAATCAGGCTGGAACACCACGTCTGCCGCCCCTGCTCCTCTTGAAACAGAATCACCCTCAGAAAGCCAGGAAGAAGCCATTCCCGACTGGATGAAATCTCAGGGATGGGGGCCATCTACCGGCGAATTTCAAGAAGGGCCACTCGATTTTGACGAACCAGAATCTCCCGCTCCTGTCGTCAGTAGCGGCGAACCCCTGGCTGCCGCAGAACTCCCCGATTGGCTCAAGGGCATGGCCCCGGTCGGCATGGGTTCAAACGACACCATCCAAACTGAAGAAAAACCAGAAGAAGCCGACTTGGCTTGGCTCTCCGGCATTAGCGCCGCATCAGGAATCACCCTCGCAGAATCAGAACAGGCCAGCCCCGACTCTGCCGTCCCCGATTGGCTGGCCGGACTCGGCCAGGAGGAAGAACCTGTCGACGAATCGGGCCTCGGTACGCCGCAAGAGCAGCGGCTACTCGACCAGCGTGAGACCTCGACACCCGACTCTGCCGTCCCCGATTGGCTGGCTGGACTCGGCCAGGAGGAAGAACCCGCCGACGAATCTGGTCTCGATACGCCGCAAGAGCAGCGGCTACTCGACCAGCGCGATACGCCGCAAGAGCAACGGCTGTTCGACCAGCGCGATACGCCGCAAGAACAGCAATTGCCCGACCAGGCCGAAATATCCGCCCCGGGTACGTCCGAAGCCGAACAGGACGAGGCCTTCAAATG
>DAOUML010000050.1:0-27293 GCA_034411635.1 Anaerolineales bacterium
GTCTCAGGTTTTCCAGCATAGTACCGGTAAGATTACCATTTTTTCAGTCATATGCCAAATCGTCACTACATCCCAATTCCATATTGAGAACTGCTGCAAATATTTTCATCTTTCCTGATAAAATCGAAGCCTTATGTCATTACTTTTCTTCCCCTCTGCTTTCTATTTTCTGTTCTTCGGCGCGCTTTGTTTTCTGATGCCGTTTCTGGCTTTGTATTATCAGGAAATCGGATTCAGCGGTACGCAAATCGGCTTGCTCACCGGCGTTGCTCCGCTGATCACCCTGATTGGCGCGCCTTTTTGGACAGGGCTTGCTGATAGCACGCGCCGGCATAAATTGATTATGGCAATGACCATCGTCGCCGTGATTATCACCACTTTGCTTGTTTCGATTTCCAATCAGTTTTATATCCTGTTTGCGCTGGTTGTGGTGTTTGCCTTCTTTGGCGCCCCCATCGTTTCTTTTGCAGATACCGCCACGATGAACATGCTGGGCAAAGACAAAGACCGCTACGGAAAAATCAGATTATGGGGCGCGGTTGGTTGGGGCGGCGTTGCCATATTGGCCGGGGCGATCATCGAAAGGTTTGGCATGGCCTGGCCTTTTTATGGTTATGCAATCGGCATGAGTCTGACGCTGTTGACCATTCTGGCCTTGAAATTTCCCCAGCAAGTTAGCGTTACACCTTTCTGGGACGGAATGCGCAGCCTGATTACCAGCAAACGCTGGATGTTTTTTCTGGGCATGGTCTTATTAAGCGGGTTGGGCATGGCAACCATCAACAGTTATCTGTTTGTTTACATGGAATCGTTGGGGATGAGCAAAACAACCATGGGCCTGGCGCTAACCATCTCAACCATTTCCGAGATTCCGGTTATGTTTTTCGCCGGTTATTTTTTGCGCAAGTTTAGCGCGCGCGGCTTGCTTATTCTGGCACTGGCAGCCATTGGGGCGCGGTTGCTGGGATATGCTTTCAGCGTGGCGGCATGGCAAATTTTGCTGATTCAATTAATGCACGGGTTCACCTTCCCCATTATCTGGGTGGCAGGCGTCTCTTACGCCGATAAAACCGCGCCGACAGGGCTAACCGCCAGCGCGCAAGGCATGTTCGGCAGTACCCTGATGGGTTTTGGCGCGGCGCTTGGTGGGTTAACCGGCGGACTGCTCTTGCAGCATTTTTCGCCATCGGATATGTATTTGATTGTGGGAGTGTTTTTACTGGGCGGCGCAGTTTGTTTCTGGTTGGCGCGCAGGGCCGGGATAGCGCAGTCAGTCTAAATTTTTGCCATAGTAAATACTGACCGGCGCAAAGCCGGTTTTTTCATACATTGCGCGCTCGTCTTGATTGTGCCAGAATAAATTTAATTCCATGCGCTCAATGCCCTTTGCGCGCAACTCTGCTTCCAGCGCAGAAAGGGTCTCGTCTTCGTAGCCCCGGCGGCGAAACTCGGAGAAAATAAAAAAATCGGAAAGAAAAATGGTTTTTCGTTTGCGCGAAAGGTCAAGGGTGTACCACAGCATTCCAATTTTGACATTTTTTTGCGCATCCCAAACTGTGTAGAGGGTTTGGTTTGGGGTTTGGGGGCCATGGTTGAAAATGCGCTGAAATTGCTCACGCGCCCGCAGCATGGCTTCTTCAGTATGCCAACTGCCCGCGCGGACATATTCGGTAGCATACTCAGGGACAACTTTGCGCAAATACATCTGGAAATCATTGTCGGTCATGGGTTCAAAACGAATCGTCATGATTAAGTTCCTTATTCAGTCAAAAACACAGCAGCCAGCCAGATATTGATTGAACCATTTTCAATCGGGTTCGGCATAGCGATGAGGTTTCCTGAACCGCAGCAGGGTCGGAAAGAAGGCCAGGCGCAACAGGAAATACCCACCCACAAAACAAACGACACCAAAAACGAACCATAACGCCAGAACAGGATGCGCGTCAATGTAGAGCGTTATATCGCGGATGCGTAGCAACAAATCCCAGTTATGGCGAATCTCGCGCGGGTTTGCGCGCAGATACGCAAACAATAACATCACATTCTGCGCAACCAAGACTGAGCCTGAAAGAAAAGCCGCCAGCCCCGAAAAGAAAATCGCCGGCGAAACAGGCGTAAGGGTGACATCGCCACGCGAGCGGACAATCTCCTGCGCCAGGGCCAGCCCTTGCTCCGCGCTGATCCCGCTACGCGCTTGCAGAGCGGTCACCACATCCGCTTCGGATTCGCCGCGCTCCAGTTGACGAACAACATACCTGAACATTTTATCGGTAACTTCGACCCCATGCGTAGGAGGCTGGGCCGGCAGTTCCGGCTCGATGCGCTCTTGCTGACCTTCCAGCCAGGAAAGCCAGACCGACTTCATGCCCAACTGGCTACCGAGGGTCATTGCCAGACCAAGGATGAACAGATTCCCGCTCTGCGAGAAATCCAACAGCGTGGCAGTCCAATCCGCATAAAAGCCAAACAGATTGATGACAGAAACAGATCTGGGAGAAACGAGGCTGGCAAACCAGAACAACACCCCCAGCAGGTTCCATGAAATGAGCAAAACCCCGGCTGCGAAAGTCGCAAAAGCGATCAGGAGCAGGATCGGGGTTTGCTGGCGGGTAATCTTGTGCTGGTAATCGGTTTCGGCCTGGGCTACAATCGACTCCGCATCCTGCCAATGCAAGCCATATTGAAGGCACAATTCTTCGATCACCTGCTCACGGTTGACTGTCTCGGCAAGCCGCCGGGCAATTTTAGGCAAGGGTGGCGGGAACATTGCAGTTATAACTCGACTATTTCCTTGCCGGAGAGTTTGTCTTGAATGCGGTCCAAAACCACATCCAGTGCCTGGGGCTGGTGGACATAATCCAGATTGTCGGTGCGAATGGTCAGCACCGGACAAATGTCGAAAGAAAGCAGCCAATCGTCGTAGAACGAATCGAGCAGGGAGAGATATTCGGCGCTGATTCCGGTTTCGATTCCGCGCGCGCGGCGACGGATGCGTTCCATCAACACGTCCACCGGGGCTTTGAGGTAAATCAACAGGTTGGGGGCCGGCAAACTATCGACCACCAGTTCAAAGAGGCGGCGATAAGCGAGGTAATCGCGTTCGCTCAAGTTGTCGAGATGATGCAAAGCGCGGGCGAAGATGTAGGCGTCCTCGTAAATTGAACGATCCAAAATCACGGAACGGGAATCTCCGGCCATTTCGAGATATTGACGGGCGCGATGGCCGAGAAAATAGATTTGTAAATGAAAAGACCAGGCTTTCATATTGGCGTAGAAATCGGGCAGGTAGGGATTATCTGAAACCGATTCGTAGCCGGTTGTCCAGCCCAGGCGGGCGCCAATTCGCTCGGTGAGCGAGGTTTTGCCTGCGCCAATATTTCCGGCGACAACGATTAAGCGTTTGGTCATGGGACGACTCCTGATGAAGATTGGGGCAAGAGGATGCCTGATATAACGTGGGGCTTGCGAGAAAGATATTGTAGCACGGAGAAAAAAAGTTTGCGTTTTTTGGTAAAATCAGCCGCCGGGGTCTCGATACGCGCTACGCGCTACTCGACCAACTCTCGATACGCGCTACACGCTTTACGATGGTCGAGCCGCGGTTTTTGCGTATCAAGACCATCGTAAAGCGATATACTTCTTCCCTGAAAGAGAATCTCATGCAAAAACCTTACCGCTTCCTCGATGTTGTCATGGTCATCTTCGTGACCGTGCTGATTGTGAGCAATATCGCTTCTTCGGCAAAAATTGTTGATTTGCAAATTAGTCTATTTGGTTTCGCGCTGGCTTTTGATGCCGGGACAATCCTGTTCCCGCTCGGTTATATCTTCGGCGACATCCTGACCGAAGTGTATGGCTTTAAACGTTCGCGGCGGGTCATCTGGATGGGATTCTTCGCGCTGGCGCTTTCGGCACTGGTGTTTTGGATTGTCAGCATTCTGCCTGGCGAGGCCCTGTGGCAGGAATACGCCGGGGATGCGGCATACGCCGCCATTCTGGGCGGCATGTCGAGCGGCGGAATTGTGCTCGGTTCGCTGGCCGGTTACTGGACGGGGGAATTTTCCAACGCGGTGGTGCTGGCAAAGATGAAGGTCTGGACGGAGGGCCGATTCTTGTGGCTGCGCACAATTGGCAGCACGCTGGTCGGGCAGTTGGTGGATACGTCCGCTTTTGTGCTGGTGGCGACGGTTTTTGGCGTTTTCCCCTGGGAGTTGTTTGCTACGCTGGTGGTGACGAATTACATTTTCAAGGTGGCGGTGGAGGTGCTGTTTACGCCTGTGACATACGCGCTGGTGAATTTTTTGAAGCGGGCTGAGGATGAGGATGTGTTTGATCGGGAGACGAGTTTCAGGCCGTTTTAGGCGCTGAACTCTTTGCCCACCCATATCGCCTGAAGGCTAAACTTCACCCCACCCCCGGCCCCGCCCCTCAAGGGGCGGGGAGTTTCCAGAAAATGCCTGTCTGGGCGGCATAAGCCGCCCAGACAGGCATTTTCTGGAAACTCCTAAACCAGCAACCGGGTATTGATTTCCTGCACGTCGGTCTGGTAGCGGACGAGGTCGTCGCGCAGGCGGTCGGTTTCTTCGGCATAGCGCAGGCGGCGGGCCAGGAAGGCGAATTCTTCGCTGCCATAGGCCGGGACGTTGACATCCTTGGCATTGCCGCGCACGACGCGCATCGAGTCAATTAACCAGCGCAGGAAGGTGTGGGCTTTGTGCAGGCGGGTGTAATCGTCGTCGTTTAAGATGCCGGCCTGGTGCATGGCCTCCATGCACAGGCGGATGTTGGGCTGGCGCAGGGATGGATTTGCCGCGCCATGCGTAATTTGCACGCCTTGAATCAGGTACTCAATATCTACCAATCCGCCAGGGCTGTATTTGGCGTTGAAAGTTCCGGCAGAAACGAGATGGCGCACCTGACGCTCGCGCATGGCGCGCATGGCGGTCGCATCGAAGGGCTGGCCGGTGTAAACAAATTCGTCACGCAAACGGCAGGCCTGTTCGCCCAAAATCGGATACCCGGCAATCGGGCGCATTTTGACCAGGGCCTGACGCTCATAAGCCCAGGCCGGGCCGTCAGGAGCGTAATAGCGCCGGAAGGAATCGAGCGAGACGGCCATGCTGCCGGCTTTGCCATACGGACGCAATTGCAAATCGACCTGGAAGATTCCCTCCTGGCGGGCCTGGATGGCGGCCAGGAAGTCGCGCACCACGCGCTCGTGGAATTCGGAGGAGGGAATGACCTGCGGGCCGTCGGTCTGGCCGTCTTCGTCGTAGAGGAACATCAATTCGATATCGGAGGCGAAGCCGAGTTCGCGTCCGCCGCATTTGCCGAGGGCCAGAACGGTCATTTGCGAGATTTGGCCGTCGGCGCGGCGCGGTTGTCCGTGCAGGCTGCGCAGGTCTTCGGCGCACAGGTAGTAGGCGTTGTTGACGATGACTTCGGTCAGGTCGGTCAGTTCGGCGGAAAAATCCCAAAATTCGCGGGTGTGTCCGAGCAGGTGACGCATATCGAGGCGGAACATCTCGCGGTCTTTGAAATCGTTCAGCACTTTGCGCCAGGGCGCATCTTCACGCGGACGCTGGGGGCCGTCATGTACCGGTTTGAAGGCTTCTTCCAGTTCGGCCTGCAATTGCTGGCGCGATTTGGCGGTATCCAGCGCGGTCAGGTCAGAGACGACCGGGAAGAGGTTGGCGTACTGCATACGCATAAAATCGTCCCACAGGAAGTCGCTGACGCCGAGCAGGTGGGCCAGGTTGCCGAGCACTTCGGGGCGTTCGATGGAGGCCAACTCGTCGGGCCAGTTGGGGCGCTCGAAGAGTTTTTCGATAAATTCGCGAAAGTGCAAAAGCGCGGAGGCCGGGTTGGGGCAGCGCGGCAGCAGGTGGGTGAAGTGCTTGATCAGCACGGCGGCGGTGCGCAGTTCGCGCTGTTTCTGATAGGATGTGATTTTGCGCCCGTCTTTGTCGGTGACAAAGAGCAGGTCGTTAACCCGGCTGCCGCGTGTCTCGACCACCATGCGGGCGATGTAGGTGCGCGTGAGCGAAAGCGCGTTGGTGAATTCGTACAGGAAGCCGGTGGTGTCGGGGGCGTCGAGGCGCAGTTCGGTGTAGCGGGTGGAGACGCGGTTGTCGATGCGGATCTGGATGGGGTAGAGCGGATCGGCAGTGGGTAAAACTTTCTGGAAGGCGGCCCCAACCCGCTTGGCGAGTTCGCTGCGGGCTTCGCGGCGTTTTCCGGCCTGCATGAGCGTCAGGAGCGCGGCTAATTCGTCGGTGTAGCGCAGCCAGGTTTCGACTTCGGGCGCGGGGCCAACCGGTTTGACGGTAAACACGTCGACAATTTTTTGGGCGGCTGAGGGCGGAACCGGCTCGCTTAAACGGCGGGACGAGTCACGGGTAGTCTGGTCGAGGGCTTCGTAGGTGAAGATTTCGCCAGCCTGGATGTCCAGCCCATAGACGAAGAACAGTCCACAAATCAGCGAGAGTTCCCCCAAATAATCGTAGGCAACAATTGTGACCTGCCAGCGTTCTTCGTCGAGCGGGTGGGCCTCGAGGCGGACGAGGTTCTCGCGGTTGAGCGACTGGGCCATGAGGGCGTGTTTTTGGATGTCTTCGGGGCTGAAAATCGTTGCGTATTCGGCATCGAGACGAGCCAAATGCTGTTGGACGATTGGATTGGGGGCTTCTTCGCTGGGCTGCGGGGCGGGGGCAACCTCAATGCCGCCGACATATTTGGCATAAATGGCGCGGATGGCCTGGCTGTGGCATTCGTAACGTTCGAGCATTTTTTCGCGGGCTTCGCTGGCCGAGCCGCGAAAACCGAGGCGACGGGCCAGCAAGGTGAGGGCGGCGGGGTCGGCGGGCAGGGTGTAGGTTTGGCGGTAGTGCATCATTTGCAGGAAATGCTCAACCGTGCGCAGGAAGATGTAGCCATCGGCGAGGGTACGGCCTTCGGGGGCGGTCAGGTGTTTGTAGCGCACCAGGCGGGTGATGGCGACCAGGGTGGAGCGTTTGCGCACATGCCGGTTTTCGCCGTAAGCCAGTTGCATGAACTGGGTGACAAATTCGACATCGCGGATGGAGCCTTCGCCGAGTTTGACTTCGCCCCACTCGCGGCCTTTCTGACGCAGGAGTTCTTCGGTGCGCTGTTTCATGGCGTGGACACTGGCGCGCACGGTTTCGGGATTCAGCCCAAAGATAACCGGCTCGATTTGGCGGCGGAACTCATGTCCGAGTTCGAGGTCGCCGGCAATCGGACGGCCTTTGATGAGGGCCTGTTTCTCCCACAGGCGGGCATGTTTGTTCAGGTAATCGAGATAGCCCTCGAGGGTGTTAATCAGCCCGCCATCGCGTCCCCAGGGACGCAGGCGCATATCGACCCGGTAGAGAAATCCCTCGGCAGTGACGCTGGACATGGCTTCGATAAATTGCTGTCCGAGACGCAGATGTTCGGGACGATCTTCACTAGCCAGGAAGAGCAGGTCGACATCGGAACTGTAGTTCAGTTCGCGCCCGCCGAGTTTGCCCATCGCCAAAACGACAAAGCCCTCAGAGGAGACGCCGGTGCGGTCGCTGGCATAAGACAGGCAGGCGCGGGCCATGCCATCAGCGAGGAAAGAGAGTTGGGCGGTGAGAGTTGGCAGGTCGTACAGGTCGAGCAAATCGCAAGCGCCAATGCGCAACAGTTCGCCGTGCTGGTAACGGCGCAAGGCGTCCAGTTCGACGCCGGGAACTGCCAGAGCGCGCATCGATTCGAGGCCTTCGGCTTCATATTCGGCGGAATTTTTCAGCCGCGAAAGCGAGTCGCGGTCGAGCAAGAGGTCGAGGCGGCCCGGTGAGCGCAGCAGGATTTCGGTCAGGAACTGACTGCCAGCAAAAATTGTGACGAGAATCTCCAGCGCGCGCGGGTGTTGGATCAATTTGGCGAAAATTTCGGCAGTCGGCCCATCGATGGCAAAGCGTTCGAGGTTAATGAGGGCCTGGTCGGGGTCGGCGCAGGTGGAGAGACTGGCGAGCAGGTGCGGCAGGAGTTCACCGACGGCAGAAGCCGAGTCGGGGCTGGAGGCAGCCAGTCGGCGCAAGCGGCGCAGGCTGGCAAGGCTGTCATTGAATCCGAGTGTGTCGAGCAGGGATTGCGCGGCAGGTTCGGGAAAATCGGGGCTGAGGAGTTGGTCGGCGCGCAGGGGTGTGTTCATGGGGCGAATTATAACGGTATTGCGCCAGGTTGCACAAAAAGCGCGGGAGAAGTACCCGTTTGGGTGAGGAATGAGTCTTCCCTCACCCCGGCCCTCTCCCGACGGGAGAGGGGGAACATTTTTTCAAAACGGTATCCCCTCTGCCGAGGGGAGAGGGGGAGCATTTTTTCAAAACGGTATCCCCTCTCCCGCCGGGAGAGGGTTAGGGTGAGGGGGTTTTAGCGTTTTCTTGACCCAAATGGGTCAGGCAAGCAAAGAAAATAGCCCAATTTTGCGAAATCAGGGCAAAAAAGAGTCTCCATTCGGGGCATGGTTTTGAGACCGGCAAAAGTATAGAATGTCGTCAGTGCTGAACGCAACAGCGCGGAGGCCGCGAAACGCCTCCAGGCCTGCCAAGCCTCCTTCTGAGCGGCTTCCGCGCCTGCGTTGGCACAAGTTTGCGAGTGTCATTTCGAGCGACAGCGAGAAATCTTACCCCGTGCTTAAGATTTCTCACCGCTACGCGGTTCGAAATGACAGAACTACTAACGATAAAAAACATTTCTCATCACAAAGGAGAGACAAAATGAAAACCAACCTGTTGAAATCCATGAAATGGACGCGCTGGGTACTGCTCCCGGCCTTCGTCGCCGCCGCGCTGATTGCGGCCACCACCTCGGTTCACGCCCAGGAACCTGATCCGCTGGTTGCGTTCACGCGCGGCCTGAATACCATGTGGGTACTGATTGCCGCCTTCCTGGTGTTTTTCATGCAAGCCGGGTTTGCCCTGTTGGAGGCCGGGGTAACGCGGGCCAAGAACACCACCAATATCTTCTTCAAGAACCTGGTCGATTTCATGTTCGCCACCATGGCCTACTGGGCCGTTGGCTATGCCTTCATGTTCGGCGCATCGACAGGCGGATTCATCGGTTCGAGTGAGTTCTTCGTCTCGGCGGCCAGCGCAGATGTGGCTGACCTGCCCGTGATGGCCTTCTGGTTCTTTCAACTGGTCTTTGCCGGAACCGCCGCCACCATCGTTTCGGGCGCAATGGCCGAGCGCACGCGCTTTGTATCGTACCTGATCATCAGTTTCGTCATCACCGCTTTCATCTACCCAATTGCCGGACACTGGGTTTGGGGCGGCGGCTGGCTCTCTCAACTCGGATTCATCGACTTCGCCGGTTCAACCGTCGTTCACAGCGTCGGCGGCTGGCTCGCCCTGATGGGCGCCATCGCCCTCGGCCCGCGTATTGGACGCTTCGCCAAAGACGGAACCGCCATCCCGATTCCCGGACACTCGATTTCCCTGGCTTTCCTGGGCGTCTTTATCCTGTGGCTGGGCTGGTTCGGCTTCAACCCTGGCAGTCAGTTAGCCATCTCTGGTGACAATGCCGACGCGGTTGCGCTGGTAGCGGTCAACACCAACCTGGCGGCTGCCGCCGGTGGTCTGGTAGCCATGTTCGTCAGTTGGTTGTTCGTCGCCAAAAAACCCGACCTGGGCACCGCCCTGAACGGCGTGCTGGGCGGCCTGGTAGCCATCACCGCGCCGTGCGCCTTCGTCACTCCGGCTTGGGCCATCGTGATTGGCTCGGTTGGCGGCGTGGTCATCGTCTATGGCGTTGTTCTACTCGAAAAACTCAAAATCGACGACCCGGTCGGCGCAGTTCCGGTCCACCTGATGAACGGCGCATGGGGCACCCTGGCGCTGGGCATCTTCGCCACAGAATCTGGCGTCACCGGCCTGATTGCGGGTAACACAGCCCAATTCATGTCGCAATTGGCTGGCGTACTGGCAGTCGGCGCATGGTGCGCGGTAACGGGCTACGTCCTGTTCTTCGTCCTGCTCAAAGGTTGGGTTGGCCTGCGCGTCTCCCGCGAAGAAGAACACAAAGGACTCGATATTCAAGAACACGGCATCGACGCCTACCCCGATTGGGTGCCCACCCCCATCCCCAGCGGCAAAGCCAGCGAAACCGGCGACTAGCCCAAATTGACAAAAATGTAACCCGCCAGAATTTTTCTGGCAATCGACAAAAAAACGAAAAATTGATATTCATGCCTGCTTCGCAGGCATGAATATCAATTTTTCGACTCTCCTCATCAGGGGGCATATAAAGATTTTTTCGCGCAAGAATCGGGTGGAAAATCAACGCAAAATCGCCTACAATGGCAGCATGATTAAACCCCCCCAACCCTTCAGCGAAAACAGCCAGGATTATGCCCTGATTGAGCGCGCCATCGGCTATATCGAGCGCAACGCCAGCAGCCAACCCAGCCTCGAAGAAATCGCCGCCGCCATTGGCCTGAGCGAGTATCACTTTCAGCGCTTGTTCACGCGCTGGGTAGGCATCAGCCCCAAACGTTTTTTGCAATACATCAGCAAAGAAAACGCCAAACAAATGTTAAAAAATTCGGGAGATATTTTAGACGCTGCCTACACGACAGGTTTATCTGGCCCAGGCAGGTTGCACGACCTTTTGATTCATACCGAAGCCGCCACCCCCGGAGACTTGAAGCGGCGCGGCGAGGGGCTGCTCATACGCTACGGCTTTCACCCCTCCCCTTTTGGCGAGTGCCTTTTGGCCCTCACCCCACGCGGAATCTGCTTCCTCGGCTTTGTCCAAACAGACAGACCCGCCGCGCTGGAAATCTTACAGTCCGATTGGCCGAACGCCCACCTGAAAGAATCGAGCGCAGAAACCGCCCACTACATCCCGGCCCTGTTCAGCCTCGAAAGACACCCCGAAAAACCACTCGCCCTACACCTGGCCGGGACAAATTTCCAAATCAAGGTCTGGGAAGCCTTGCTTAACATCGCCCCTGGACAGGTCAGCACCTATCAGCGTATCGCCGCGGATATTGGCTATGCGCAGTCGGCGCGAGCGGTGGGAAATGCCATCGCGCGCAATAAAATCGCCTGGCTGATTCCCTGCCATCGCGTCATCCGCAAAGAAGGCGCATTTGGCAACTACCGCTACGGCCTGGCGCGCAAAAAAGCCATGCTTGGCTGGGAATCGGGCCTGGCTGAATAAAAAACAGAACACTGGAGCAATATGAAAACCAAAATCTGGCTGGCCCTGCTGGCCGTCTATATCATCTGGGGTTCCACTTATCTGGGAATCCGTTTTGCCATTGAGAGCATTCCGCCCTTTCTACATGCCGCAATGCGCTTCCTCGTCTCCGCCGCGCTGATTCTCGGCTGGCGGTTTTGGATTGCCAAAGACGAAAAACCCACCCTGCGCCAATGGCGCGACGCCGGCATCGTTGGCTTGTTCCTGATTTTGGGCGGCAACGGGCTGGTCTCGTGGGCCGAGCAAACCGTCGATTCGGGCATTGCCGCGTTAATTGTCGGCACCACCCCACTCTGGCTGACACTGTTCGAGGCCATCCGTCCTGGCGGCATCAGGCCCGGTTGGATGGCAATCTCCGGGCTGGTGGTCGGTTTCGTCGGCATCGCCATCCTGATTAATCCCGAAACCCTGGCTGAATCGGCCTTTCGCATCGACCTGTGGGGCGCAGGCGCATTGGTGATGGCGACCATCCTATGGGCCAGCGGTTCGATTTATTCGCGCAGCGCCGATCTGCCAAAATCCGGGCTGATGTTTACCGGAATGCAAATGGCGGTTGGCAGCGTCGGGTTGTTTATCGTCAGCATGTTGAGTAACGAACTAAGCGGATTCGAGTTACAAAATGTCACCATCACGTCCTGGCTTGGGCTGGCTTATCTGATTTTGATTGGCTCGCTGGTTGGCTTTGTGGCTTATGGCTGGCTGCTGCGCAATGCGCCAATTTCGCTTGTGGCAACATACGCTTACGTTAACCCGGTGGTTGCCATGCTGCTGGGGGCCTGGCTGGCCGATGAAATTCTGACCGGGCGGGTTTTCGTTGCGGCGGCGGTCATCATCAGCGCGGTGGTGGTGATTAACCGGGCAAAAACGCCCAGCCTCGCCAAGAAAATTTGACCCTTTTGTTCGCCTGTGGCAACCATTGCATAGAAAAACGTAATTGCCTGCGAACTGATATGCGTAGAGCAATGGGGGTTTATACACGTTCCGGGTGAGAATTGCGCTTTTTTCAAGAGAAGGAATGCGCAATTCTCACCCGCGGGCATTATATGTCGCCTGAAAGCAAATTCTCAAATGCCTTACTCCCAACGCGACTTGAACGTCGCGCTACGGTAGGCAGTTACAGAAAAACAAAAAAACCGCCCCGCGAATTCATCTCTCGCGGGGCGGTTGGCGAAGCGTTAGCCGGTGATGATGCGTTCGTTCTCGTAAAATTTAACCGCGATAAAGGTAAAAATCGCCGAGAGCAGCAAGGTCATCACAACCGAGACCAGAATATTGAACGACAAGACCGGTTCGGAGCGCAGGAATTGGTTAATTAAAATTTGCTGACCGAAGGTGGGAATCAACATTGTCCAAAGTTCGGCCTTGACCGGCAAAAAGGCCAGGACAATGCCCGGCAAGGCCGGAATCAGTCCCACGAAGGGCAGGTAGGTTCCGGCTTCTTTGGTCGTCTTGGTGAAAGATGCAATCAGGGTTTGGATGGCGCAGGCCAGCAAGACAATTGGCAGACAAACCAGGAAGACCAGGGTCAGCGCGCCCATGTCCATGCCGATTTGCACGCCGAGCATTTTTTCCACCGGCAAAAAGTTGAAGATGGCGGCAAACCCGCCCAGCGTAATCAACAAGTTGAGGGTGGCAAAGGGCATGGCCGATAGCATTTTGCCTATCGCAAACCAGCCGCGCGGCAGCGGGTTGATCAGCAACGGTTCCAGTGAACCGCGCTCGCGTTCGCCGGCGGTGGCGTCGGTGATGACCGGGGCGGCCCCGTTAAAAATGGCGAAGATGATGAAATACGGCAGCATCGACAGGAAAACCAGAGCCTGACTCTGCGGGGTGGCGGTATCCAACTCTTCAACCTGCACCACGCGAATTACCTCCGGGCTGATGCCGCGCGCGATGAGGCGCAACACGCCGATATAATCGCCATAGCCTTCGATCAGATTTTGCGCCCGGCGAATATCGACCATGGCCGATTGGCGGGTGCTGTCAAAAATTAATTGCACCCGCGCCGTTTGTCCACCGGAAAAATCTTCAGCGTAATCGGGCGGAATGACCAGAACGACGTTCAGGTCGCCTTCAATCACGGCGGCCCTGGGGTTTTCAGGCGCGGGGACGATGAGCACTTCTTGTTGCTGGAGAAAAGCAATCAGGTTGGGCGCGTTTTCAGCGCCAACCACCGGCAAAGTAAGCGCATCTTCGGCCTGGCCGCGCAGGGTGTTGCCGAGCAGCAAAATCATGCCGCCCAAAATCAGGGGGCCAAACAAGGCCCAAAAAACGCCGGTTGTCCAACTGCGATAATCGCGCAGGTTGTCGAGCATTTCTTTTTGGATAATTACCCAAATCTTTTTCATCGTTCCAACCCTTCCGCCGAGCCAATGGCGGCGACAAAAGCATCTTCGAGTGAATCTTTACCGGTTTGGCGGCGCAAATCTTCGGCGGTGCCGCTGGCAGAGACAACGCCATGCGAAATGATGATAATCTGATCGCACAGAGCGGCCACTTCTTGCATGATGTGGCTGGTGAAAAGGACGCATTTGCCATTTTCGCGCAAGCGCAGGATGAATTGACGCATGGCGCGGGTGCTGACGACATCCAGGCCGTTGGTTGGTTCGTCGAGCAGGATGTTTTTCGGGTCATGAACCAGGGCGCGGGCGATGGCGACCTTGAGCCTTTCGCCGGTGGAAAAGCCTTCGGTCAGTCGGTCGGCAATGGCGCCCATATCAAGCAATTCGAGCATGGAGTTGATGCGGGCTTCGAGTTCTTGTCCGTCCAGGCCGTGTAAACGCCCGTAGTAACGGATATTTTCGCGGGTTGTCAGGCGCGGGTAGAGGCCGCGGGCGTCGGCCAGGACTCCGATGCGGCGCTGGACTTCGATTGGGCTTTGACGAACGTCGAAGCCATCCACCTGGGCCGAGCCGTTATCGGGCCTTAGCAGGGTGTAGAGCATGCGCAGGGTGGTGCTTTTTCCGGCTCCGTTGGGGCCAAGCAAACCGGTGATTTGTCCGTCGGGCGCATCAAAAGAGACGCCCTGCACGGCTTTTACTTTGCCAAATGATTTTGAAAGATTTTGAACGCGTATCATAATGACCTTTGGGGTGGGTTACGGGCGCGGGCCGCTGAAATCGACAAAAAACGGCGCGGGCTGCAATTCGGCAACGCAGGCAGTGTCTAAATCCTGGAAGGAAGCCTGGTTGATGAAATTTCTAAAGATTTTACTGCCACAACGCCCGTTCAGGTTGCCATGCCCCATGCCATCAAAGACCAGATGCAGGTGATTACCCAGGCTTTGGACGGCTTTTTCAGCATGACGGGGCGGGGTGATTGGGTCGGCCTGGCCGGAGAGAATCAGGGCGGGGACATCGGAGCGAACCGGCTGGCGAAACTCAGGGGAGACTTGTCCGCGCGGCCAGTGGTCGCAAACGGAGAGAAAATCGACCGTGCGGTCGCTGAAAACGCTGTCGGCGCTCAGGCGGGCGGCTTCGGCGGGCGAAATAAGCGGGGCATCTTCGGTGCAGGTGACGGCGTAGAACATGCCATCATAGAGACCGGCATTGACCATAAAGGCCGCCGCAATCAGCGGGGCGTAATTTTCATCGGCGTAGGCGTTGTGAATGGCGAGCGGCAAAAGGGCGGCCAGGTCAGACACATACAGGGTGTTGAAGACGACGTTGGTGACCAGTTGCGGGGTGACAGTCAATTCAAGGGGCTGGTTGGTTTGCGGGTGCGGCAGGCTGATTTGGGCCGGAGATTGTTCGAGGCGGACGAGCAGGGCGGCAAATTCGCTTTCGAGATCTGGGAAAGTAGCGCGGCAGGCTTCGTCGGCCTGGCAACGGGCAAAGAGTTGGTCGAGCGCGGCTTGCCCATCCTGGGCGGCGTCTAAAAACATGATGAAATCGGCGTCGACCACTGCATCGAGGGTGACGGTGCGAACGCGTTCAGGGAACATGCGCAGGTAGGTAAGCGCGGCGCGGGTTCCGTAGGAGGCGCCATACAGGTTGATGCGCTCGTATCCCAGCGCCGCGCGGACCGCATCGAGGTCCGTCATGGCAATTTCGGTGGTGTAAAAACGCGGGTCGGCATCGAGCCGCTCAGGACAGGTTTGCAGTTTTTCGAGGGCTTGCGCTTCGCTGAGGGAAAAATCTTCCGGCTCAAGGCAGCGCAACGGGTTCGATTGACCGGTTCCGCGCTGGTCTACCAGAACGATATCGCGCTCTTCGTGAATGAAGTAAAGCAAATTGAGCATGGCCGGGAAGGATTCAACCGCCGATTGCCCCGGGCCGCCAGCCAGCAGAAAGAGCGGATCGGGCTGCGGACTGCGGTTAATGGCCGGGATGAGGGCAATATTGAGATTAATCTGCCGCCCGGCGGGGTTTTGACGGTCTTCGGGAACAGCGAGCGTGCCACAACGCGCCTCGACCTGTTGGCCGCCGGGCGAAACCAGAACGCACGCTTCCATTGCGATTGTAGCCTGTGGGGTCGTGGCCTGAGGATCAGTCTCCGGGCTTTGCGGCGCGCAGGCAGTCAGGGTAAGGCTGAGTAGCAGGAGAAGTCTCCAGATTCGACTCATAAGTTTATTCGCTTCCTTTCGATGATGGTTCGAGTTCAGGCGGTATTGTATCAAGAAATTAATACGCAAAAGTACCCGGGGCGGTTGTAGCAACAGTTCCATTTATCTACCTGGAGCGGGTGATTGCAAAATCACCCGCTTTTACATTTGAAATCCCCCCTTAGCGCAAGCCGGGCTGATGACATTCTGAACAAGTTTTGGTAAATTTATGAGCGTAATTTTATCTTTTCTTAATCTTTGCCTGCCATGCCAAAAACCAGCCAACCTTTACGACGTGTCTTAATCATCTCTGCCAATCCCCTCTTCCGGGAGGGATTGCGCAAGATTTACGCTGAGCGTTGGGAGGCAAAAGCCTTTATCGCCGGCATGGCGACCACCATGAGCGAAGCCCTGGATGCGCTCAAGCATCACCAACCTGATCTGGTCATTGTCGACTACGACGATAAAACCATCAACCGGGCCGAATTTCTCGAACATTTTGTTTCAGACGAAGCGCCCATGCAGGTTATGCTGGTTTCGCTTGGGCAATCGGGTGAAGTGCTGATTTATGACCGCAGACGACTGACCCCGGCTCAGGCCGAAACCTGGGATCCCTGGCCGGGCGAAGTTTCGTAATTCATGAATAGGCGGTCGAGTAGCCCTGAGCGTTCTGCGCGAAGAGCGTACCGAGACCTTTCTACTTTGATTTCTATTTTAGGAGTGTAACCCTATGCGGAATGTGCGACATTTTGTCACCGTCACAGCCCTGGTGCTGATCGTCACCTATCTGACCTATGCCGGGCTGACTTCCCTCGGACTGATGCCGGTGGCGGCCAGTGTGCAGGCAGACCCCATCGACTGGCTGTTCGACCTGCACGTGCTGATGATGGCCTTCCTGTTTTCTTTGATTACCGTCATCTTGCTGTATGCTCTGATTGTTTTTCGGCGCAAGCCCGGTGAAACGGGTGATGGCGCGCACATTGAAGGCAATACCGGCCTCGAAATTGCCTGGACAATTGTGCCGCTGATCGTGGTGATTGTCTTTGGCGTTATTGGCGCGGATAATCTGCGCCAGGTACAGGCGGTTGACCCGAACGCGCTTGAAGTGCGCGTGATTGGCTTCCAGTGGTCGTGGCGCTTTGAGTACCCCGAAGGTTTTTCGTCCAATACGCTTTACCTGCCCGCCAACAAACAGGTGCTGCTCAAAATGGAAAGTATCGACGTGCTGCACTCCTTTTGGGTGCCTGAGTTCCGCGTCAAACAGGATCTGATTCCGGGCCGCGTCACTGAACTGCGGCTTACGCCCACGCTGGAGGGCGAATATCCGCTTTTGTGCGCTGAAATCTGCGGCACCGCTCACGCTTATATGGTCTCACCGGTTAAAGTGGTTTCGCAAAACGCTTACGCCGCCTGGGTCACAGAACAGGTAGCCCTGTACGAAGCCGAACTGCTGGCCTCGGAAGGACAACCCGATGCCGCGCGCGGCGAAAAACTGTACACGGAACTCGGCTGCCAGGCCTGTCATTCATTGACTGGCACAGCCGGGGTCGGCCCAACCTGGAAAGGGTTGTTCGGACAGTCCAACCGTGCGCTGGCTGACGGTTCAACCGTGCTAGCAGACGAATCCTATTTATACGAATCGATTACCGCTCCCAATGCCAAAATTGCGCAGGGATTCAACGCCAACGCCATGCCCAGTTACAGTTACTTGCGCGACGCACAGATTTACGACCTGATTGAATTCATCAAAACCCTCGAGTAATCGCGGAGGAGAAACTATTTTATGAAAACCATCCTTTCCCTCGGGCTGACGCGCGGCCTGATTGCGCAGTTCATCGGCACGCTCTTGGGCGGCTTGTTCGTAAGCGCCATTCGCGCCCTGATGGGCCTGCCCGCCTTCGACAAATTCTTTTTCTCTGAACCGGCCTGGGTTTTTGGCGGGCTGGTTGGGGCAATTTCCTTCCTGGCCGGGGTCGGCGCGCTTACCGACTGGTTCAAATGGGCCAAAGGCGAACCCACCCACGAACATCACGACGAAGAACGCCGCTGGCAGCGCTATTTTGGCGTCTCGCTCGACCATAAAGTGATCGGCATCCAGTACGTTTTCACCGCGCTGGTGCTGCTCTCGGTTGGCGGCCTGTTCGCGCTCATTTTCCGCACCGAACTTTCACAAGCCGGTCTACAATTTCTGACTGAAGAATTCAGAATTTGGGATCAAAACGGCCTGCAATTCTACAATACCCTGATGAGCCTGCACGGCATGGTGATGATTGTCTCCATTCTGATGGGCATCGCCGGGATGATTAACTTCCTGGTGCCCATGCTGATTGGCGCATCTGACATGGCCTTCCCGCGCCTGAACGCATTCTCGTTCTGGGTGGCCGTCCCTGCGGCGGTACTCTTGCTCTCCAGCATGGTGCTGGGCGGATTCGACACCGGCTGGACAGGCTATCCGCCGCTTGGTTTGCGCGCGCCGGTTGGAATCCAGATGTTTTATCTGGGCGTTTGGGTGGCCGGTTGGTCATCAATGATGGGCGCGCTCAACCTGGTCGTAACCGTCGTGCGCCTGCGCGCCAGGGGCATGACCGGCTTCAAAATGCCGATTTTCGTCTGGGCGGCTGTCGCCACTTCGATTATCTCCCTGACCGCCACCCAGATGATTGGCCTGGCCTTCCAACTGGTCATCTTCGAGCGTTTGCTCGGCATGCCCTTCTTCAATGTCCAAAATGGCGGCAACCCGGTCTTGTTCCAGCATTTGTTCTGGTTTTACTCGCACCCGGTGGTATACGTCTTCGTGTTGCCGGGGCTGGGCATTTTCTCGGAACTTCTGCCGGTTTTTGCCCGCAAACCGCTCTTCGGTTACAAGTGGATTGCGCTCTCCTCGCTGGCGATTGCCCTGGTGGGCTTTCTGGTTTGGGCGCATCACATGTTCGCTTCCGGCATGAACGAATACCTGCGCGTGCCATTCATGTATAGCACCTTGCTGGTGGCCGTGCCAACCGGCGTCAAATTCTTCTCCTGGGTGGCAACGCTCTGGCAGGGAAAAATCGAATTCCCGACCCCCATGCTCTTCGTGCTGGGCGGCATCATCGTCTTCCTGCTCGGCGGCGTCAGTGGTCCGCCCCACGCCACCGTCTCGACCGACCTGCACCTGCACGATACCTACTTCGTGGTCGGACACTTCCACGATACTATGTTCGGCGGCTACATCTTCCCGTTCTTCGCCGCGCTCTATTACTGGTATCCGAAGGCTTTTGGCAAACGTCTCGATGAACGCCTCGGCAAACTGCACTTCTGGCTGATGACGCCCTCCTTCCTGATTCTGACCCTCGGCATGATGCGCATCGGTCTGCTCGGAATGCGCCGCCGCATCGCCGATTACGATGCCATGCTCGGCTTCGACCTGTGGCATACCATTCTGACGGTTTCGGCTTATCTGATTGCCGCCAGCATTCTGGTCTTCTTCTGGAATGTGTACATCACCGCCAAAAAAGGTGAACCTGCCACCGGCAACATCTGGAATTCGCGCTCGCCCGAATGGCAGGCTCCTTCTCCCTTGCCCGTTCACAACTACGACAAACCCTTTGAAGTCGTTGGCGAACCCTACGACTACGGTCTGGAAGGCTCCGTTTACGTCAAACCGATTGAAAATAGCGAGGCTGTTTCCCATGCATAACGCTGAAACCACCCACGAACACAAACCCAACCTGCTGCAAGGCGTCAATGTCTTCATTGCCCTGGCAGTGCTGACGGCCATCGAGTTCTTCATTGCCATCACCAACGCCTCTCTGCTGCTAATTAGCATTGTCGCGCTGATGAAAGCCGGGCTGGTGCTGTATTATTACATGCACGTTTACAAACTGCGCGATGTAGATAAACACACCGAAGACACCCACAGTTACGAACACAAATTAATTTCCAATCGCTTCGGACTGTGGCTCTTCATCCTTTCAGACGCTTTCCTCTTCGCCGGCCTGCTGACCGCCCGCTTCAACCTGATGGGCATGACCCGCCTCGACCTCGACCAGGACCTCGGTCTAATCGTCACTGCCGCCCTGCTGCTCTCCTCCTTCTTCATGAACCGCGCCGAAACGCAAATGAAATTGGGCAACAACAAGGGATTCCTGGTCAACACCTCGCTGACCACCCTGCTCGGCATTGGCTTCCTGCTCGGTGTGGTTGCGCTCGAATGGCCGCTGGCCGCCAGTCACGGAATCACCCCCTCGGCAAACGCCGGCAGCGCCATCTTCTACATGATGACCGGTATGCACGCCTTCCACGTTCTGACCGGCATCATCTTCCTGCTCATCGTTCTGCGCAACGGCATGAAGGGTCTTTACACCCCCGAAAAACACTGGGCAGTTGAAGCCGCCACCGTCTACTGGCACTTTGTTGACCTGGTCTGGATTTTCTTCTACCCGGCCCTGTACCTGATTGGCAGGATGGTGTAACGTCTGGTCTCGATACGGGTGTTGCGGTGGTCGAGTAAGCCGCTCTTGCCGTATCGAGACTACCGCAACACCCTACTCGACCTTCTTTATAAACCGAAATATTGCCGGGTGTGTCTCAAACGAAGGCGCGCCCGTTTTTTTCAAGAAAGTTGCGCAAGTCCTGAGCGGAGCCGCTGGTTGTTTTGCGGCGCAGTCGAAGGACAGCGATAGTTTTTGCAAGTTTCAAGAACGATAACTATCAAACTCATGAAAACAAAAAAAATCATCATCCGCATGTCCCTCTTACTCGCAATTGGCCTGCTGTTGGGATTCTTCGTTAGCGAAGCATCGTTCGCCTTCCTGAAAAGCGAAGCCGGACGCGCCCCCTCGCGCATCGAACTAGTCATCCCCAGCGGCACAGCCGACAAAATCGCGCGCGGGCAGTCTGAAGAGAGTATCCCGCTCAACATGGTCTTTGTCAGCGGCGATGTGCTGGTGGTGCGCAACGAAGATAGCGAAACCCACACCCTCGGCCCGCTGCTCATCCCCCCCGGAACCTCGGCCAGCCTGAACCTCGACCAGGCCGATAACCTGGCCGTCTCCTGCTCCTTCCAGCCCAACCAATACATGGGCCTCGACGTGCGCGAACCCGTCACCTTTATCATTCGCCTGTACGGATTGTTCTTCGCCGGCGTTCCGCTCGGCGTCATGCTTGGGCTGTATAGTTTTGTTGTTTGGCCGTTGAAAAAATGAAACAATTTTTTACCCCCAAATGGCTCCTCACCACCCTGCTCGTCCTGCTGGCAACAGCCGTGCTGATGCGTTTGGGATTCTGGCAACTCGAACGCCTCGAACAGCGCCGCGCCTTCAATGAACACTTCACCTCGATAGTCAACCTGCCGCCGCTCGAAATTAGCGCCGCCCCCGCCGAAGACCTGGCGACGATGGAATACCGCCTCGCCACCGTCACTGGCGTCTATGATTACGAAAACCAGGTCGCCCTGCGCAACCAGTACAACGACCTGGTTTTTGGCTATCACCTGATTACCCCGCTCGTCCTCGCTGATGGCAGCGCCATCCTGGTCAATCGCGGCTGGATTCCCGCCTCGGGCAACGAAACGCCCGCCGATTGGCGCAAATACGACCAGCCTGGCGAACAAACCGTCAGCGGCGTTTTACGCCTGGGCGAAGAACCAGAAATGGGCGGAATTCCCGACCCAGAACTGGCCGAAGGGCAGGCCCGCCTCGAGTTCTGGAACAACCTCAACCTGGCGCGCATCGCCCGTCAAATCCCCCACCCGATTTTGCCGGTCTACCTGCAACCCGACCAGCCCGCAGAAAACAGCCAACCGCCCATCATCCCGGCCCGGCCCGAAATCGAAATTACCGAAGGCTCGCACCAGAGTTACGCCATGCAATGGTTCACCTTCGCCGCCATGCTCTTTTTGGGCTACCCGTTCTTCCTGCGCAAACAATTGAAACAGGGCGCAACGTAAAATATCTCACGCAAAGGCGCAAATACCGCAAAGCATTACGAAAATTAAAAAATCTTTGCGCACTTTGCGGCTTTGCGTGAAACCTCGCTCTTTGCTCTCATTCACGGAGAAAAAATGAAACTCTCGTTCAACCACACCCTCTTCCGACTCTCATTCCTGGCCCTGCTCTCGGTCAGCCTGCTGACCTTCGGCGGCGCGCTCGTCGATGGCGCAAACTGCGCCTCCTGGCCGCTCTGCCTGCCGACTGGCCTGGGCGACGCCAGTCAACTGCTCCACCGCGCCTCGGCGGGATTAGCGGCCATCATTATGCTCGCCCTTTTGGTTGAAACCTGGCGGATTCATCGAGACCATCGCTGGCTGCTGCCGCTTGCCACCGTGACCGTGTCCCTGTTCTTCGCCCAGGTCTTTGTCGGCGCGATTCAAGCCACCCGCAGCCTGCCCGCCGAGATTCAACTTTTGCACACGCTGACGGCTTTTGCCGTCTGGCTCTCGCTGGCGGCTTTCACCGTTGCGGCGGCCTTTTACGCGCGCGATGCGGTTGCTTTCCCGCCCCTCGACGTGCGCCAGCGGCTCAAGGATTTCCTCATCCTGACCAAGCCCATCATCGTCCTGCTGCTGCTGGTGACGACCTTTGCCGGTATGGTCATGGGCGGCAAGGCCTGGCCGACTCTCTCGCTGACCTTCTTCACCCTGCTGGGTGGCGCGCTGGCGGCTGGCGGCTCGGGCGCGATTAACCAGTACATTGACCGCGACCTGGACAAGAACATGCAGCGCACCGCCAAACGTCCCATGGCCGCCGGACGCATGACCCCCGCCGAAGGCCTGGCCTTTGGCCTGGGCACGTCAATTGCCAGTTTCTACCTGCTGGCCGGGCAGGTCAACCTGCTGGCCGCGCTCCTTTCGCTGGCGGGTATTTTCTACTATGTGGTGTTGTATAGCATTCTGCTCAAAAAAGCCACCGTCCAGAACATCGTCATCGGCGGCGGAGCAGGGGCCATCCCGCCGATGGTCGGCTGGGCGGCGGCCACCGGGCGGCTCGACATTCCGGCCCTGTTCCTGTTCGCCATCATCTTCATGTGGACTCCGCCGCATTTCTGGGCGCTGGCCCTGGTACGGCGCAACGAATACGCCCGCGCCGGCGTGCCGATGCTGCCGGTCGTGCGCGGAGAAGCCGAAACCCGCAAACAGGTCTGGTGGTACACCCTGGCCCTGGTCGGTCTGACGCTGTTGATGCCGCTCTTCGGCATGACCGGCAGTGTTTACCTGGTCTCGGCCCTGCTCTTCGGCGGCGGACTGATCTACTACGCCTGGCGAGTCCTGACCACCGACAGCAACAAAATCGCCTGGCGCATGTACCGCTATTCGAGCATGTATTTGATGTTTATTTTTCTGGCGTTGATGGTGGATGCGTTGGTGTAAAATACCTTCCATGCGAAAACTACTCTACCTCACCGTCTTTCTCTCTGGCATGAGCGCCCTGGCGGCTGAATTCGCCGCATCGCGCCTGCTGCAAATGCGCTTCAGCAGCATCACCCTCGTCTGGGCGGTCATCATCGGTCTGATTCTGATTTACTTCGCCATCGGCTACGCCCTGGGCGGACGCCTGGCTGACCGTTCGCCCAAAGCCGGCACACTCTTCACCGTCAACGCCTGGGGCGGGCTGACGCTCTGCATCGTCCCGCTCGTGGCCCAGCCGGCCTTGCGCTACGCCAGCCTGGCCTCCGACGCGCTCAACTTTCAGGTCATGGGCGCGGCCTTCCTGGCAACCCTGCTACTCTTCAGCGTTCCCGTCACCCTGCTGGCAATGACCTCGCCCTTCGCCCTGCGCCTGCTCCTGCAAGATTCGCGCAAGGCAGGCAACATCGCCGGCAATGTCTCCGCCGTCGGCACCGTCGGCTCGGTTGTCGGCGCTTTCCTGCCCACCCTGCTGCTCTTTGATCTGGTTGGCGCGGCCCGCACCATTCTCATTCTGGGTCTGGTCATGCTCGCCATCGGCATCGTCGGCCTGCTGGTCGTTGGCCTAAAGCGTAAAGCCGCCTTCTTCGGGCTGGCCCTGATTCTCTTTACCGGCATTTTTATTTTCGGCGATTTTCACGGCAAAGACACCCCAGGCCAAATCTACGAAGACGAATCGGCCTACAACTATATTGAAGTGCTGGAAATCGACGGCTACCGCTCCCTGCGCCTGAACGACGGCCAGGGCGTCCACTCCACCTACCACCCCACCGAACTCTTCTACGGCGGCCCCTGGGAGCAATTCCTGGTCGGCCCGTTCTTTAACGAAGCCCCCCATCGCCGCGAACAGGTCGAGCGCATCGCCATCGTCGGTCTGGCCGCTGGCACCACCGCCCGGCAAGCCACCGCCATCTTCGGCCCCATCCCCATCGATGGCTACGAAATCGACCCCAAAATCATCCAGGTCGGGCGCGACTATTTCGAAATGACCATGCCCAACCTGAACGCCTACGCCACCGACGGGCGCTGGGGCATGGAACACTCCCCCCACCAATACAGCCTGATTATCGTCGACGCCTATAAACCACCCTACATCCCACCCAACCTGACCACGCGCGAGTTTTTCGGCATCCTGCACGCCCGCCTGGCCCCCGATGGCGTGCTAACCATCAACATTGGCCGCACCGCCGACGACCGCCGCCTGATCAACGACCTGGGAGCCACCATCGCCGAACACTTCCCCTCCATCTACGTCATGGACATTCCTTATACGTTTAATTCGATTCTCTACGCCACGAAAAGCGAAACCCGTCTCGAAAACCTGGTTGCCAACTACAGCCTGCTCCAATCAGACGCGGCTTCGCACCCCTCGCTTCTCACCGCGACTGCTGTCACCTTATCCAACCTGAGAGAATCCCCCTCCGGCGGACGGGTTTACACCGACGACTGGGCCCCGGTCGAATCTGTCACCAATGACATGATCATTCAATTCATCCTCGGCGGCGGGGTAGAAATTTTGCAGTAGAGAATAGATATTCGATACTCGTCCTTCGACTGCGCAAAAACCGCTCCGCTCAGGACTTGACACCCGATACCTGATACCTGCCACCTGCCCCCGACACCCGTCCTTCGACTGCGCAAAAACCGCTCCGCTCAGGACTTGACACCCGATACCTGACACCTGATACCTAAAAATATGAAATCTTTCCTCTCCAGCCTCACCACCCTCCTCACCATCCTCATCATCCCACTCTTCTTCGTGCGCCTGCTGCTCATCCCCGTCTTCCCGGCCCTCGAATACCGCGCGCCCGGCTTCCCCGAAGACCGCTACGGCTTCACCTACGAGGAACGCGTTCACTGGGCAACGCTTGGCATCGAATACCTGCTCAACGACGCCGGGCCTGAATTCCTCGGCGACCTGCGCTTTGACGACGGCACGCCGGTCTTCAACCAGCGTGAAGTAAGCCACATGCTGGATGTCAAAATCGTCGTCGGCCAAACGCTGACGGTTCTCTACGTTGCCCTGGCCGCCTTCGCCGCTCTTGGCGTTCTCGCCTGGCGGCGCGGCTGGCTCGACGCCATCCGCCTGGGCATCTCACGCGGCGGATGGATTTTATTCTTCACCCTGCTCACCCTCGGCGGATTGGCGGCGGTTTCCTTTTGGCAATTTTTTGCCGCTTTTCACGCCCTGTTCTTCGAGGGCGATTCCTGGCTCTTCGCCCACTCCGATACCCTCATCCGCCTTTACCCGATTCGCTTTTGGCAGGATGTCGTTGTTTATGTTTTGGGCGGCTCGGCAATCACTGGCGGGCTGTTAGGCTGGTTTTTACGCAAGCAAATCTCGCGCTCAGGGTGATATCCGACGGGCGATGACGACGAGGAAATCTTCGGGGCTTTCGGGGATTTCGCCCGTCAGGGAGGGGTGGAATTGGACGTCGCTGAAGCCCGCGTCTGTGAGCATTGCGGCGATGTCTTCTTCGCTGTATGCCAGGGTGGTGGAGGCGTAGCGGAGGATGGGCTGGTTGTCTTCAAAGATGATGTAGCGTTCGGTGGTGGCAGATTGGTCTTCGTCCCAGAAGGATTCCATCAGACACAGGTACGGGTTATCGCTGAACAATCCGCCGCCGGAGGTGTACCAGGAGGAAGGCTGGTTGCCCATTTGCTCAACGGCGTCGAAGGTTTGCAGTTCGAGCAGGATTTGTCCGCCGGGGGCGAGGGCGGCGTGGGCTTTTTGGAGGATTTCGCGGGCGTGGGGGCGGCTGAAGACGTTGAATTCGCCGAAGAGAAATTGAACCAGCCCAAAGCCGGGGAGAAATTCGACAGCGCGCAGGTCGCCGAGGGTGTAGGTGCAATTTTCAGGGGCGTTTTTAACGGCGTAATCTATGGATGCGGGGGAAAAGTCGATTCCGTGGCAGGTATGCCCGAGCGTGGCAAGTTCCGCGCAGTACAGGCCAGGGCCGCAGCCGAGGTCGAGGATACGGGAAACGGTCTTCGCCAGGACAAAATTATGAATCCACTTAATATGCTTTTTGATGATTTTGGCGCGGCGGCTGGCGGCGTCGTGTTCCTGGGTCAGGTGTTCGCGCAGCATTCTGGCGCTAAAGGCCGGGTCGTTCCAGGGGATTTTTTCGCCTTCGGCCCAGGGTTGGGCGGGGATGGGGCGGGTGTGCAGGTTAGAGATTGAGTTTTTGTCCATTTTGTTTGAGCCAGTTGAGGTGTTTTTTGTAATCGGGCATGAGGGTGGCGACGGTGTTCCAGAAGTCTTTGGAGTGGTTGGGGTGCGGGATGTGGGCCAGTTCGTGGACGATAACGTAGTCGATGACTTCGGGCGGGGCCATGACGAGCCGCCAGGTAAGCGAGATGGTGCCGCTGGTGCTGCACGAGCCCCAACGGGTGCGGGCGGAGGAGATGCGCACTTTTTTGGGGCGCAGGTTGTGTTTTTTTGCGAGGGCTTCGAGGCGGGCGGGCAGCAGCGTGGCGGCGGTTTGCCGGTACCACAGCGCGAAGGCTTCGCGGGCGCGGGGTTGGGCTTTTTCGGCCAGACGAAATTCGCCGCCCTGGAGGGTCAGGCTGGCGCGCTGGCGTGGGACGATTTTGATGGGGTGCTGTTTGCCCATCAGGGGCAGGGTTTCGCCTTCGCTGAACTGGCGTTGGGCGGGTTGTTTCTGGCGCATTTGCTCCTGGCTGCGGGCAATCCAGTCGGCTTTTTGTTGGATGAGTTCGCGGATGGTTTTTTCGGGGGTGCGCAGCGGGGCGCGGACGATTAAGGAACCATCGCGCTGGACAACCAGGGCGATGGTTTTGCGTTTGGAGCGGATGATTTTTGTGATTTCGGGCATGGCGATGGTTTTCACGCAAAGCCGCAAAGGTCGCCAAGTTTAATTGAATTCCTTTGCGCTCTTTGCGACTTTGCGTGAGACACATTTTTACGACTTGCGTTCTTCCTGGGGCAGGGCTTCCTGGATGCGTTTGTAAACCGGGGTGGGCAGGGGGGCCGATTTGGCGGTTTTGCGCAGGAATTCCTTGAGTTCGCCAATTTTCATGGCCGGGTGCGGGGCGTCTTCGATGTTCAGTTCGGCGCGGTCATCGGTGAAGACCAACACGGCATTGATGGGCGGCACG
>DAOUML010000051.1:0-2365 GCA_034411635.1 Anaerolineales bacterium
AAAAAGCGGATTTTTATGCCGAAAACGACAATTTCGTCCGAGATTTCTCCCCTCTCCCACCGGGAGAGGGGTTGGGGGTGAGGGTGGGTAGGTAGTTACGCCTAAAAGCAAATTCTCACTGTCTTACTCCTAAACGCGACTTGAAAGTCGCGCTACGGTAGGCAGTTACAAAATTTGCAAAACCGGTCATCCAAGCGAATTTGTGTAGCGCGAGATAATCTCTTGCATTACCAAAAAGGCAAATGAGCAATCCGCCCCACGAAAGGACTCTCTTATGAGCAAAAAACATGCCCCCTTTGGCCTTTGGCCTTCGCCCATCACCCCCGAACTGCTCGGACAGCGCATTCGGCTCGAAGACGTGCAATTCGACAGCGACGGCGAAACCCTGATCTGGCAGGAGGGACGCTCTGGCAAGCGCGTCCTTGTGGCGCGTAAACCTGGCGACGCCCCGCGCGACCTGACCGACACCCTCAAAATTGGCGGCGGCATTGGCTATGGCGGCGGCGATTTCACCGTTCGCAACGGCCTAATCGTGTTTGCCAGCGAGGGACGCCTGCACCGCCAATCGATTGAAGCGGGCAACCGTCCGCGCGCGATTACGCCCAAGTTTGGCGACCTGGCCTCGCCCGCGATTTCACCCGATGGCTCAAAAATCCTGTTCGTACATTCCTACGAGCGGCGCGATTGCCTGGCAATGGTCGATGCCGAGGGCCTGCGCTGGCCCGTCCAACTGGCAACCGGGGCCGATTTTTACATGCAGCCCGCCTGGCACCCGGACGGCGAGCGCATCGCCTGGGTCGAGTGGAATCACCCGCAAATGCCCTGGGACGGCTGCCGCCTGATGACCGCCCGCTTAAACGGGTTGGAACTGAGCGACATCCAGCATGTTTTTGGGGATGACGAGACCCCGGTCTTTCAACCTGAATTTTCGGCGGATGGCCGCCATTTGGCCTTTCTCGCCAACCAGGGCGAATGGGACTCGCTGCGCAGCCTCGACCTGTCCACAGGCCAGACGCGGATTCTGGTCGATAACGCGTCCCTGCTCGACCCGGCCTGGGTGCAGGGCATGCGTCTGTTTGGCTGGGACGGCGCTCGCCTGGTCTATGCCCGTAACGACAAGGGTTGGCGCACGCTCTGGGCGGTGGAGGCCGGCGGCGGGGAATCGGTCCGGCTGGAGACCGCTCCTTATACCTGGTTCGGCCAGGTAACGGTATCAGGCCAGGGGCAGGTGGCCTTCATCGCATCTTCCCCAAAAATCCCCAGCCGAATTGCTTCGCTCACCAATGGGCAACTACGCACCGAAAAATATTCCGACGCCGAAGGCATTCCGACAGACTACCTGCCCGAACCGCAGGCCATTGAGTGGCCCGCGCCAGATGGCACGCCGGTTCACGGATTGTATTACCCGCCGACCAACCCAGCCTTTACCGATCAGGGCCTGCCGCCGGCCATCATCAACATTCATGGCGGCCCAACCTCGGCGCGACCAGCCAGTTCCAACAGTGATGCGGCCTATTTTGCCAGCCGGGGCTTTGCCTATCTCGAAGTCAACTATCGCGGCTCGACCGGCTACGGACGCTCGTACATGCTGGCCCTGCGCAAAAACTGGGGCCCGGTTGATGCCGAAGATGCGGTTGGCGCGGCCGGCGCGCTGGCGGCCCTCGGCCTGGCCGACCCAAAACGCATGGTCATCATGGGCGGCTCGGCGGGTGGCTTTACGGTGCTAAATTGTCTGGTGCATTATCCGGGCGTGTTTAAGGCCGGGGTAAATTTGTTCGGCGTCTCAAACTTGTTCGGCCTGGACGAGGATACCCACAAATTCGAGGAGCGTTACAACGCTTCACTGGTTGGCGAACTACCCGCCGCAGCCGAACACTATAAAAAATGGTCGGCAGTTTTCCATGCCGACCAAATTCGCGACCCGCTGGCGGTTTTCCAGGGGGCTGATGATAAAGTGGTGCTGCCCGACCAATCGGAGAGCATTGTTGAGGCTTTGCGGCGTAACAAAGTGGCCCATGTTTATCGCCTGTATGAGGGCGAGGGTCACGGCTGGCGCAAAAGCGAAACGATTGTAGATTACTACCAGACCTTGAACAAGTTCCTGAAAGAGTTTGTTTTGGTTCATTAGGATTTGCCGTGAAGAGTCCCTGACTGTCTTATTGGGGTATGGCTACAGTGCGGCCCACAAGAAAAATAGACTTCTTGCATAAGTCCTGAGCGGAGCGTGTTTCGACAGGCTCAACAACCATCCTTCGACTACGGGCTTCGCACAATACGCTTCGCCCTCCGCTCAGGACGGCAATGCTTTATGCAAAAAAGCGCAGTCGAAGGACACTTATAGGCTGCCATTGATGACTTTTGCAAG
>DAOUML010000052.1:0-11918 GCA_034411635.1 Anaerolineales bacterium
CTACTTCTTTACTCAAGCACGCCAGCGAGGTGTCGCGATAGATGTTGTCTCATACCTTGCTCAGAATGCAAAGTTTCTTGGCATCGTCAAACGCAAACATAAATCCGATAAACCCGACCCATTGGCTTTCGTTCAATCCTTGACAGTTTCATAAAAACCTTAACTTGTGACTGATGCTTTAAGCCGCAATCTGCTTCAGCAATTGCTTCGAAAATTCAGCCGCGTTGCCTGATTCAACGACGATATCGGTTGCGTGGTGAAATTTCATAAAATCACGCATGGCCGCCGCTACATCGGCGGTCATTTTTTCATCCGGGGCAATGCCGGGTTCAAGATGCAGGGCCTTGATGCGCAGCAAGCCGCTTTTGCGCTCCAGTTTCGGGTCTATGCGCCCAATCAGGCGGTCGTGGCGCAAAATTGGCATCAGGTAATAGCCGTAAATGCGTTTGGGGGCGGGAACATAGAGTTCTATCAAGTGCTTGAAGCCCCAAAGGTCTTCGTCACGATCTTGGGGCCACCAAAAATTATCCCAGGGGTTCAGGAAGGTGGTTCTTTCGGGGCGGATTGCGCCGCTGGCGGCTTGCTCCAATAAAGGCAAGTTGTCGCGGTGGACGATGAGGGTTTGGGGGCCGTTGACCGTTTCGCCCTGAATTTCGACCAGGGTTCCGTTTTCGACAAGTTCTCGCACAATTGGGCGGCTGGTGGTGATATTCATCCAGGTGTAATCGCCAGGGTTGCGCGGCAGACCAACGCCAATTGCTTTCGCGCCGCGTTCGACCCAGAAGCGGTTACGCTCTTGGGCGGTTGGTTCGGTTCGGTCTACCCATGCGGGCAGGACGCGCTCGGTCAGGTCGTACACGCGCTGGAATTTTATGCGGTTGGCAATCATCAGCGCACCAAAGGCGTATAGGTGTTCCAAGGCCACTTTGGCGGGTTTCCAGTCCCACCAACTGCTGCGGCGTGCCTCCGGGTTGTCAAAATCGGCAGCGCGCAACCCGCCCTCGGTACGGATGCGTTCGAGGGTAGCCTGTACCAGTTCGGGGTTTCCGGGGGTTTTTAGCCATTTCGCGTACCAATCATGTCCGTTCTCGCGCAGTTTACGCTGACGCGGCATCTGGTAGCGATATTCGGCGCTGGGAAGGTAACAGGCGGCGTGGTACCAACCTTCGAACAAACGCCGCTGCTGAGGATGGAAAGCCAACTCATCGAGTATCGCGGGGGAATAGGCTCCATGCCGTGACCAAATCGTCAGATAATGGGCGCGGGCGACCATTTGCAGGGTGTCGATTTGCACCGCGCCGAGGTGCTGGATGGTTTCGTAAACGGAATCGAGGCTGGGGCTGGGTTCGCGTCCGTTGGGGGTATCCAGCCTGGCAGAATGCAGGGCCAGGGCGCGCAGGGCGGGCAGGGGGTAGGTGGTGGTCATAATTTTTACCTTAAAAATAACAACGCCACGCCGCCGATGGCAACCAGCGTGCCGAGGATCGATTGCCAGTTGAGTTTCTCTTTGTAGAAGAAGTAACTGATGGGCAGCATAATGACTGGCGGCAGGGCCATGATGGTGCTGGCAACCCCGACTGCGGTGTGCTGGACGGCCAGCAAGGAGGCTGAAACGCCAAAAACCGGCCCAAAGAATGAACCGAAGATAGCCCAGCGCAACCCGCGCGGGTTTTGGATGACGGCGCGCACGGTGCGGGCGGCTTGTCTCTGAAAAAGGGCCAAAATCCACAGGCTGGCGACGGCGGCAATCATGCGAATCAGGGTGGCGGCGAAGGGCGAAAAACCGTCGTTCATGCCTTGCTTGGAGAGTACCAGGCCAAGGGCCTGCCCCAGCGCGGCCAGAATGCCGAATAGAACGCCTTTACGCCAGTCGCGTTGGTTGGTGGTGTCGTTTTCATCCCGTACCAGCACCACCCATGAGATTCCGCCCAGGGTGATGGCGATGCCGAGGATTTGAACCATGCTTAGGGTTTCGCCGAAAAAGGCCCAGGCGATGAACGCTCCGAAGACCGGGGCCAGGCTCAGAAGCAACAGTCCAAGACGCGGGCCGATATAGCGGTAGGCGCTGAAAAGGAAGGCATCCCCCAACGCCAGGCCGATTAAGCCTGAAAGCGCCAGCCAGCCCCAACGTTCGAGACCGGCATCGAAGGGGATTGGTTTGCCATACAGCACGCCGTTGATGACAATTAAGGCGGCCAGGGCCAGGACAACGCGCAAGCGGTTGGTGACTTGCGAGCCGAGGACGCGGGTGGCATTGCTGAATCCGACTGCGCTCATGGCCCAGCAGAAAGATGTGACTAAGGCGGAGATTTCACCGAGAAAGGGCATGTTTACCTGTGCGTTTTTGGGATATTAAAACCGGGAGGCAGGCTCCCGGTGGTGAAGTATATCTGATTTTAGAACTTTTGTGCGTTTTAGTCGAAGTTGGCCCACCAGTTTTCATAGCGCCGCCCCTGACGCTCTCCTTCGCGGTAAAGGGCGATGCAGGTAAGCAGGTTGATAGGCCGGGTTTTTTGTTCGGTTTTTGCCTGGGGTGAGTAATCGAGAAAAGTTGTCCAGGCACCGGTGTTGATGTAGAGAGAGCTATTTTCTGACGCGCCATTTTTTTGTTGACAAAGTGAGACGATTTCGTGGCTATGGGTGTGGCCGTAGACGGCAATTTCTGCCTGGCCCGATTGTATGGCGGGCTCGCGGTGGGCAAAACGGGCCATGGAAAGATGCTCCTGCCCCAAATGGTTGCGTACCAGGCGGCTGAGGCGCGCCAGCGTTGGCAAGGAGAGCGTTTTGGAAAGGCCAAAAATTAAGTTGAGGCTGTGGCGAATGTGGGGGGTGGATAGGTCTTTTTGGCGCATAATATCAAGGTCAAGAAAATCGCTGACGACTTGATTCCAGATTTTTTTGATTTGTTTGACATGCGCCGGGTGGTTGTCGTGTCGACGCACCTGATCGAACAGCCAGAGCGGGGTTGCCATCAATGGGCGGACGTTGGTTATGCGTTGAATGTCGCGCGCAAGTTTGGGGGGCAGTTCATCGCCCAACTGACGGTTGATTTCAAATGGAAAGCGGTAGATGACTTCGCTGGAGTAAACATCTGAAATCGAGGCGGCGTTTCGTCCGAGGTTGGGGTTGTAACTCATGCGGTCGTAGTGGTCGCCGTGGCGGGCTACCAGGCGATAGCGTGAGAATATTCCCTGTAAATCGTCGCCTGCGTGTTCGGGCGCGTGCGGAAATGGCCCGGGCGGATTGCTCAGGCCGAGGGCCTCAATAATTTCAGCGCGGATGGCGTCATACGCCGGGCCAGGCAGGTGGTAAAACCAATCGTGATTGCCTACAATGTAGTGGATACGGACTTTCGGCGCAATTCGTTCGCGGGAGTACAGGTCGGGTTTTCCGCGTCGGTTGGCGGGGGGGAGTTTGATGCCTTCGCCGTGTGAAATTTGTTTGAATACCCTGACCGCATTTTGATTTTTTTCGAGTATGGCGTGGGTGATTTCGGCTACTTTTTGGATGAATAGGGGCGAGTGCGGATCATGCCAGGGGCGAATGTAGTCTGGTTGGCCGGGGTCGGTTTGCAGCCAGCGGGTCGATTGCAGGGGATCGAGAATATCGCCCAAGAGCAGGATGTTAACTGCGTTGATGGGTTGATAATTTCCACCGGCGCGCCAGGATGCCTGGTAAGCCAGTTCGCGCAGGCGACTGGCAAACAGGGAGAAGGTTTTGTCGGAGATAAGAACTCCAACGGTTTCATCGAAAAGGTGAATATCGCTCGCGATAACCAGCATGGCCGCTCCAATGGTGAAAAATTATACAGACAAATTTTGTTTCGTGTATATTTTTTAAGGCGCGCCGGGCAAAAATCCCCCAAATGGGTCTGGTGTACCCCCGCGGGCATGATAGGAAATTGCTGCTGAATTGCCTATTGACAGAATAGCACAATTGTTCTATATTTAGAACAAGAGTTCGGTAATTGGTCTATAAAAAAGGAGTGACCGCCATGATGAAATCACCTATCAACTTGAAATTTACCATTCGCGGACTGGGCAAAAGCCGGGGAGCGCTGTTTGGCAGTATTCTGCTTTTGGCGCTGGTGGCCTTCGAGGTTTTTAATTACACCACCACAGATTTTGCTCTCACCGACTTGCTCGGCAAGAATCTTGTTTTTATGGGTTTGCGCTGGGCAACAATTCTTTCGATTGCCTTCTGCGCCATCGATTTTGCCGGGGTTGCGCGTTTGTTTACCCCCGAACAGGGCCAGGATGACCCGGCTGAAATCTGGTATTTGTTTGGGGCCTGGATGTTAGCCGCGGCGATGAATGCTATTTTGACCTGGTGGGGTATTTCGGTGGCAATCAATAGTCACACCGCGCAGGGTAGTGCCATTGTTGGGCGCGAAGTGGTCAGTAATGTCGTGCCGGTTTTTGTAGCGGTGATGGTTTGGCTGATTCGGATTTTGATTATTGGTTCGTTTGCGATGGGCGGCGAGCGGTTGTTTTCGATTGATCTTGCGAAACTGCAAGGACGCCCGGCGATTAATACCTACGCCCCCCAGCGGCCAGCGGTTCCGGCTGCTCCTGCGCCGCGCAGCGCGCCTCGTCCGATGGCGCGCCCGGAGAATACCCCGGCCCTGGGTGGAAGGGGCGAGCCGAGTTATCAGCCGTTGGGCATGGCGGCCAAAGCGCGTGAACGTGATAAAGAAGGTGTCACCTGGCGCTAGAGACGATTTTGTGACCACCTTTTGAACAGCCAGCCTCCCTGTAAAAGGGGAGGCTGGTTTGTTGTTAAACCACGCTTTCTTCATGCGTCAGGATATAGAAACTGCGCGGCGTGGGGCTGGATCGGTCGAAGAGGAAATCTGTCACCAGGTAGCCTTGCTTGAAGCAGGTGGTAAAGATTTCGCGGCTGAAAAAGCGCCAGGCGCGCGCCAGCGACGGGGCTTGTCGTTTCAGGCTGGTGAAATCGGGCGGGATTTCGGCCAGGATCAGCGCGGCCTGGGGCTGGGCAAAAGTTTCGGGTGGCTGGAGGCAGGCTTCGGGGAGCGCGAGCGGGTGGTACAAGGTTTGGGTGTTGGCGTGGGCATAATGGTCAAGGTTCAGGTTGGGGCGCGGGTGATGTCCCAATTTCGTCTCAACGCGGCGGGTGTTGAGCCACCAATCGACCTGGAATCGGTCGCTTTCAAGGCCGGCGTTCAGGCTGTCGCGCATTTCGCCATAGAGGTTGGGCAGGTAGGTATTGCAGACGGCGCCCAGGCGGGCGATGTTGAGCAGCGCGTTGCGGCTGAGCAGGGGGTCATACGTCCAGGTTGCCAGGCTGAGGCCTTGTTGGCGGAGCATTTGCCATTGGGCTTGTTTGAGGGCAAAGCCGATGCCTGCGCTGCGGTATTCGGGGTGAACGCCAAGCAGGTGCGAGCAGTGTTTGGGTTGCGGGCCATCGGGCAGGGGGTAGAGGCCGGGAAAGCCCGCAAGAAGGCCGATGAGTCTTTCGCCTTCGTATGCGCCGAGTACCAGCCCGCCATTGTGGGCGAAGGTGAGCAGGATGTGCGCGGGGACAATTTCAATATCAGCGCCCGGCCAAACAAGGCGTTGCAGGTCTTCCATTTCGGCCATTTCGGCGGGGGTTTCTAGAATTCGGATGGTGGGCATTTCAGTTTTCAAGCCCTGAGCGGAGGGCGTAGGCGAAAGTCGAAGGGCTGTGTTTCGGGGTAACGATCTGCCGTAGCGCGACTTTCAAGTCGCGTTAAGGAGTAAGCAAGCATGGGCGGAAATGGTCAGGGTCGGCGAAAGAGGGCGCGCAGGGCGTCGCGTCGCCAGTCTATGGCTTTGAGATGTTCGAGCCGGTAGGTGAAACGGGCTGGCACAAAGCCAAAAACGCGGGTAATGGTGTCGCTGGGGGCGGTGCGGTTATAGCCGAGGTAATCTACCCAATAGGTGGAGAAGGGAAAGTTGGGCATTGCGCCTTGCATGAAAACGGTCAGGCTGCGCAGGTAGGGCAGGCCGAGCGGCAGGAGCAGCGGTTTTTTGTTGATGACTTCCATGATGATTTCAAGAATTTGGCGAAAAGAAAAGTATTCTGCGCCGCCAATTTCGTAGGTTTGGTTGATGGTTTCGGGGTTGTCGAGCGACCAGAGCAGACAGGTAATCAGGTCTTCCAGGAAAAGGGGTTGTAGCAGCACATCGCCTTGCCCCGGCAAAAACATGACCGGGAAAAGCGAGGCCAGGCGGGCCAGCGAGGTGGTGAAGTGGTCTTCTGGGCCGTAGAGGATGGCCGAACGCAGAATGGTAAAGGGCACGCCGCTTTTGCGAATATGGTCTTCGGCAATGCCTTTCATTTTCAGCACGGGGTAAAAAGAGGCCCGGTCTGCGTTCAGATGGCTGACATAGATGATGCGTTTAACTCGCGATTGGGCCGCGGCGCGGGCCAGGTTGGCGGTGCCGCGCGCGTCGGTTTCGAGGATGCTGTTGCGCGGGCCTTCGTGCTCGGCCCCGGCCAGGTGATAGATGATTTCTACGCCGCGCAGGGCGGCAAGCAGGCCGCGTTCATCACTCAGAGATGTGACAGCCACTTCAACCGGTACGCCGCGCGGCAGGGCCGGGGTGCGCTTGGAGGGCCGAACCAGGGTGCGAACTTGCTGTCCGCTGGCGGTTAGTTGACGAATTAAGGCCCGGCCTACAAAGCCGGTGCCGCCTGTTACCAGAATCATGGCTCGGATTATACCCGCCCTGATTACAAATTTAAGGCAACTGCCTACGAACTGATATGGGTGTGTTTCATTTCAGTTGAAAATAGAGCCGAGGGTTGAGTAGCCGGTGATTTTCCGGCGTGGGCCAATGTTGTTTGACATTCTGCCCCGCTCATACTAAAATGAATTGGTACGATACCGATTGCACACCTTCAAGTTCTGTTTGCAAGGAGAAGCCTGTGAGCGCAAAATGGCCTGAAAAGACGATTATTGGATTAACCGGTAATATTGCTACTGGTAAGAGTGTGGTGCGAAAGATGCTCGAACACCTGGGCGCTTATGGCATCGATGCCGATGCGCTCTCGCATCGCGCCATTTCGCGCGGCGCTCCCGGATACCTGCCCCTCATCAATACTTTCGGCAAGTGGATTCTGACACCTCAAGGCGAAATTGACCGCGTAAAACTTGGCCGGCTGGTTTTTAATGATGCCGAGGCCATGGCTACCCTGGAGGATATTGTTCATCCGCTGGTTTCGCAGGCGGTGGATGTGATGGTAAAACGCGCTGGTCAGAAAGTGATTGTGATTGAAGCCATTAAACTGCTAGAAAGCGATTTGCGCAATGTCTGCGATTCGATTTGGGTTGTGAATGCTCCTGAAAAACTGCAACAAGAACGCTTGATGAGCAAGCGCGGCATGGGCGCAGATGAAGCCTCCCAGCGCATTCATTTTCAGAGCGACCAAAAGCAAAAACTGGCCCTTGCAACCGTTGTGATTCAAAATCAGGGTTCCTTTGAAGAAACCTGGAAGCAGGTGGTTGTAGAATGGAAAAAAATAACCCCGCAATCCGATACGATGCAGGTGGTACTCAAGCAAAGCGGCGGCGATTTTTCTGTCATGCGTGGCCGCCCTCGCGATTCGGCTGCCATTTCTGACTTGATTTCGCGCTTGAGCGGCGGGGTAAAGACAATGAATCAGGATGATGTGATGGAGGCTTTTGGCGAGAAGGCTTTTATGATCCTGCAAAAAGCCGATAAAATGGTTGGCGTGGCAGGCTGGCAGGTTGAAAACCTGGTGGCGCGTACCACTGAATTTTTCATCGATCCAACCGTCGCCATCGAACCGGCGCTCAAAATCTTATTGGAAGAAGTGGAGCGCGCCTCGCTTGATTTGCAATGTGAAGCCTCGTTGCTTTTTCTTCCGCCTGAACTGGCCGCGCATCAAAGCGCCTGGAAGCAACTCGGCTATGAAGCGCGCACCCCGCAAACCTTGGGGGTGCAGGCCTGGAGCGATGCCGCGATTGAATCGGCCCAACCGAATACCAGCCTGTTCTTCAAACAACTCAGGCAAGACCGGGTTCTGCGGCCTATTTAATTAGACAAACTTGGCAACAATGTCTAATAAAACGCGCTAAATACAATGTTGTTTAGAGGCTTGGAGCGGATTGCAATACCCTGACGGGTACCAGAATCTCCCGATTTTGCGCCGAAGTCAGAGACTTCGGGTTCCTTATCTAAACAGTTTTGGCGCTAAACGTGCCATTTAATCTGGTCCTTGGTTATCTGGCTATTATCGAGTTTAGCCGCGTGGCTTCGTTGTTGGTTCCAATTACTCGTTTCCTGAACCATTCACGAATCAATACCCCCTGCCTTAATCATGGCTGATTTTCTAACTGACTTATTATTTATTTTTCAACGCTTGAATTGGTTGAGTCTCATCGATATTTTATTGGTGACTCTCATCTTCTACAGCCTGATTTACCTGTTGCGCGATACCCAGGCCATGCTTTTGTTGCGGGGAATTTTTTCTCTTCTGGTTGGCTTTTCATTGCTAACCGTCCTGGTCGATTTACCGGCTTTCTCCTGGCTGCTCACCACCACCCTTCCGGCGCTCTTGCTGGCAATACCGGTTATTTTTGCGCCTGAGATTCGCCGCGCGCTCGAACGCATTGGCCGCGCCGGCACCTTTGTCGCCGGGGGAAATCTTGCCGATCGGGATGGCAGCCGGGAAAAAGCCATCCAATCCATTGTGACCGCTTGCGCCAGGTTATCGGCGCGTCAACATGGCGCTTTGATTGTCTTGCAGCGGATCGACAGCCTGGAAGAATACATCAGCACCGGCGTAAAGATGGATGCCAGGCTCAGTCCCGAATTATTGCTGCAAGTGTTTTATCCCAATACCCCTTTGCATGATGGCGCAGTTATCATCGAAGGAGATCGTCTCGTTGCCGGGTCTTGTGTTATGCCGCTCTCAGCCAGCGGCATTCTGGCCCGTTCTCCAGAGCGGCAGATGGGTCTGCGTCATCGCGCTGCGCTGGGAACCTCGGAAGCCTCAGACGCCATCGCGGTAGTCGTCTCTGAAGAAACTGGCTCCATTTCGATTGCCCACGCCGGGCGCATGATTCGCAGCCTCGACCCCGAACGCTTGCACAACATCCTGACGGCTTTCTACCGGCCTGAACAAGCCTCAAAAAGCGGATTCTGGAAACGCCACTTCCCATACCTCTTCCGAGAAAATAGTTAGAGCCGCTCATGTTGAAATGGATTTTCCGCAACCTGCAAAATTTTTTTATGGCCTTTTTTTTGGCGTTGTTTGTCTGGGTATTGGCTGTGGTGGCCTCCGACCCGGATGACACCCGTCCTTACCCGCGCCCAATTCCAATTGAAATTAGCGGGCAAGACCCACGCCTGATTATTACCGGCAATATTACCCGCCAGGCCAACCTGACGTTGCGCGCCCCCCAATCGATTTGGGCGCAATTGCTGGCAAATGAAGACCAGGTGCGCGCGGTGATCGACCTGGCCGGGCTGGCCGCCGGTGAACACAGCGTGCCTGTCCAACTGCAAATCAAAGTCTTTCCATATCGGCTGGTCAGTTTGTCGCCTGAACGCGTTACGCTAACCCTTGAGCCGCTCGCCAGCCGTAGCATACCAATCGACATTTCACTGAAGGGGCGGCCTGCCATCGGCTACGAAACTGGTCAGGTCAAACTGGCCCAGCCCGAAGTTACCGTTTCAGGCCCAGAATCACTGGTTAAACAAGCCGCCAGCGCGCTGGTGGAGATTGGTATTGATGGCGTTCGAGCAGCCGTCAATACAGAACCAGCCATCCGCATTTTGGATGAAAATGGCGCAACCCTCAGCGGCCTAACCCTCAGCCTCGAACGGGTTGCCATTCAAGTACCCATTGTCCAGCAAGGCGGATATCGCGATATTGCCGTTAAAGTAGTGGTGCGAGGTCAGGTAGCCAGCGGATACCGCCTAAACAACATTTCGGTCAACCCGCCGGCCATCACGGTTTTTTCTGGCGACCCCAGCCTGGTCAATGCCCTGCCTGGTTTTGTCGAAACCGAGCCGCTTAACCTGAATGATGCCTTGCAGGATATCGAATTGCGCCTGGGCCTCAACCTGCCCGCAGGAGTTTCCGTTGTGGGCGAACAAACTGTTCTGGTCGAAGTAAATATTGACGCCATAGAAGGCAGCCTGTCGCTCAACAATATGCCGGTTACAATTATTGGCCTGGCTGAGGGGCTCGAAGCCGTTGCCGCGCCCGACACAGTCGATATTATTCTGACCGGCCCGCTGCCTCTGTTGGAAAAACTGACCGCCAACGACATTCGTATTAGTCTCGATGTAACCGATCTCGAAGAAGGAACGCACCAAATTGTGCCTTTGGTAGAAATATTGATTACCGAGATTGAAATTCAATCGATTTTCCCCGGAACTGTTGAAGTTATGATTACCGTTTCGGATTCATCACCCTGAAAGAGTGAACCATGAGTAAACCTGTTGTAGCCCTGGTTGGGCGCCCGAACGTGGGCAAAAGCACCTTTTTTAATCGGCTGGTTGGCGAACGCCTGGCGATTGTGGATGACACCCCCGGTACCACCCGCGACCGCGTGCTGGCCGACGCCGATTGGAATGGCGTTACCTTTACGGTTATTGATACTGGCGGCCTCGACCCAACCCATGGCGGCAAAACCCCGCTTTCGATTGGCTCGGCAGATTTTATCAACGAGATCCGTACCCAGGCCCAAATTGCCATTGAAGATGCCGATGTCGTCGTACTACTCACCGACGGCGAAACAGGCGTCACCGCCGCCGATAAAGAAGTAGCCGACCTGTTACGCCGCGCTCAAAAGAAAGTCGATGGCAAACGTTACCCGCCGATTTTTCTGGCGGTCAACAAATGCGAATCGGAGTCCCGCCGCGCTCAGGTGGCTGAGTTCTACGAATTAGGCCTGGGCGACCCTTATGCGATTTCAGCCATTCATGGCACCGACACCGGCGATTTGCTGGATGAAATTGTAAAAGTCTTTCCTGAGCAAGGCGAGCCGGAAGACGACGATTCGGTCAAGATTGCGATTGTGGGCAAACCCAACGCGGGTAAATCATCCCTGCTCAATCGTTTGCTTGGCAAAGAGCGCGCCATCGTTAGCCCCATCGCCGGAACCACCCGTGATGCCATCGATTCGCGTCTGCAATACGAAGGAATCGACATCACCCTGATTGATACCGCCGGCATTCGCCGTCGCGGACGCATTGACCCTGGCGTGGAACGCTACTCGGTGGTGCGTTCTTTTAAATCGATTGAGCGCGCCGATGTAGCCTTGTTGATGATTGACGCTGAGACCGGAATCACCGCTCAGGATACCCACATCGCCGGTTATATTCTCGAATACTGGAAATCGTGCGTGGTATTGGTCAATAAATGGGATGCGATTGAAAAAGATTCTTACACGATGGAAGAATACACGCGCCGCATTCGCCGCGAATTAAACTTTGTCGATTACGTCCCGTTGCTTTTTATTTCAGCCCAAACCGGCCAACGGGTAGACCAGGTTTTGCCCCTTGCCCTACAGGTGCAGGAAGAACGCCTGGCGCGTTTAAGCACGTCCAAACTCAACAGCATTTTGCAGCACGCTCAGGATATTCACGCCGCCCCCAGCCATGCTGGCAAGCAACTAAAAATTTACTACGCCACCCAGGTCCGCTCCGACCCGCCAACTTTCCTGCTTTTTGTGAACGACCCCTCGCTGATGCACTTTTCATATAGCCGCTTTCTCGAAAACCGCATTCGCGAGGAATACGGTTTTCTGGGAACGCCAATTCGCGTTATCGCCAAATCTCGGCATGAAGAAGATTAAAGGTAACTGCCTACCGTAGCGCGACTTTCAAGTCGCGTTTAGGAGTAAGGCGGTTGAGAATTTGCTTTCAGGCGACATAAATGTCGCTCTACGAATA
>DAOUML010000053.1:0-25793 GCA_034411635.1 Anaerolineales bacterium
AGAGTGGGAACACCCATTTTTGGACACGGAAAACACGGAACACGCAGAAAAACACGGAGAAAACAAAGAAAATTCCGTGTTACTCCGTGAATTCCGCGTGTTCCGTGTCCAATCCCGCAAGGGAGCGCGGGACAAGAAAGAATTTCCCTTACAAGCCCTCGGCCACCACACCCTGCACCGCGTCCACTCCACCCACGACAACAACGACTGGCTGGGCGAAGCCTTCCCGCAGCGCATCTTCATCAACCCGCTCGACGCCGAAGCGCGCGGCATCCATGACGGCGACCTCGTCCGCGCCTGGAACGAGCGCGGTGAACTGGTCATTCCCGCCCGCGTCACCCCGCGCATCCTGCCTGGCGTGGTCGATATTCCGCAGGGCGCGTGGTGGAGTCCAAACGAGAGTAGGGGCGGAGCATGCTCCGCCCCTACAGACTTCGGTGGCTGCATCAACGTCCTGACCTCCGAACGCTGGACTCCGTTTGCCTTCGGCACGGCGCAGCATACGATTATGGTTCAAATAGAAAGAGTAAGGGCGTAGCATTGCTACGCCCCTACCTGAGAATATCATGACCTACGCCTTCACCTTCGACGCATCGGCCTGTACCGGTTGCAAAGCCTGCCAGGTGGCCTGCAAAGACAAGAACAACCTTCCGGTTGGGGTTTTGTGGCGGCGGGTGTTCGAGGTTTCGGGTGGGCAGTGGCGGCAAACCGGCAACGCCTGGGAAAATTCGGTGTTTGCCTACAACCTGTCGCTGGGCTGTAATCACTGCGTTCACCCCAAATGCGCCGGGGTTTGCCCGACGGATGCTTATGTTCAGCGTGAAGATGGGGTGGTTTTCATCGACGAGTCGAAGTGCATGGGCTGCGGGTATTGCGCCTGGGCTTGTCCGTACTCGGTGCCGCAGTACAATCCTGAACTGGGCCGCATGACGAAGTGCAATTTTTGTCTCGATGAATTGGCTGAAGGCAAGTCCCCGGCTTGCGTGGCGGCTTGCCCGATGCGGGTGCTGGATTTTGTACCCATCATTTCTTGCCCATCTCCCGCCGGGAGAGGGGATGGGGTGAGGGCGTTATGGGAACTTCCTGCCACCGAACATCCTTTCCCCCTGCCGGCGTTTTCACGCACGCAGCCGCACCTGGCGATTAAGGTTCATGTGGGGATGGGGAATGGGTTGGAGAAGGTGATTTCCAATCGGGAGGAGGTTCAAACACAAAGGACACAAAGGAAAATTCTTGATGGTTTGGATGAGTTGCCGCTGGTAGCGTTTACCCTGCTGGCGCAAATGTCGGCGGGGATGGCGGTGGCTTCTTTGTTCTTTAAACCTTCAACATTCAACTTGCTAACTATTGGTTTATTACTCGGCCTGGGCGGCTTGATTTCTTTCCTGCACCTGGGAACAAAAAAGAACGCCTGGCGGGCGCTCTTGCATTTGCGAAAATCATGGCTCAGCCGCGAAATTTTGGTGATTGGTTTGTTTGGCGCGTCGTGGCTGGTTTCTCTTGCTGAATACTGGTTCTTTGATACTGGATATCCTTCGACCTGGCTCAGGATAGGCTGGTTACTGGTTACTGCCTTACTGGGCCTTGCTCTGGTGTATAGCATGACGCAGGTCTACCGCTTGCGGGCGGCCCCGACCTGGAATTCTTGGCGAACGGGGGCGGCTTTTTTCTTGAGCGCCGGAACGCTCGGTTTAATGGGGGTCGCTTTCGGGGCGGGGTTGGGTTCGGTGGCGATTCCGCTGTCGGTTTTGCTGCTGTTGGAGGTGGGGATCGTGGTTTCGACGCGGAACTGGTTCGAGAAAACAGCGAACCGGATTCGGCTTGGTTTGAGCGGGCTGGCGGTGGTTGGGGCGTTGATGTCGCTGTTTGTTGTGGACCCGGCTGGGGCGTGGATGATGCTCCCGATTTTCCTGCTGGTGGTGATGGAGGAAGTTATCGGGCGTTGGTTGTTTTATGAGGCGCGGGTTCCGGTGTTGTAGTTGTTACTGCGGCAGGTACAGCCAGGGGTTGACTTTTCCGTAGGAATTGTGCATGAGTTCAAAATGCAGGTGTGGGCCGCTCGAACGCCCGGTGCTGCCGACTGCGCCGATGACTGCGCCCTGGCCCACGCTTTGCCCACAACCGACGTTGAGCGCGCTCATGTGGGCGTAGAGCGATTGCCAGCCGTTGCCGTGGTCGATGACGACCATGGTGCCGTAGCCCCAGTCGTTCCAACCGGCATAGACGATGACGCCGGCGTCGACGGCGTAGAGCGGGTCGCCGAGTTTGCCGTGCAGGTCGAGGCCGTAGTGGTTGGTTTCGGGGGAGTAATCGAAACCGGAGAGGAAGCGGCTGTTGGTGGGCCAGACAAAGTAGCCGTAACCAACTGCGCCCACGCTAACTGTGCCGCAATGCCCCGCGCCTAGTTGCCGGGCTACGCCGGGGTTGTCACGCGTGAGGCCAATCGGGGCGCTCCAGGAGACGAAATCGCGGGTGCCGCCGGGGACGATGAGCAAGGTTCCCGGGCGGATGTTGGGGTTGGCGTAGTCGCCGATGGTGGCGGGGTCGAGGTTGTTGCCGGGGTAGTTGATGATCTCTTCAGGGGTGACTTTGAAGAAGCGGGCGACGCCGTTCAGGCCGTCTCCGGCTTGCCATTCGTAGTATGCGCCATCAAGGGGCAGGATGTTGAGTTCCTGGCCGGGACGCAGGCGGTGCGGGTCGTCGCCGAGGATGTTTCGGTTGGCGAAGAAGATGGTTTGGGGTTTGAGGCTGAATTTTTCGGCAATGCCAAAGATGGTGTCACCGGTTTCGACGATGTATTTGACAATTTCGGGGCGCGGGCGGTTGGGGATGTTGGTGTTCATCAGGGCCATGCGTCCGATGCCACGGTAGATGTTTTCGGCTTGTGGGATGGATTGCAGGCTGACTTGCGCGGGTTGCGAGTCGGTTTCGAGAGGTTGGGTTACTGCGTTTTGAGGGCTGCCGGTGAAAAAGGCGCGCAGGAGCAGGACAATGGCGGCCAGGGCCAGCAGGGTGATTGCGCCGGTGGCAATGCGCAGAAGTGAATCGCCCAGGCCCATTTGGGCAAGGGCTTCAAGCCAGTTGGTTTTGCTTGAGCGTTTTTGGTGGGGTGTTTCTTCGGGGGGGTCTTGTTCCGCCGCTGTTTGGGCGTTGTCTGTAAATTCTTCGGTCATTTTTTTACCTGTTTCGGTCATCATAACATGGCTGTTGGAGGGGCGTCAAGTTGTGGAGTTGTGAACTTTTTGTTGCGCTACGATTTTGTAATCTGTTATTAAGACAAATCCTGTATAATTCTGGTATGCCAAAAGAATATCACTATAATTGGGAACTTCATCTTGCCGCCAGCCCTGAGTCGCTCTGGCCGTTTGTGGCGGATACCAACCGTTTTAACCGCGATACGGGTTTGCCGCCGGTTGAGCGTTTGGGGGTTTATGACGGGGTAAGCCACATGCGCTTTAAGCAGCCGGTGATCAATATTGAGTGGAATGAGAATCCTTTTGAGTGGACGTATCCTTATCGTTTTGGGATTGTTCGCGACTATAAAAAAGGTCCGCTGGCTGAAATGCGAGTTTTGTGTGAACTAAGCCCGCAAAATGGCGGTACTTTGTTGCGTTATCAGGTTTGGGCAACGGCGAGAAACTTGCTTGGTGATGCCGTGATTGCGATTGGCATTGGTCTGATGAGCGCGCGTCGGTTTGTACAGGTTTTCAGGATGTACGACGCGCTTGCCCTGGCCGGTAAAACGCCACTGGATGTGCCAGGCGATGGTCGTCTGGCGGCTGGCGGGCAACAACGTTTGGAAGCCGGTCGGGCCGGTTTGGAGTCGTCTGGTTCACCGCCTGGGTTGGTTGCGCGACTGGTTGACTTGTTGCGCGCCGGTGATGATTTTAGCCTGGTGAGAATGCGTCCGTTTGCGCTGGCAGATTATTGGGAGGCAGACCGACGTAAAACACTGGAAATGTTTTTGCAAGCGGCCCGCCTGGGCTTGCTGGATGTTCAGTGGGAACTGATTTGCCCGATGTGTCGTGGGGCTTCGGAGAGTCATGGTCGTTTGAGCGAAGTCCATGCGCATAGCCATTGTCCGTCGTGTCAGATGGACTTTGAAGCCAATTTTGATCGCCAGGTTGAGGTCACTTTCCGTCCGAACCCGGCGGTGCGGACTTTGGGCGAGCAGACAGCGTTTTGTATTGGTAGTCCGCAGCATGTGCCGCATATTAATCTTTCGCAGCGTGTTTTGGCCGGCGAGGTGGTTAGCCTCGGCACCGTGCTCGACAAAGGTCTTTATGTTTTGCGTTCGCGTCTGGGCAATCTCAATTTGAGGGCGCTCCCGGATGGCCCGAATCAGGTCGATATCTTGAGCGATAGCCTGCCTGCCGATGATGTGCGCGTTGGCCTGACGCCAACTTTGCGCCTGCACAATCGCGATTCCGAGCCACTCGATTTCATGCTCGAAAATGGCGAATGGGGCAACCAGGCCGCCACCGCCGTAGATGTGACCAGCCTGCAACTTTTCCGTGATTTGTTCTCCAACGAGGCGCTGCGGGCTGGGGAGCAGTTGTCGATCAGTTCGGTGACGTTGATGTTTACCGATTTGCGCGATTCGACCCGTATGTATCGCCAGATTGGTGATGCTTCTGCCTTTGGGCGCGTGCGTGAGCATTTTGAAATTCTCGAACAGGAAATCGCCCGGCAGGGCGGCGCGGTGGTAAAAACGATGGGCGATGCGGTCATGGCGGTTTTTCGTCAACCTTTGGGCGCGATTCTTGCCATTCAGGGCGCTCATGCTGAAATCACCAAAACGGAAGGGACGCCGCCGCTCTATCTCAAGGTTGGCATTCACAGCGGCCCTTGCATCGCCGTCACGCTCAATGAGCGGCTGGACTATTTCGGCTCGACGGTTAATGCCGCGGCGCGCTTGCCTGGCCTGGCCGATGGCGGCGAGGTTCTTTTGAGCGAACAGGTTGCCAATGATCCGCAGGTGAAAGAGTGGTTGACTGAAAGTAAATTGTCTTACTCGGTTTTTGAAACCGGTATTAAGGGGTTTGAACAATCGTTTCGTTTGTGGCGGTTAAAATTGCCACATCAATAACTTTCAGAAAAGCGAGTTTTTGGGTATAATCACCCGAAAGGCTGTGATGAAAACGAGTAGACTTGGCTTTACTGTCAGCGACCCTGGGATTGGTGCGAGCCGGGGCAGGACGCCGGGTTGAAAATCCTTTCGGAGCCGCGCGCTGAAAATCAGTATGCAGCCACCAGTATCCAGTGGCGCTGAACTGAAACAAGTAAGCAAGCCGGATGCCCACCGTTAATCGGGCAGAGGGATGATCGTCCCTTGCCGAGCGTCTGCCTGCCCGCAATGGGTTGGCGGGAAATCCGGGTGGTACCGCGTGAGTTTTTCTCTCGTCCCAGATGTGGACGAGAGTTTTTGTTTTATACCGAGTATCGAATACCGAATCATCGAATCTGGAGGCATGAATGGCGTTTCAATCTGTATCCCCAAAACTGGATGTTCCCGCCCTGGAAGAGGGCGTGTTAAAGTTTTGGAAGAAAGCGAAAATTTTTGAAAAGACCCTCTCCACCCGCGAAGGCGGCCCGGAGTATGTTTTCTATGAAGGCCCGCCAACCGCAAATGGCAAGCCGGGCGTTCATCATGTGCTGGCCCGCGCCTTTAAGGACGTTTTTCCGCGCTACAAAGTGATGCGCGGCTACCATGTCTCGCGTCGGGGCGGTTGGGATACACATGGTCTGCCGGTGGAAATCGAGGTCGAAAAACGGCTTGGCTTCACCAACAAGCAGCAAATCGAAGAATATGGCATCGCCAAATTCAACGAATTGTGCCGCAAATCGGCTTTCGATTACATTCAGGATTGGGAGCGTCTCACCGAGCGCATGGCCTACTGGGTCAATCTGGAAACTGCCTATGTCACCTTCACCAACGATTACATCGAATCGGTCTGGTGGCTTTTGCGTCAGATGTGGGATAAAGGCCTGCTTTATCAGGGATTCAAGGTTGTGCCCTACTGCCCACGTTGCGGGACGCCGCTTTCAGACCACGAAGTTGCCCTCGGTTACGATACCGCCACCGACCCCTCGGTTTTTGTCCGTTTACCCCTCGTCGATGAGCCGGGAACTTCGCTGCTGGTTTGGACCACCACCCCCTGGACATTGCCATCCAACGTTGCCGTAGCGGCTGGCGAAGAGATTGATTATGTCAAGGTCGAGCGCGCGCTCGAAGAAGGCGGCGCAGAAAAACTCATTCTGGCTGAAGCCCTGCTTGAAAAAGTTTTTCGCGGCGAAGAGTTCAAAGTGTTGGAAACCTTCAAAGGCAAAAAATTGAAAGGCGTGCGCTATCAGCCGCTCTTCACCTTCCTTCCGCCTGAAAAACCGGCCCATTACGTCATCTTTGGCGATTTTGTCAGCACCGATGACGGTACCGGCCTGGTTCATATTGCCCCAGCCTTTGGCGCGGACGATATGCGCGTGGCGATGGAATATGACCTGCCCGTGATTATGACCGTCGCACCTGATGGCGCATTCATCCCCGAAGTAACCCCCTGGCGCGGTCAGTTTGTTAAAGATGCCGACCCCTACATCACCCAGGATTTGCACCATCGCGGCCTGCTTTATCGTGCCGAGACCTATGAACACACGTACCCCTTCTGCTGGCGCTGCACCACGCCGCTCTTATATTACGCCCGTGAAGCCTGGTATGTGCGCACGAGTCAGTATAAAGACATGATGGTCAGCCTCAACCAGAACATCAACTGGGTTCCCGACCACATTAAAGATGGACGCTTTGGCAACTGGCTAAACAACAACATCGATTGGGCGCTTTCGCGTGAGCGCTACTGGGGCACGCCTTTGCCGGTTTGGGAGTGCGAGTCTTGCCGTCATCATCATTGTCTTGGTTCTGTGGCCGAACTCTCCGAACTCACCGGGCGCGATCAAAGCGCGCTTGACCTGCACCGTCCGCATGTCGATAACGTCCACTTTCCCTGCCCTGAATGCGGCGGAAAAATGTCCCGCGTTACCGACCTGATTGATGTCTGGTTCGATTCGGGTTCCATGCCGGTTGCCCAATGGCACTATCCCTTTGAAAACCAGGAAGCCTTCCAGAAACAGTATCCTGCCGATTACATCTGCGAAGCGGTGGATCAGACTCGCGGCTGGTTCTACTCGCTGCACGCCATCAGCACGCTGGTTTTTGAGCAACCAGCGTACAAAAATGTCATCTGCCTGGGCCTGATTTTGGACGGCGAAGGCTACAAAATGTCGAAATCGCGCGGTAACATCGTCAATCCCTGGGACGTGCTGACCGTCAATGGGGCCGACGCCTTTCGCTGGTATCTCTACACCGCCACGCCACCCGGAAACGAACGCCGCTTTTCGGTCGACCTGGTGGGCGAAGTATTGCGCAACTTCACCCTCACGCTCTGGAACGTCTATTCATTCTTCGTCACTTACGCCAACCTCGACAAATGGCAGCCCGGCCAGGTCGACAATTTGGCCTACTCGAAATTGGACAAATGGCTGCTCTCTGAACTGAACGTCCTTGTCCGTGACGTGACCAACGCCCTCGAAACCTACGACGTGACCGGCGCAACCCGCCCGGTGGAAAAATTTGTGGAGGTGCTTTCAACCTGGTACTTGCGCCGTTCACGCCGCCGCTTCTGGAAATCGGAATCGGATTCCGACAAACAGGCCGCTTACGCCACCCTGCATACCGCGCTCGTTACCCTGAGTAAATTGCTGGCTCCCACCATGCCCTTCCTCGCAGACGCTCTTTACCAAAATCTGGTCCGCTCGTACGATTCTGCTGCGTCCGAATCGGTGCATCTGGCCGAATGGCCGGCGGTCGATTCCGCGCTGATTGACGAATCGCTCAATCGTGATATGCGCCTGGTCATGCGCCTGGCCTCGCTCGGACACGCCGCGCGCGCCAAAGCCAACCGCAAAGTGCGCCAGCCTTTGGCTGAAGCCGCCTTCTCGGTTGGCAACCCCGATGAACGCCGCGCCGTTCACTATTACGATGACCTGCTGACTGACGAACTGAACGTTAAAGCCGTGCGCCTGCTGGATGCCTCCACCGAGGCGGTCTCATACTCGGTGAAGCCGCTCCCCAAGCAATTGGGCCAAAAGTATGGCAACAAATTCCCGCTACTTGCCAAAGCCATTCAGTCGAGGAGCGCTGAAGAAGTGGCCCGCGTGTTTATTAGCGGGGAAACGCTCAGGGTCGAAGTCGAAGGCCAGGCTTATGACATCCAGGCCGATGAAGTCGAGGTCAAAACTCTGGCAAAGGAAGGTTTTGCGGTGGCAGAAGATGGCCCCTATGTTGCCGCGCTGGTGACTGAACTGACCCCCGAACTGGTTTCCGAAGGCATGGCGCGTGAGTTTGTGCGCCGGGTGCAGGATTTCCGCAAAAAGGCCGATTTCGACGTTTCAGACCGCATCCTGCTCTACCTGCACGCCACTCCCGCCTTGAAACAGGCCATCGAAATCCATCGCGAGACCATCATGGCTGAAACGCTCTGCGTGGAATTGCACTTTGCGCCTTCGCTGGTCACTTCCAAAATGCAAGTTGAAGAATTTGACGGCGAACGCGTGACGATTGCGATGGTTAAGGCCGTTACCCTGCGTTAGTTGGTACGACGGCGTTCGTCAATTCGCATGAAATGCCGCAGTGTGAGATAAATTTTTGCGCTGCGGCATTTCTCTTTCGGTTATTTTTCTTTTCTGGCGGGTATAATTGCCTGTATGATCAATATCTCACCACCCACCAACCCGCTTTTGCGAAAATCCCTGGCGATGGGCGTTCACTTATTCACCGCCACCGGTGCTGTTTGGGCCTTGCTGGCCTTGGTCGCCATCTTTAACCAGGAATGGCGTCTGGCAATCTTCTGGATGGTTCTGGCAATGTTCGTGGATGGCTTTGACGGTATGTTGGCGCGCTGGGCCGATGTCAAGACCTATGCCAAAAACATCGACGGCGCGCTGCTCGATAACATCCTCGATTATCTTAACTATGTCGTTGTTCCGGCCCTCTTTCTCGTACAGGCCGATTTCCTTCCTGAACTCTTCCGCTGGCCTGGCGCAATCGCCATCCTGCTGACTTCCGCCTATCAATTTACCCAGGTCGATGCCAAAACCGACGATAGCAATGAATATTTCTTCAAGGGCTTTCCTTCTTACTGGAATGTGATGGTGCTTTACATGCTCCTGATGGGCCTGAATCCCTGGTTAAACCTTATTTTTCTGGTTCTGCTCAACATCCTGGTTTTTGTTCCGATCAAATACCTCTACCCCAGCCGCAATACCCGCTTGCGCCGCCTGACGCTCATTCTTTCATATCTGTATGCCATTATCGGCGTTTGGGGACTTTTACAATATCCCGATGTGCCGGGCTGGGTGGTTTGGGTGTCTTTCATCTATGTGGCTTACTATGTCGGGTTGAGTCTTTGGCCTCGGCGCGAAGCCCAGCAAATCGCCGCCTGATTCCCTGTCCATGTTTAATCGATTACAGTTTAGTGAAATTGCCACCGAGCGCGATTTGCGTCAGGCCATTGTGGAAGCCGGACGAATTTGCTACGCTCAGGGGTTGATGCCCGCCAACAACGGCAATATCTCCGTCCGTATGGGCGAAGATAGCCTGATGATTACCCCGTCCACTTTGTGCAAAGGCCGCCTAGAACTGGACGACCTGCTCATCATCGACCTGGCGGGCAATCTGCTTAAAGGCAACCCGCGCAAAAAACGCCGCATCTCCTCCGAAACTCCCATGCACCTTGAAGTCTACCGTCAGCGGCCTGATGTTCGCGCCGTCATCCATGCCCATCCGGCACATGCCACCGCGCTCACCGTTGCCAATATCCCTTTCCCGGAAGATGTCCTGCCTGAGTTGCTCGAAGGTCTCGGCCCCGTCCCCACCACCGACTTCGCCACCCCCAGCACAGACGAGAACGCCCACGCTATTCGCGCCCATCTTGCCGGGCATAATGCCATCCTCATCCGCAATCACGGCGCAATTACGTTGGGCCGCCACCTCGAAGAAGCCATGATTCATCTGGAGCGACTGGAGCATGTTGCGCGGGTCATTGTTTTGGCAAGCGGGCTGGGGAAAATTCAGCACCTGCCGCCTGCGATGTTGAAAAAACTACACGATTTGCGCCTGGAGATGAAATTATGAGTCTGACGCAACGCGCATCTGCCGCGCTTCCCTTCGCATTTGCCGCCCTGATCGTGCTTTTGTTATCGCTGACTGTTTTATCTCAGGCTGATCCGTTGCGCGCTTTTCCGTCGCTGGATAGTGGCTATTATCTGTATATAGGCCAGCAGATTTTGCAAGGCAAGATCCCCTATCTTGATTTATGGGAAAGCAAACCCCCCGGAATTTTTTACATCAATGCCCTCGGCCTGCTGCTCGGACGTGGCACCCGTTGGGGCATTTGGCTGTTGGAATTATTCTCCATTCTTCTTTCGGCGGGGCTTGGCTTCCATCTCTTGCAGCGCCGCTATGGTTTTTTCCCGGCCTTATTTGGCAGTGTTGCCTGGATTTGGGGTTTACAAGGTGTTTTGCAGGGTGGCAACCTGACTGAAGAATATTCCCTGCCTTTCAACTTTGCGGCGGCGCTCCTGTTTTCGCTGTCCCTTCAGTCGCCACAAAAAAAGACGTTTCCCTTCCTGATAGGGATAACTTTTGGCCTTAGTTTTCTCTTGCGCGCCAACAATACCGGCTTGCACATGGCGCTGGTGCTGGCCTGGATTTTTCACGCCGTTCTTCAGCGCGAATTTCGACTACTCGCCTTTCGACTGCTATGGTCAGGCATGGCGGTTCTGTTGGTTCTCGCGCTTGCAGGCCTGGCCCTCTTCGCGCAGGGATCGCTAACTGAAGCGATTGATGCCGCCATCTTGTTTAACCTTTCCATGAGCAACGGCGGAAATTTACTAAACGGAATAAAATCGGGCTTTGGCTTCATCGGCATTCCAGCGGGGTTTGCCTTGCTGGGGTATCTTTTACTCATATTTGTCGCCAACAAACGCGAAGCGTGGATTCTTTTTCTGCTCATCCTCCTTCCGCTCGAAGCCTTTTTGAGCACCCTCTCCGGGCGCGGCTATCCACACTACTACATCACCTGGATGCCCGCGCTGGCAATTCTCTCGGCTCATTTGTTCGCCGAATTACCCGGCCTTCATCAACGCCTTGAACGTCGCCGCGCATGGGTCAGTTTGGGCATTTTGCTGGTCTGTTTCCTGGTTTTATCCGCGCCATTATCTGAGATAACTTCCAGCCTGCGCCAGGTGGCCGTAAATCGGGCGCAAGGCATCGAAATCGACGACGCCCTCGCGGCCTATCTGCGCCATAACACAGCCCCAGACGACTCTGTGCTGGTTTGGGGTGGCAGGTTGGCCTACAATTACATGGCGCGGCGCGAAAGCCCATCTTCGGTTTTGTTTTACCCTTTGCTGGTCGATTCACCCATCTCTACCCGTCTTGCTAACCGATTTATGGACGATCTGCTCGCCAACCCGCCTCAAATGATAGTCGATACCCACGCCCTTAACCAGGATTTACTCCCCGCCCTCAACCCGCAAATTCGTCAACAACAGCAGGGTACTGGCAAATTATGGGCGAGCCTGCCGCACAACATTGAAACTTTCTATGAATTTGTGCGCAACAATTATATTTTAGAAACGGAGATAGGCGCCGCCCAGATATATCGCCTGAATGCGCCTTAGCCCAGGTCATGCTTATTTTTCGCGTAGCCAATATAGACTCTGAAATCTTCGAAGCCTTTCAAAGGCTCATCCCGCAATTGACCACCAATGTCCCCCCGCCCAACCGCGAGCAATTGCAAACCCTGCTCGATTTTCAAGGTTCCATTTTGCTTGCCGCCCGCCTGCTCGAAAATGGCCCCATCCTCGGCCTGGCAACTGTTTGCCTGATTCGCTCGCCAGCCGGCGCTCATGCCCGCCTTGAAGATGTTGTGGTGGATGAATCTGCGCGTGGGCAGGGCATGGGCGCGGCCCTCACCAACGAAGCCTTGCGCCTGGCGCGCGAATGGGGCGCGCGTTACATGGCCCTCACCTCCAATCCGCGCCGCGCCGCAGCCAACCAACTCTACCAAAAACTTGGATTCCATCGTTGGGAAACCAACGTCTACCGTTTCGACCTCGAATGACCTTGCTGCTCCCCGCAACCCCCGAAAATATCGCCCTGGCCGCTGAAACCCTCAAAAAAGGTGGGCTGGTCGCCTTCCCTACCGAAACGGTTTACGGCTTGGGGGCCAATGCGCTTTATGTGGATGCCGCAGCCCGGATATTCACCGCCAAAGGACGCCCCACCGCCGACCCGCTCATTGTCCACTTAAGCAGTATCGACCAGGTCGCGCTGGTTGCGGCTTCCGTTTCAGAAACGGCTCAAACGCTCATGCGCGCCTTCTGGCCCGGCGCTCTCACCCTGATTCTGCCCAAACGCCCCGAAGTGCCAGACCTGATCACCTCCGGCCTGCCCTCCGTAGCCCTGCGCGTGCCAGATCACCCCGTTGCCAGAGCCTTGATTCAGGCCGCCGGAATTCCCGTCGCTGCGCCCTCCGCCAATCGCTTTGGGCGCACCAGCCCAACCACAGCCCAACACGTCTGGCATGATTTGGCTGGGCGGGTAGATATCATCCTGGATGGCGGCGCAACGACAATTGGAGTCGAATCGACCGTTTTAGACGTTTCTACCACCCCGGCGCGAATTCTGCGCCCGGGCGGGGTGACGCGCGAGATGCTTGAATCCGTTATCGGGGCGGTGGAGGTACTGGGGCAGAAGCGTAAGCCCGAAGCAGGCCTGCCCAGCCCCGGCTTGCTCGAAAAGCACTATGCCCCTCGTGCCGAGATGGTTTTGTTTACCGGTGAACAGGCTGGGGCCTTGTTGCAGGCCTATTTAACGGAAGCCAGGCTCGCGGGTAGAACGGTCGGCGCGCTTGCGGCGGATGAGGAGGCCGGGGCGTTGGCACAGGCAGGCGCGGTTGTCTATCGCCTGGGTGGCGACATCCACAGTATTGCCCGCCAGATTTATGCCGGCATGCGCTGGCTCGATGAGCAGGGGGTAGATGTGATTGTGTGCCGTGATTTTGACGAGGGTGGTCTGGGCCTGGCAATTCGTGACCGGCTGACGCGTGCCGCCAGTCGCGTGGTGGGACATTTGTACCAGGGCGGGCGTCTTCCGTAACCCTATTTTTTTCATTTATAATGGGCAGGCGCGTTTTTGCGCTTGTTCATTAAAGAAAGAGAGGCTTTTATGCTTAACAAATGGTTTCGCTTTTTGAGTTTGCTGTTACTTGTTGTGGTGTTGGCTGTGAACTTTTCTGCTGCGGAGATTGTTTCTGCTTCAGGCACCGAAACTTTTGGCAAGAAAACGCCCGCCAATGGCGCTAAGTTTAGCCTGGCTGAGATGGAAGGAAAACTGGGCGCGCGTTTTTGGTGGCTGTATGCGGGTAACTTCCCGCATGAGTATTGTATTTCGACGGCAGCAAATACTTGCAATACGGAATGGGTCGATACTGACGGTAAGATGTATGTGTATTATAAGGATTTGAATCTACAACCTGGGACAACTTATTATTGGCAGGTGCGCGCTTTGATTTATGGCGAATACATTTATGCTGATAACGGAAATTGGTGGTCATTTGAAGTGCTTTCTGACTCTGCGCCGAGCGCCTTTTTGAAAGTTAGCCCGGCCAATGTAGCGAGTTTTAATCGCGCTGATTTTCGTGATAAATGGGGAGCGCGCTTATGGTGGAAGTCGGCGGGGGCAACTACGCATGAGGTCTGCTTTGTAAAATCGCCGAATACTTGTGATGTTAACAATGCAGGGCTTTGGAATGATACCAATGGAAAGTTGTATGCTTATATTGATCCGTTTTCGCTTGAGGTAGGTGAAACATATCGCTGGCATGTGCGCGCGATTTCTAACGGGCAATATGTATATGCTGGTAATAATGCTGGTGATGTCTGGTCATTCACAATTTTGCCCGACCCAACGCCGGCGGGTTTTGGTAAATTAAGCCCAGGCAATGGCGCATCATTCAGTCGCGGGTATTTTAAGGATAAACTTGGGGCGCGCTTGTGGTGGAAATCTGCCGGTTCTGTGCAGCACGAGTATTGTTTTTCTGAAATTGCCGCCGAATGCGCCATCAATTCAGCCGATTCGAACTGGGAAAGTTCGAACGGAAAGTTGTATTTTTATATTGATCCGCTTGATCTGGGTATAGGCAAAACATATCATTGGCAGGTTCGCGCCCTGGTTAATGGAAGTTATGTTTATGCTGATGCGGGTTCGTGGAGTTTTGCTGTTCTCGCAGATGAAGCCCCGACTGGTTTTAAGAAAAATATGCCTGCTAACAATGAATCGGTTAGCCGCGGCGATTTCTTGAACAAATATAGTTCTCGTTTATGGTGGGGTTCAGCGGGCGCGGTTCCTTATGAAGTTTGTTTTGTGAAAAGCCCTGCTGTTTGCGATGCAAACAATGCCGATTTATGGACTTATACCAACGGTAAATTGTACGATCACCGCGACCATTTGAGCCTGGAGATTGGGGAAACCTATGTCTGGCATGTGCGGGCGTTTGTTAATGGGCAGTACATTTATGCTGATAATCAGGCCTGGCAGTTTAAGGTTGTTGCTGATGCCGTGCCTGCGGCTTTCAAGAAAGTTAGCCCGGCCAGCGGTACTCAATTTAGCCACCGAAACGTGAACGAGAAACTGTTGAATGGTCGCTTCTGGTGGGCGAATGCTGGCAATGCCGAGTATTATGAATATCGCTTTACGAGAAGCGCATCGGCTACTTGTCCCTCTGATACAGATACTGGTTGGGTCAATTCAGGTGGCAAGTTGTATGTTTACTATGAAGACTTAGAATTACTTCCTGGTTGTACTTATTCATGGCAGGCGCGCGCGCGCATCAATGGTCAGGATATTGAGGCGGAGGGTGGTTGGTGGAATTTCGAGGTTCTGCCATAACTATCTGGTTTTGAAAAAGCGCGGCGCGGGATTTTCCCGCGCCGCGCTTTTTTATGGCTTTTCCAGCCCGTGCGCTTCGAGGAGAGGGATGTCTTTCAGCAGTTCAGCGGTTTGGCCGTCGGCGACGATGCGGCCTTCGTCCATGATGACCATGCGTGGGAAAATCTCGCGCGCCAGGGCCAGGTCGTGCGTTGAGACCAGCATGGTGATGTCGAGTTGTTTGAGCAGGTTAATCAGCGCGCGGCGGGCGCGTGGATCAAGCCCGGCGCTGGGTTCGTCGAGAATGAGAATTTGCGGCGACATAACCAGAACGGTGGCGATGGAAATGCGTTTTTTCTCGCCAATGCTCAGGTGATGCGAGAGTCGATCGCGATAATTGCTCATTTGCACTTGGGCCAGGGCGTTTTCTACCCGCGCGCGGATTTCGTCTTCGGGGTAGCCCATGTGCAACGGGCCAAAGGCCACATCTTCAAAGACGGTTGGGGAGAACAGTTGGTCATCCGGGTTTTGAAAGACCAGTCCGACGGCGGCGCGAATGACCGGCAGGTTTTTCTCGCTGACCGGCAGCCCTGCCACTTTGATTCTGCCCGTGCCACCGTTCAGGATGCCGTTCAGGTGCAACATCAGGGTGCTTTTTCCGGCGCCGTTGGGGCCGACCAGCGCGACTTTGTCGCCGCGGCACAGGTTGAGATTGATGCCATTCAGCGCGATGCGTCCATCGGGGTAGGAGAAGTGCAGGTCGCTGATTTGCAGGGCGTCGCAGTCTGTTTGCAGGGGAGGCAGGGACGGGGCAGGGTGGATGATGGGCATTAGCCAAGTCTTCCTATTAGTTGTAAGAGTATCAGCGCAAGGGTGGTGGCGGCCAGCGCCAGCCAATCGCGGCGTTTCATGATGTGGGCGCGCAGGGTGCGTATTTGCCCGGCATATCCGCGCGCCAGCATGGCGTTGTAGATGCGGTCAGAGCGTTCGTAACTGCGCAGGAATAATTGTCCGGCCATGTTGCCGGTGATGCGCGCGCGCCAAAACAGGCTGCCACCGCTCCGCTGGCCGGGCAGGGCCGCCGAGCGCGAATCGCGGGCGCGCAGCAGGCGTTGGGCTTCATCGGTTAGCACGAAGAGATAGCGGTAAAGGAAAGCAACGATGGCGGTTAGTATCGATGGCACGCGCAAGTGTTCGAAGGCGTGAATCAGGTCAGGGAAGCGGGTGACAGCGACCAGCAGGATTCCGGCCTGGACGGAGAGCCATGTCCGCGCCAGGATGCTGCCGAAGCGGATGATTCCGACGTCGGTGGCGACCAGGCTCAGGCTGCCGATTCTCCATTCGGCCAGCGGCTGCCCGGACGGAGCAAAAATTGCCGAAACGGCGACCAGCATGAAGGGCAGGGCGATGAAGGAACGTCGAAAGGTGAAGTCAACGCCCAGGTTTGAAGTGGAGTTTGCCAGCAGAAGGAAAATCCATCCCAGTCCAAACGCGGCCCAGGCGCCATCGGGCAGCAGGGCGTTGGACAGGATGAACAGCACCGCCATGACCAGTTTGGCGCGCGGGTCTAGGCGGTGCAGGGGGCTTTCGGCGGCCTGGTAGCGGTCGAAGGTGGACAACTTACGTGTTCCGCTTCTTGAGCAGACTGCCGATGACGACCATCATTCCCAACATGACCAGCGCGCCAACGATGCCGGCCACGATGGTGGAGAGTGCTGTTTCACCGAGGAAGGGGATGGTGTAGTCGGGCAAAATCTGGTAGGGGGCGTCAAGACCGGCTTCGAGGAAGCCCAGGTCTTCGGCTACCCGTTCGAGACCGTCGGGGTCGCCGGAGGCGAATGGGGCGAGCAGGACGGCGGCCAGCGCGACGAGGGTTCCGGCCAAAATCCAGCCGCGCCCACCTTTTTCGGCGACTGATTCAGCCTGGAGCAGGTCGGGGCGGGTTTGGAAGATGAATCCGAGCGCGGCGGCGGTGACGATGGCTTCGCCGATTCCAATCAGGGCGTGAACGCCAAGCATGGCCGGCAGGACGATTTGCAGGCTGGATGTGCCGCTAATCCAAAGTTGCAGGGCGGTCAGGAGCGCGGCGGCCATGGTTGAGAGCCAGGCTGCGGCCCCGGCGACGGCCAGCTTGAGCGTTTTGTTGGCTGAGGCGGATACGCCGCGATACAAGCCGAAGCCGATGATGGCGGTCAGGATGCCCATATCGAAGATGTTGGCGCCCATGACGAGCAAGCCGCCATCCTGAAAGAGCAGGGCCTGCACGGCGATGACGGCGGTCATGACCAGGATGCCAGCCCAGGGGCCCAGCACGATGGCTGCCAGCGCGCCACCCAGGAAGTGGCCGGAGGTGCCACCCGCAACCGGGAAGTTGAGCATTTGGGCGGCAAAAATGAAAGCGGCCATAATGCCCATGAGCGGAATTTGGCGTTCTCCAAGGCTTTTATTGGTTTTGGAGATGGCGATTGCGACGGCGATGATGGTTAGCGCCCAGAAAACGAGCGAGACGACCGTGCTTAAAAATCCGTCGGGGATGTGAAGCGGGGCGGGTGCGTAGAGCATTTTTTATTCTCCTTTTTGTTTACAATGCGGGCATTGGCCCATGAAAGTGAGATGATTTTCTGTCAGTTGGTAGCCGGTGGATTGTTCCAACTGGTCATACAAAGGTTTTAGTTGCTCGTGGGGGATTTCGATTTCCTGTCCGCAAGTTTTGCAGATCAGGTGATGATGGGGGTGGATGACAATTTCGTATTCCAGGCGTCCGTTGCCTGTTTGGGTGGCGCGGATGAATCCGTTCTCTCGCAGGAAATCCAGGTTGCGGTAGACGGTCGGCTCGGTTGCGCCGGGGAGGATGTTTTTGAGTTGGTTGAAAATTTCGGGAGGGGACAGGTGTCCGCTAGAATCGTACAGGACGTTTAGAATGGCTGTCCGCTGGGGAGTGAGGCGGAAGCCGCGTTCGCGGATTTGGTCGGCAACGTGGGTGGGGGAGCAGGTCATGTCCTTATTGTAATTTATTACAATAAGGATGTACAGATAACTTTTATTGTGTTTTTTAACTTATACAAAGCGCATGAAAACCTGATTGCCAATCAGCCTGGCGCGCGGGGTCAGGCGCAGGGTGTCTTGCTCGTGCCATTCGAGCAGGCCGAGTTCGGTTAGTTCGCTAATTTCGCGCGGGAAGGCTTCTAAGATTCCCATTCCAAAGCGGTTGTGGAAGGCGGTGTTGGAGACGCCTTCTTGCGTGAGGCGTAGGCCGAGCATGAGGGTTTCTTGCATGGCCTGGCGGGGGCTTGGACGGTTAGAGAATTTTGCAACGGATGGTGAATCCGATGTTTTCAGGCGGCTGATGTAGGTTTTGATTCTGCTTACATTCGCAGAGCGTGTTCCGTCAATGTATCCGTGCGCGCCTGCTCCGAAGCCATAATAAGGCAGGTTGCGCCAGTATTGCAGGTTGTGACGCGATTCTTCGCCAGGGGTGGCCCAGTTGCTGATTTCGTATTGCGCGTAGCCAGTCTGTTTGCCTAAATATTCTGCTGCCCATTCGTACATATCAGCAGCCAGATCGGGGTTGGGGAGGGGGAGCAATCCGCGCGCGGCCCAGCGCCCAAACGGGGTTCCGTGTTCGATGGTAAGGCCGTACATGGAGATGTGTTCGGGGCCGAGGTCGGCGATGCGCTTGACGGAGTTTTGCCAGTCGGCCAGGGTTTGTTCGGGCAGGCCGTAGATCAGGTCGAGGTTGAGGCGTTTGAACCCGGCCTGGCGCGCCCATTTGACAGATTGAATCACGTCGAAAAAGCCGTGGGCGCGTTCGAGCAGGCGCAGTTCGTTCGGGTTGGCAGATTGGACTCCGAAACTGAGCCGGTTGAGGCCGGCGGCGTGTAACTCTTTCAGCGATTGGGCCGTGACGGTTCCGGGATTGGCTTCGAGGGTGGCTTCGAGGTTGGCGGTCAGGGCAAAGGCGCGGCGCAGAGCGTCCATAACGGCGGACAGGTGCGGGGTCGGGAGGAGCGAGGGGGTTCCGCCGCCAAAGAAGAGGGTATGCACGGGTGCGGGATGCGCTTGAAGGGCCGAGACGGTCTCGATTTCCCTGATTAATGCGTCGATGTAGGCGGGGATGAGGGATTCCTGACCGGCATAGGTGTTAAAGTCACAATAGGCGCAGCGATGGGCGCAGAAGGGGATGTGCAGGTAGATGGAGGTTTCAGTCATGTTGTTTGTTGGGGCGGGGCAGGCCGATGAGCAGGGCCAGCGGGCCAAGCAGGAAGGCCCACATGGCAACTCCCAGGCCGAAGAAGTAGGCCAGGCTGGCGATGGCAAGCGGCAGGCTTCTGCCGATGATGGCGCTGATGTTATCGAGGACGAGCATGGTTCCGCTTTGGTCGGGGATGGTTTTGTAGAGTTCGGCTTTGAGGATGGCATACCATCCGGCGTTGAAGAGGCCCAGCAGGCCGATGAGGATGAATTTGAAAATTAATCCGGGCGCAAGCAGGAAGGCGGGAAAGAGTATTAGCGTGACGATGACTGAAAAGCGCAGGTAGGTGAGGCCGGAGATTCGTTCGAGCAGGGGAATGAGCAGGAAGTCGCCGAGCAGGCCGACGGCGGTCCAGATGGCGACGGCGACGACGGCAATTTGCGGGCTGACGCCAACGACATCGACAAAGTAGAGCGCGAGAAAGGCCAGCAGGATGTCGAGCATCAGGTCGGCGAATTCGAGCAGCAGCATGTAGCGCAGCACGTTGGGACGGCGTAAGGCCTGAAGGGCTGATTTTAAGCCTTTGAGAAAGGTGGCTGGGCTGAGGCCTGGTTCTTGCTCTTCATGGTTAATGCGCGGGGGGTAAATGTGGCGAAAGGCGAGCAGCAGGACGGCCAGGGAAATGGCGGCAAAGACCAGTTGCAGTCCGCGCCAGCCGAGGCCGAGGTGCAGCGCGGCGCCGAGGGCCAGCGGGCCAAGGACTACTCCCAATGAGCCTGCAAAGGTCCAGCGGGCCATGTTTTGTTCGCGGCGCTGGGGTTGTTCGTCCATCAGGGCGGCTTGCGAGATGCTGACAAATGCGCCGGAGGCCGGGAAGAAGATGATGAAGGCGAACAGCAGCATTTCAAAAGAATTGCTTACTGCGACAAGAATCAGGGTTGCGGCAAAAAAGATGCCGCCGCCGAGAATCAGCCGGCGGCGTTGGCAGATGTTGGAGAGGATGCCCAGTACCGGTTCAATGAAGATGCTGATGTAGCCGGGGACGCTGAGCAGGATTCCGATTTGGATGTAATTGAGTTGGAAATCTTCCTGTAGAACAGGCATGAGGGCGCTGACTGCGCCAAAGACCAGTTCATCGAGCAATTCGATGAGCAGATAAATCCACTGGCTCATGCGCGGTTGGGCAGGGTCATGCGGATGACAATAACCGGTGGGAATTCATGGAATTGACCGCCCCAGGTGAGGGGGTGGCTGGCGGGCGTTTCGGGCGGAAAAGCGCGTTCTTCAAAGCCGTCGAGGATGAATCCGTTTTGGAAGCCGAGTTTGATGTAAGTTTCGAGCGGGCGGTGGAAGTAGAGTTGTGGTTTGGGCTGGTTGCGCAGGGCGAGGCCATAGGCCTGGAATTCGCTCATGTAACGGCTGGATTTGATGGAATATTGGGTGATGATTTCTCCGCTCAGGTCGCTTTCTTCGAGCAGGTGGACGGAGGTGGGGTTGTTGAAGGCCGGGTGCATGAGGCTGAAGACGAAGATGCCGCCAGGATTGAGGATGCGTGGGAGCAGGCCAAAGAGCGGCTCGATGTTGGCGATGTCGAAGAGGGCCATATTGCAGAGGACAGAGTCGAAGCGCAGGTGGGCCAGGGCTTCGAGGTCGTTGGGCTCGGTGGCGTCGAGGACGTAGTAGTCGATGGGCAGGGCTTCCGGGGTGCGCTGGCGGGCAAATTCGATCAGGTTGGAGGAGAAATCAAAGGCGGTGACAGCCGCGCCCAGTTTTGCCAGACGGCGCGATAGGATTCCGTTGCCGCAGGCGGCATCGAAGATGCGTTGGCCCGGCTGCGGGTTGAGCAGGCGCAGGATGACCGGCCATTGCAAAATATTGACGAAATCATTGCCTTCGTCGCCCATTTTGGCATCCCAGGTGTTGGCGTTGGCGTTCCAGGCAGCCAGGGTTTCGAGATTGGCTCGGCGCAGATCGTGAGGGGTCATGGGTTATGCTCCTGTTTTAGCGGGGTTGTAAGGCGAAGAAATCAAATTCAATTCGTCCGGGCGTTTTTTCATATACATCAATAAAGATGGCGACGAACCCTTCTTCAAGACGGTCGTCGCTAAATTGAGCGACTTCTTGCTGGTTAATCGATAGCGTGAAGTTGGGGCCGCGCGCGCTCAGTTCGATCAGGTTCCAGTCGTCTTCTCGCAAGGCGTCGGTTTCGGTCCAATCTTGGATGATTTCCCAGGGCGTTTCGGCGGTGTAGTAACTGACTTTGTAGTATCCGTTTTCGCAGAGCGATAAGATATAGGCGCCTGAATCGAAGCCATCGGGAGATTTGCGAAAAATCAGGCCATAGCAAAACTCATTCGAAAGTCCCTCGGCGCGGCGGGCCTTAATGGCGGCATCGAAATCATTTACCGGGCCGCTTGTCTCAAAATCGGCCCAGGCGACGAAAGTTTCTTTAACTTCGCTCACCTGCCAGGTATATTGACCGTTTTCGAGCAGGGTCGCGCCTGCCCAAAAGTCGTTGTCCTCTTCGTCGCGGGTGCGCCAGTTGTTTGTATTACCATCGAAGGGGTCAAAGTAGCGGTAGCCCATGATTTGGGCAAGTTTGGCCTGGGCGGTGGCGGTTGCCTGGACTGCCAGGGCCTGGGCTGTGGCGGTCGCTTCGGCCTGTTGCGTGGCTTGCGCTTCGGTATCCTGTTTAATTTTGGTGGCCATATAGGCGCTGGTGGCGGTTCCGCTCAGAGCCTGGGTTTCAACCTGGCGCTGGTAAACGAAATAGCCGCCAGCAGCGAGCAGAATGAACAGGCAGCACAGGACTACGGTGATGATAAGCAGAATAGTGATGTCTCGTTTAATGTGGTCGCGTTGTTCAGGCGGGGCAATGGGAAAAGACATAACAATCTCCTTGGCTGATTTACGGAATCCACTGTGCCCAGGACGCGTTTTGGACGATTGTGGAAATTTCTCCAGTGTTTATATCATACAATAAAATGTCTGGCTGGTACTGACCTTTTAGGGGCGTGCGCTGAAAAAGCAGTTTTGCGCCGCTGGAATTCCAGGCGTAAAAGCCGTCGGTGCTATTGGGCTGGCTCGGAATCATTGGGCCGCCGAGCATGGCGATGGTCACGATCCAGATTTGCGAGGCAGTTTTTCCCTCTTCCGCGCGCAAACTCAGGGCAATGTAGCGGCCATCTGGCGCCCAGGCCGGGACATTGTAAAACGAGTCGTAGGCTTTGCCGCCCATGAAGGTTGTGAATTCCCCAGTTTCAAAGTTTGCCAGCCGAACTACGGTGCGCGGGCCGAATTCGGTTTCTTCGCTGTCGGTGTAAAACATCTGCTGGCCGTCTGGCGACCAACCGCCATATTGCCCGGTTTTGCTGGGCAGCAAAATTTCTTCGGCGCTGGCAATCTCCAGCACGCGCACACTGTTATTGAGCGCATCGTAAACCGCCAGGCGGCGGCCATCCGGCGACCAGGACGGGCCATAACCAATGATTTGCTGGTCGGCGTAGACCGGATTGGCCTCGCCGCTGCCAACATCCAGTACCCAGGGACGCGGCGCGCCAAACCCGCCGGAGAGACCTACCCCCTCACGGGTAAAAGCCAACCTATTGCCATCCGGCGACCAGCGTGGGCTGGAGCAACGCGTCGGCCCACAATTGAGCATCAGACGAGGATTTTCGCCGTCCGGGTCAATCCCCCACAAGTCCATGCCGCCTTCGTCGTTTCTTTGCGCATAGCCAATAAATTGACCGTCATAACGAACATGGTAATCAAAAATACGACCATCGGTATGGGTCAACTGACGGGAATTGGTGCCGTCCATCGCTGCGCGCCAAATTTCGCCCGCGCCTTCGCCGTTGGGAATATACAAAATAGAAGGCTGGCGAACCTGGAAGGGCAGTTCGGTTTCCTTGCGTAGTTGTTCGCCGCTTTGCCCTAACGCGCCTGGCTGGATGACGACCCGGTAGTTTTTCCCGGCTTCAAAAGGGATGGCTGGGCGAAAGCGCAGTCTCGTTTCCGATTCATTTTCCCACGCGCCCCGGACTGGAGGTTGGATACTGATTGCGATTTGGGCTGCCTCGGCTCGAACGGGGGCGCTGAATTCAACGGTCAGCGGGCCATAGACGCCGGGCTGCCTGTTGGTTAGGGCGGCTTGCAGGCCCAGCGGGTTTCCGATCAGGATGAGCAGTCCGGTCAAAACCGCGAGAGCGGCGATGAGGAGCAGGGCGGTTTTGTCGAGGCGGGTGAGGAACATTGGAATGAAAGACCGCCTGAAGGCGGCGGTACGTATTACGGAAATAGATACGGTTGGGCGGGGACTTCGACCTGGCGGACGGATTCGGCCACGATGAGCGGGATTTTGCGCCCGTCCTGTTCGATGATTTGGATGGGGCCTTTGACCTGCACCCATTCGTCCACGCCCAGGCTGGCGTTATCGGGCCACTCGACTTGCATGCCGAGGGCGAAGGCGTCGGCCACGCAGCAGGTGACGGCGAAGCGGCTGGCGATGAAGCGATCAGCGGGCAGGCGCGGGTCGCGGTAGACGAATCCGATGACGTTGGCGGTTTCGCCTTCGTATTGTTCGAGGTCGGTCTGGGTGTTGAAGATGCGAATCCAATCCAGCACGGTGCGCTGGTCGGGGCCGGTTTGCAGCAGCATGGGCGAGAGATCGCCGGAGACGAGCGCGCCGCTGACCGTCACGCCGCGGCTCGAGGCGGCCTCGGCGCCCAGGGGCCGGGCGGGGATGAGGAAACCTATCAGCAGGGGCAAAAGCAGCAGGAGCAGCGGCCAGGGCGAGGGCGCGGCGTGATCCGCGTGGTCATGGTCGGGGCTGTGGAGGTGGCCGGGGTCGTCGTCTGCGCTTTGGGGGCGGGAACGTCTCAATACGTCCAGCATATTCGCGCCCAGGGCAAAGAGGAGTACCATGCCGAGGACAGTCAGCCAGGCGAAGCGGACGTTGATATACAGGTAAAGTTTTCCGCTTGAAATCAGGTTGAAGAGGTAGAAGCCAATGCCAAGGGCCAGCAGGGCTTGCAGGCGGCGGTAAGTTCGTGGGTTCATAGGCCGGGCAGGGTGTAGTTGACGATAATTCCCGCCAGCAGGCTGAGCAGGGCGGGGATGAGGATCAGGTAGATGAGCGGGCGCAGTTGGAAGACGCGCGCGTACATCAGGACGGCTTTGATGTCGACCATCGGGCCGAAAACGAGGAAAGCCAGGATTGCGCCGGGGCTGAAGATGCCGACGAAACCGAGGGCGACGAAGGAATCGACGGTGGAGCAAATCGAGAGGATGATTGCCAGGGCCATCATTACCAGGATGGAGACGATCGGGCCTTGTCCGATGGCGATCAGCAGGTTTTGGGGAATGAAGGTTTGCATGGCGGCGGCCAGGGCTGCGCCGATGACCAGGTAGCGGCCCATTTCGAAGAATTCTTCAAGAGCGATGGTGAGCACGTTGCGCAGCCGTTCTCCAATGGCTGGTTTTTGGTGCGGCGCGGCGATTTGCAGGTTGGCGGGGATGTATTCGATGGTTGTGGTCGGTTTGAGGGCTTCGAGCGGGTTTTTGGCCGTCGAGAAGACCATGCCGGTGCTGACGGCGATGGCGAAGGTAAGCGAAAAGCGCAGGGCGAGCATCAGGCCAAACCCAAAAGCCGAGGCGGTGGCGAAGAAGACAATCGGGTTGATGACCGGGGCGGCCAGCAGGAAGGCGACGCCCGCGCTGAGGGGCAGTCCCTTGCGGAACATGCGCCGGGTGAGTGGGACTGTGCCGCATTCGCAGACCGGGAAGGCGATGCCGAGCAAACTGCCGAGGATGGTTCCGGGCAGGGCGCGTTTGGGAATTAGCCGCAGGAGCATTTCGCGTGAGAAAAAGACCTCGACCAGGCCGGAAGCCAATGTGCCAAAAAGCAGAAACGGCACAGCCTCGACGAAGATGCCCAGGAAAATGGCGGCAAAGTCGGTGATGCGGTTGGCGAGCAGGAACCACAGGTCTGGGGGAAAGGTTGCCAGAATGACCAGGATGGCCAAAAGGAAGAACCACTGGCGGGGAATGCGGCGGATGATGGTGGGGGAGGTTTGCATTGGTTTTTTTTTTTATGCGTTACACAGTCACAGCGTTTTTATTTCTTTTTTCTGTGTGTCTCTGCGAGATGTTTTTTGCGTTGCACAGAGAGCGCAGAGATAACACGGAGAGTCACAGAGTTTGTTGCTTTTCTCTGTGTATCTCTGTAGATGCTTTTTGCGTTGCACAGAGAGCGCAGAGATAACACGGAGAGTCACAGAGTTTTGTTGCTTTTCTCTGTGCAATCTCTGTGTGTCTCTGTGAGATGTTTTTTGCGTTACACAGAGAGCGCAGAGATAACACGGAGAGTCACAGAGTTTTGTTGCTTTTCTCTGTGTCTCTGTGAGATGTTTTTTGTGTTACACAGAGAGCGCAGAGATAACACGGAGAGTCACAGAGTTTGTTGCTTTTCTCTGTGTCTCTGTGAGATGTTTTTTGTGTTACACAGAGACGGTGCGAAGTAATTAGACCTCTTGCAAAAGTCATCAATGGCAGCCTATAAGTGTCCTTCGACTGCGCTTTTTTGCATAAAGCATTGCCGTCCTGAGCGGAGGGCGAAGC
>DAOUML010000054.1:0-9097 GCA_034411635.1 Anaerolineales bacterium
CACCCTCACCCCCAACCCCTCTCCCGGTGGGAGAGGGGAGAAATCTCGGACGAAATTGTCGTTTTCGGCATAAAAATCCGCTTTTTGTATCCGTTTCCCTCTCCCTTTGGGAGAGGGGCAGGGTGAGGGTAGGTAGTTACAAAAAGCGACATAAATTTCGCGCTACAACATTTGCGCGGGGAGGCTGATCCATGCAAAAGATATATGCAGACTATCGCAACGGCACGCTCGCTGGCAACGCAAACACAGGCTGGCGTTCTGTTTTGCGCGGCCCAATCAGATTGCACCCCAAACATTTCACGGCTGGCGCAATTTTTCTTGGCTTGTTCATCTTGACGCTGATCAGCCTGCAAAACGTTTCAGCCCAACCCCCCGATGGATGCCGCTGGCAGTTGAGCGACGAACAACAAGCCCTGGCAGGCAGCGAACGAGAGGGCGTAACTGTTACCAGAAGTGGCAATACCATTGAAACATCCTATCGGCATGCGGGCAATATGGGCTGCAACGACCCAACCTTCCAAACCACCCATTCCTGGACTCAACCCCCAAACAGCCTCATTCCCGGCGAAACCATTTCTTTTGAAGTCAGCGCTGCCTGGCAACTGGATGGCAGCCCAGATTGTTCGTCCCTCACCGCCGGGGTGAATACATCCATGGTCGCCGGGATAAACCGCATTCTGGCGGAGCGCAAGAAAATAATTGTCGCCCAAGAACCAGAGGGTTCAATCTCCAATTCCGGCAATTGGATGGTTCCTGCCGGGCAAAATATCGGCGAGACTCTCACCCTCACCGCGCACGGAGACGGCGGCGGCGTGGGCGGCAGCGTTTTCTACACCTACGAGTGGGACTGCCAAGCCCCACTCGAATCCGAAACGCCCCAAACACAGGCCACGCCCACCGTTACATTAACCCCGCCAAAATTTATTTGTCCCTGCCCACCGGAGCAGGGAGGCGATTCGGGCGCGCGTTTCTCCGATTTTTCTGGAGAAGTGACCGTTGCCCATTGTACCGATCCCAAAGATACGGTTCCAGCAGAAATGGACATGGTTTTGAGCCGTGGCATTCACATCAACACCGAAGCCGAAAGCAGCGCCATCCTCTCCTTTGCCGATATGACCACCTTTGCCATGAAGCCCTTCACGCGAGTCATTCTGGATTGCGCCCCACCCAAAGAAACCAATTTACAACTACTGGCAGGCAAGATTTGGGGCAATCTAAAAAAGATGCTCAAAGACGGCACAATGAACGTGACACTAAACCAGGCCGTTGCCGGCATTAAAGGCACCGTTTTTGTGCTGGAAGAAGACGGGCAGATTTCCACCGTAAAAGTACTGCGGGGTTCGGTGCTATTCACCTCGCGCGCCACAGGAGAAAGCGTGTTGGTGAATACCGGCGAGATGGTTAGCGCCAGCGCAACAGGACTGACAGCGACCACCTTCTTTGACATCGGGCAGGAACTGGCCGAATGGCCGCCAGAATTAGTGCTAGAAATGAACAGCCAGCCACCGCAACCCGAACCCACAACAAGGCCCGCCTGGGCCACCATCGGGCTGGTAGCCTGTTTTTTGGGCTTGTGCGGATTGTTGATTCTCGGGCTGGGCTTCGCACTGTTTTATTGGCTTAAAAAAGCGCGCGCCCCACAGAGAAGAGGTTGAGGCAATTTTCCCATCACTCTCTTGCGCCAAACGAAATAACGAAATCAGCAATTCTCATTTTGAAACAAAACGAGCCTGATTTGAAAAATGAACCTGTTTGAATTTCCTCCCCAAATTTTGTATACTTAAAGTGAATCCAAACGATTCAGAAGGAGGCGTTATGTTCAACAACATCTTACTCGCTGTAGATGGGTCCGATCACGCCATCCATGCCGCCCGTGTCGCCGCAGAAATCGTCAGGTGTCACAACTCCGCGCTCACCCTTGTCGCCGCTTATGACCCCGTGCCGCCCTATCTGGGCGAACCAAATTTTCAAGTCATTCTCGATGCGCAATTGCAAGAAGCCGATAAAAACATCGCCAAAACCATCGAAGTGCTGGGAGACCTGCCCGGCGAAACACGGACAGAAATCCTGCAAGGCCCACCCGCCGAGGCCATCCTCGAAGTCGCCAAAACCCGTCAATGCGACCTGATTGTGATGGGTTCACGCGGACTGGGACAATTTGCCGGTCTGTTGCTTGGCAGTCAAAGCCAAAAGGTGGTGCAACATGCCGAATGCCCGGTTCTGATTGTCAAGTAATCAATCAAAATTTCGGGCAAACTCTTCGGCCTCGGCAAACTCTTCGGGCGTGTTCACATTAAGAAACGTCAGCCCGCGTGGGTCGTATTGCGCCAATTCATCCCCCCAAACGGGCCGCACCCTAGCCCGCGAAAACCAGGAAATCACCTTCCACTGCCCGGCAGCCAGGCTCTCAGCCACCATTGGCAGACAAACCTCGCGCCGGTACACCGCATGTAACGGCTCGTAGCCCTTCTCCGTCTGCGGGATGACAACATCGACGGATTCAGACCGTAAAATGGCCGCTTGCGCCGCGATTAACCCCGCGCTGACAAATGGCATATCACAGGCCACCACCGCGACCTGGGGCTGGGTGGCTGTTTCGAGAGCCGTATACAGCCCCCCCAGCGCGCCCCGACCAGGAATCTTATCTGCAACCAATGGCAAGCCCAGAAACGCATACCCCTCCGGTCGATTGGCGCAGATGAGCAACTCATCCGCCACTGGGCTAAGGCGCGCCACAATCCGCGCGATCAGCGGCTGACCCAAAAAAGGCAACAGAGCCTTATCCTGTCCCATGCGCAAAGAGCGTCCGCCAGCCTGAATAACAACAGTAAGCATTTCGCAATTATAACTCGACTTTTGCGCCCCCCGAAAATATGTTCTAAAGTCCGGTTAACTATTCAACCAATTTTTCATAAATCTTGTTTACCTGCCCGGCAATCTGCCCCCACGAATAACTACGCGCATAATCGGCGGCGGCATTTCCCATTTGCTGGCGCAGGGACGAATCGCCCAGAATGCGGGTCAGGCGGTCGCACAGGGCCTCTTCGTCCTGATCGGGGACGTGGAAACCGGTCACACCGTCCTGAATGAGGAAGGCCAACCCACCCACCTGCGAAGCAACCACCGGCGTACCGCAAGCCATCGCCTCCAGCGCGACCATCCCAAACGATTCATAGTGCGAAGGCATCACCAGCACATCGGCGGCAGAGTAGTAATAAGGCAGAGTGTCCTGTCCACGTTTGCCGAGGAAGACAACCATCCTGTCCATGCACAAGTCTTCGCACAGGGACTGTAAACGCCGCATTTCGGCGCTCATCTGCTCCGTCGGGACATTCGGGTCACCGCCGATGACGGCCAGGTAGGCCGGGCGTTCGATGTCTTTAATCCGCAAGCAAGACATGGCGCGAATGAGCGTACCCACGCCCTTGAGCGGCTCAATGCGTCCGACAAAGAGTACCATGCGGTCTTCTTTGGGGATGCCGATGTAATCTTTGGCTTCGTCGGGCGGAATCGGGTAAAAGTGACAGGTATCGACGCCCGGCGGGATGATGGTCACTTTGCGCGGGTCGGCTTTGTACAGCCACTGCAACTGGGCTTTTTCGGCCAGGGTTGCGGCGAGAATGACATCCGCCGCGCGCAAAACCTGACGTTCGCCATCCAGACGGTAGGCGCCCTCCTTTTCGTCTTCGCTGGTGGCGATTCGGTTTTTCATCTCACCCAGGGTGTGGAACATGTGGACAATCGGCGCGCGCCATTCGGCCTTCAGCTGCTCCGCCGCCAGGCCCGACATCCAGTAATGACTGTGGATGATATCGTAACGGATGCCACGCTCGGCGGCGAATTGACGAATCCCCGCTACAAATTGCGGAATATGCCCGGCCAGTTCCTTTTTGGGCATGGGCAGTTCGGGCCCGGCAGGAATATGCACCACGCGATTGCCAAAGCCCAGGTCATGCGAAACGTGCGGAACGTGTTCGTCCTGTGAACGGGTGAAGACATCGACATGCACGCCCTGGCGACCGAGTTCAGCGGTCAGATCGCGGACGTAGACATTCATCCCGCCAGTGTCTTTGCCGCCGAGGGTCGCCAGCGGACAAGTATGATAAGAAAGCATGGCAATATTGAGCATGGCTTAATCATACCCCCAAAAAGAATTTTTTTCTTGCGAATCTGCCGGGTTTCCTGTATAATGTTGCCCGCTAAACCAGCCACCATAGCTTAGTTGGTAGAGCAGACGATTCGTAATCGTCAGGTCAAGGGTTCGACTCCCTTTGGTGGCTCATGTTCATAGACACACTCTGATTAGGTGGGAATTGAGTGCCGGGGATTTTTATATTAAGCGTTATTTTAAGCTGGTTGGTTTCGGGTCGATCAATGATGACGCTTTGCAAAACAGGTGATTGTTCCAAAATTGGTAATCTGTTCTCACTTTTCGCTAAAATGGGGGAACATCTTGATATTTCTATGAAATATCACGGTTACATCCCAAAGATGGCTTGAAATTTGGCCGAAAGTGGGGAGAATTTTCAGTTACCTACTGGCTTTACCAACCTTGAAACGATCACTTCGGCGAAACTAAAGTAGAGAATAAAAAAATCGCTGCTGGTGCTAGTTGTCAGCAGCGACTTTTTGGGTTTGGTTCTTATGGTATGCAACCGCTTTCGTTTACCGTTTGACGAACAGAAGCGCCCGCTGTATTGAATGCCTCGACGCCATAGGTATATGGTCCACCATAAGGCGGGCTGTCTGTGTATTGAACCTCGTTGGCGCTCAGGGTGGCGATGAGCGTGCCATCGCGATAGACTCTAAATCCTTGCTCGTTGTTCGATTGATCCAACCAGCGTAGAGTAACGGTATAAGTCTGCCCGTTGCAAACCCGGTCTTGGATGTAGAACTGGGCAGGAGCGGTGGGGATTTGAACCGGGGCAGTTGTTGGCGTTGGGCTAGGGATCAGGACAGTTGTTGGCGTTGGACTAGGGATTGGGGTAGGTGGCGCAGGCAGGGCAGGCAGTCCTGCAACCGGGCCAATCGCTTCCACGACTGTAGCAGAAACCCAACAGCGTACATTTGGGGCGGCCAGGATGTACCACCAACTGTTATCGTTATTACGACCCTCAGCAGGCGATTCAGCGCCTTGTTGCAATGCGGTAACAACCGGGTATACAGTGCCTGGGCCGGTTCGGCAATTGCCACCTGTCAGAAAGCGCACCATCGGACTTGGCGTGGCGGTGATGACCTGTGTGGCTACAACCGGCAGGGTTGCGTTGGGCGTGGTCTGTTCGACAACCGCCAGCGGGGTGTTGGTTGGGCCAATCGGTGGATCGCCCAATTCTGCTTCCAATTCAAGCGCACCGATGTCGCAGCGTTCGCCCTGTGGGCGCGAAACGCCGCGCTGGTCTGCTGCCAGCGGGCAACTGACGGCATCAACTGCCGGGCTGGTTCGCTCCAGGGAATGGGTGAGACTGCCACCGCCGTTATCCGCCAGGGGAAGCACGCCGGGGCTGAAATCCCAGGCGGCGCGTTCCGCAGATTGGGTCTCCAGGCAGGTATTATCCGAATCCATGCTGTTGCGCACATCCGGCAGGGTAACGCCCGCGTCGTAGTTGGTGCGTAAATCGCAATCTCGTCCGTTATAAACAATCAATGTGTTCACAAGGGTAACACCTGTCCGAATGATGTCTCCCCAAGAGTTAAGACCTACCCCGGGGTGATTGGCAATGGTGACATGAATCAGGCTGGTCTGGCTGTCTCGTCCAACAAAAATGCCATCTCCTGAATTGCCGCTAATGGTACTATTCGTGATTTCCATAATGCCACCAGCATTAAAGATGGCTGGCTGCCCCAGCCCTGCCGCATGGCGATTGTTATAAATGGCTGAGTTTTTAATTCTCAAGGTTCCGCCAGGCCCCCCTACGCCGTCTGTGCCGTTGAAGATGGCTGTCGGAAAAAGTCCGCGCGATGAATTATCAAAGATATTGACGTTCTCCAGAGTCAGGTCGCCGCCACGATTCACGATAGCAGTATCGATTCTGCCTGAAATGCTGACATTGTTCAGGCTAACGACGGACGAATTGGAGAGAATGGCAATCGCAGTGCCTCCCGTATTTCGAATAGCAGCATTTTGGACGGATACCCATGCGTTTTCGTATGTTTGCAATGCAGTATTCTGTGCATTGAAATTAACATCTCGGATCATGAGCCTGCCTGATGCAGCGCGAATGCCTAAATCTCCATCTTCGATGGTGAAATTTTCCAGGCGAATCGTTGCGGCTTCATCCTCTGGCATGATGATGAACAATTCCAGGTCACCCACTCGATGAATGATATTGACCATCCCTTCGCCTTGGATGAGCATAGATTTTCGAATGACGGATTTGTCGGTTTCATCGTATGTGCCTGTGGAAATCCTGATGATGGCATTATCCATTTCGTTTGCGACCCGCACAGTACGGGCAATCGTGCGGCAGGCTGTCTCAGGGGTTTGGCAATCGTTCCTGTCGTTGCCCGTGGTCGAGACGAACAACTCCAACTCAGCCAGCCCTTCGGCAGCCTCTTCTATCACTTCTGTAGGAATGGTGCACGCAAGCATGGCAAGGATGAGCATGAGCACCGTTAAGAGATAGGGATAGTTTTTTAGGGTTGCCATAGTTTTCCTTCTTTATGGGTCGTATTTATCCAATAAATTATTCTACGGCGTTCCAGGAATTAAATCAACTGGCAAATTGCCTCTGTTACGCTATTGTTATTGTGGTTCTCATTATCTTTCGGTTCGGCTACTTACACCAAGAACTTTCGGTTCGGGCATTTAATTTAATTAAAAAGCACTGTTTTCGCTATTTTTTTTTGCGTATTCGTTAAAAATGACCGCTCAAACTGAATGATTTTGACTTAGTTTTTCGGGCATTCACGACAATATTTGACCCGTTTTCCTACTTTTTCCTGATTCTCAATCCTGTCAACTTACCATATCATTACTCCAAAGGCGTAGAAAAATACACCAATGTAATAATTAACATAAATTATTGCGATCCAAACTGCCAGGCCTAAGAACTTACCCTGCCATGCACGAGGCAGTAGAATTTTTGTTAACAGGCCTATCAAACCTCCAGATACGGCTGAGGCTGGAATAAAAACATAAGCGGGACCTTTTAGAAAAAATACTGCCCAGCCAAGCATCGGAGTAGCGAGTACGATATAGCTTTTGGGCCGATCAGGGAAAAATTTATCATCCGATTCCAAAAACCATAAACAAGATATCACAACATAAACAACAGAAAAAATTACGGAAAATAGAATCGGCGATTTACTTTCTTGCCATAAATTTCTAATTCTGCTCAAGGTTAGCATCTTTCACATGGTTATGTTTTCCTCGAATGAAGAAAGATCGCAACATAAACAGTATCGCAATGAGTAAATTGGCCAACGAAAGAAACCAGACAATTGATAACCCACCAAAAATAAATTCGGTAATGGGCGGAACATTTGACGTTATGCTCCAAACCCCATATTTTTTCATCATATCTGGACTGGCAAATCCATCATACCCTCCCATCCCCATAAGGTCGCCGTAAACCAATAATGGATATAGAAGCAAAATAGGAAGGCTAACGGTTAGAAACAGATATGCTCCAACTTTTTTGAACAGGGAACGAGAATTTGTCGGGTTGTTCATAGATTTTCAGCAATTCGGGATAAGCAGGCATACCATATAATGAGTTTTCAAGGGTAACTGCCTACCGTAGCGCGACTTTCAAGTCGCGTTTGGAGCAGGGCATTTGAGAATTTGCTTTCAGGCGACATAAATGTCGCCCTACGAATATCTGTTCGTAGGCAATTACTTTCAAGGAATATAGGCGGGCATTTCGCCATTCAGCAGTATGATGGCCCCAGGCGCATAGACCAGGTCGCTCCAGGTTTGGTAAAGGCTGCCCACCTTGTAGTTCTGCCTTCCCTCAACCTGCCCAACCAGCATCCGCTTTCCTGACAATTGAAAAGATTGAACGCCTTGCGCCTGTTCAACCCATTCGGCGCGCAGGTTGCCTTCTTTCACCAACAAATTACCGGCCAGGTCAAGGATGCTAATCCGAAGGTTGGTTAGTTGAAACCCCCTTACGTCCTGCGCCATGAGTTTGTATTCTGCCGCCAGGTCGCCTTCATTGACGTAAAGATGACGCTGTTCATCGAGATAGGCAATCCGATTGTCTACCAACTGGAAGGCCAGTACCTTGTTTTTGACCAGTTGCCAGCCGCTATTGAGCGGGCCAGATTGAACATACAAATCTCCTGCCTGGGTCAGGTAGCCCAGGCGCGTATCAGCCAGCGAGAAAGATTGGACATCGACAGCGATAGCCATCCATTCCCCAGCCGACAGATTTTCTTGAACCAGGAGTTGCCGGTTTTGGTCCAAAATCGCAACCCGGGTGTCGGTGATTTGGAAATCGACCACGTTCTCGGCCCACTTCGGCCAGGTGGATAAATCTTCAGTCAACGCGTCCCCGCTGAATTCTCCTTCCTGAATCAATAAACGACCATCGGCATCCAACACTGCTACGCGCTCACCCCACAGCCGAACCTGTTTCAAATTCTGGGCAGTTTTCACGCTCAGGCGGCTACCGTCTCCCTGCTCGATCAATAGTTCGTTGCCAGCATAAACGGCCATTCGCTCAAAAGACGGATCGGGATTGACACATAACGCCTGATCCTGCCACAGGCAACCCAGCCAGGGCGCTTTGTCACGTCCCCAGGGGTTGACGAAGTTGGTATAACTGCGCTGATCGCGGCCAACTTCAAAGTGCAGATGCGAGTTAATCGTCTGGTCGTAGATCGTGCCTACGATAGCCCCCTGCTCTACGCTAGTATTCTCTTTCAGGATCGCCGGTTCCAGCACAATGTGCATGTAGGTTGTGTACCACTGCTGACCGCCAACGCAGGCAAAATTTTCGTCCCAGTCTCCAAACGGGCAATGCTTCAATACAATCATGCTATTCAGACCGCTGTTGCGCCACTCTTGAACCAGACCGTTTGCCGAAGCATAGACCGGCGTTCCGGCTGGGGCCTTGATGTCGGTACCCTCGTGTCCATCCGGCATTCCAGGGCT
>DAOUML010000055.1:0-7587 GCA_034411635.1 Anaerolineales bacterium
CGGAACCGGCTGGTTTGACAAAGAAGCCTGGCGCGGACAGGTCTCCTATCCCGAAAACCCGCTGCGCTCGATTGGCGAACTGAAAAAACTGCTCGACCTGCTGCGCCAAAGTCTGCCAAACGTGACTGTGCCTACCATGCTCATCTACTCGCAGGACGATAAATACCTGCCGCTCGGCAGCCTGGCAAGTATGGAGTACATCTACGCCCACATCGGCGCAAGCCGCAAGGAAAAACTTGTTATCAGCGGCTCTGGTCATGTCATCCCGCGTGATGCCCGGCGCGAGCAGGTCTTCGCCGCTGCCGCTGAATTCATCCAAAGCCTGCCGGAATAAGCCACTCTTTTACCGCCTCCACCCTCCATTCTCCATTCTCCACTCTCCATTCTCGATTCCCCATGAACCCTTCCCTGCTCTGGCTGGCCGCCGCCCTGTTTACCTGGGGAATCGGCGAAAGCATGTACTTCTACTTTCAGCCGATCTATCTGCAACAACTCGGCGCCGACCCGTTGACGATTGGCGGCATTCTCAGCATGGCTGGCGTTGCCATGACCGTGGCGCATATTCCGGCAGGCTATCTCGCCGACCGGATTGGCCGCCGTCCCCTGCTGATTTTCGCCTGGTGTCTTGGAATTTTTTCGGCAATCGTGATGGCATCGGCCTCGAGCCTGTGGCCCTTTGTTACCGGCCTGTTATTGTATGGGCTGACGGCTTTTGTGATGTCGCCACTAAACAGTTACGCCACCGCAGCCAGCGGAAATTGGAGCCTGGCGCGCACCCTGACGGTCATTTCGGCCTCGTTCAATCTGGGCATGGTCATCGGGCCAACGCTTGGCGGCTGGATTGGAGAAACCTACGGCATCCGCAGCATCTATGCGGTTTCAGCAGTGATTTTTAGCATTTCGACCATTTTTATTTTTCAAATCAAGCCCCAACCACGCGATACGGCTGAAAGCGATTCGCCGCCGCCTGGCCTGTTGAGCAATTATCGCTACTTTGGCTTTCTGGCCCTGGCTTTTGCGGTTACCTTTGCCACCTTTCTGGCCCATCCGCTCACGCCCAATTTCATGCAAAACGAACGCGGATTAACCCTCAGCCAGATTGGCCTGCTCGGCACTTTGGGCGGCATAGGCAACGTGACAATCAGCCTGACGCTCGGCCAACTCAAAGCCCGCAGCGGGTATATTCTGGGCCAGATTTCAGTCTTCCTGTTCGCCCTGCTCATCTGGCAGGGAACCGGCATGGCGTTTTATGGATTAGCCTATTTTCTGTTTGGCGGCTTCCGGGCCGCCCGCGCGCTGGCAATTGCCCAGGTAAGGCCCCTTATTCACAAATCTCAAATGGGACTGGCCTACGGCGTGGCCGATACAATCCTCAACTCGACCCTGTTTCTGGCCCCGCTGCTGGCCGGATTTCTTTACCAAACCCAGCCCGACCTGATTTATCCTTTCGCAATGGGACTGCTGATTTTCACCGTTACAGCATCTCTGTTCTTTACCCCGCGCGAAGAACCTCCCGCCGCGCAACTGGAGCAAACATGAGCCTCGAAATTATCGCCTTCACCCTCGGCCCGGCCCACACCAACGCCTATCTGATCGCCGACCCGCAGACCAGCGAAGCGGCGGTCATCGACCCATCCTGGGACGGGCATCTCATCCTGGCTGAAGCCCAAAAGCGCGGCTGGCGCATCGGCCACCTGTGGTACACCCACGCCCATTTCGACCACATCGGCGGGGCAGCCGCCATCGCCGACGCGCTTAATCCCTTGCCGCTGGTCGCCTTGCATCCAGATGGTCATACCTTGTGGCGTTCGGGCGGCGGCGCAAAGATGTTCGGCCTGACGATTGACCCCGGCCCCGAACCAGGCATCGATTTCACGCATGGTCAAATTCTGCAACTGGGAAGCAATCGCTTCGAGGTGCGCCACACCCCCGGTCATACCCCCGGCCACGTCGCGCTATACTGCGCGAGTGAAAAAATCTGTTTTTGCGGCGACCTGATTTTTGCCGGCTCCGTTGGGCGAACCGACCTGCCCGGCGGCAATTGGGACACGCTGGTTGCGAGCATCCGCGAACAAATTTACACATTGCCCGAAGAGACCCGCCTGCTCTCCGGGCATGGCCCTGAAACAACCGTCGGAGAAGAAAAAGTATCGAATCCTTTCGTTCAGGAGTTCTAAGCGATGACTTTTGAAATCGGGTTTGTGCTGGTGTTGATTCTGGTTGCAATCGTGCTGTTTGCAACCGAAAAACTACGCGTCGATGTCGTCGCCCTGCTGGTTTTGCTGACTTTAGCGATTAGCGGAATTGTGACTGCCGAGGAGGCTTTTAGCGGATTCGCCAGCCCGGCAGTTATCACAGTTTGGGCGGTCTACATCGTTTCTGCCGGGTTGTTCAAAACCGGCGTGGCCGATATTTTGGGCAAGCAAATCACCCGGATAGCCGGTCGCAGCGAACCGCGCCTGATTGCCATGATTATGCTGGCCTGCGGCACGATGTCTGCCTTTATGAACAATATTGGCGCGGTAGCCATCCTGCTACCGGCTGTGATGGGCATTGCCCGCCAATCACAAATTCCGGCCTCGCGCCTGCTCATTCCGCTGGCTTTTTCTTCGCTGATGGGCGGCAATATGACCCTGATTGGCACGCCACCCAATGTGCTGGCATCCAGCATGTTGATAGAGCGGGGATTGCCTGGTTTTTCCTTTTTTGATTACACCCCCACCGGAATTATTGTATTTTTATCTGGCGTGATTTATTTCGTTTTTATTGGCCGCCATCTGCTGCCCAGGCGCGAATCGCTTGAAAAAGTATCGCTCAACAACCTGCGCCAATATATCAGCGAGGTTCGCATTCCGGCAAATAGCATCCTGGCAGGCAAAACGCTCAGCCAGTCACAGTTAGGCGCGCGATACGACCTTTCGGTGCTGTCGATCATTCGCAGCGATAAAGTTAAGGTAGTGCCAATTCCTGATATTCTCATTCGCCCCAATGATCTGATCATCATCGAAGGCACGGTTGAGCACCTGCTAAAAGCCAAAGAAGAATTGGGGTTTGTGATTGAATCGGAGCGCAAACTGGAATTTGAAGAAAAATTGGAAGATAAAGACAACCATATCTTTGAAGCGACCATCTCACCACGGGCTTCGGTGGTGGGCAACAACCTGCGCGAAATTCTCTTCCGCGACCAATACGGCTTCACCGCCCTGGCCATCTGGCGGCATGGCGAAGTCATCACCGACCGTCTGCGCGATGTATGCCTGAAATTTGGCGACACCCTTCTGCTGCAAGGCTCGCGCCGCCGCATTGGCGCTTTGCAAGATAGCGGCGACTTTCTGGTGCTTGAACCGGTTGATCTGGAAGAACGGCGCAAAAACAAGATGCCCGTTGCCCTGGGAATTTCGGCCCTGGTGCTAATTCTCGCGACGATTGGCGGATTCAACATCGCCACTGCCATGCTGATTGGCGCAATCAGCATGGTGCTGACCGGCTGCCTGACGATGGATGAAGCCTACCAGAGCATTGTCTGGCGCAGCGTCTTCCTGATTGCCGGTATGCTGCCGCTCGGCATTGCCATGGAAAGCACCGGCACGGCCCGTTTCCTGGCAGATAATATTGTGAACTTGATGGGTTCCTTAGGCCCGTATGCTGTGCTGGCCGGCATTATGATTTTTGCCGGTCTGGTAACAGAGCCAATGTCAAACGCCGCGGCAACCGTACTCATGGTGCCAATTTCAATCGACATCGCTCTCAGCCTGGGCGCAAGCCCGCAGGCTTTTGTACTGGCAACCGTCATCGGCGCATCAACCAGTTTTCTGACCCCCGTCGGCCACCAGGCCAATGTGCTGGTGATGGGGCCGGGCGGTTATCGCTTTTTTGACTATACCCGTGTTGGCTTGTGGCTCAACATTCTGCTGATTGTTGTCACCCTGTTGGTTTTGCCCATTTTCTGGCCGTTGTTTTAAGATGGAACCAAAAATAGGCTGTTGGGCGGTTTATGCCGCCTCAACAGCCTATTTTTGGACATTTTACTTTTTTACTTTTCAATCAGTACGCGCGCAATTCGCTCGACCAGGTTGGTCACTTCTTCGAGTTTTTCAGCGCTCATGTTGTCGATGGTATCAAAGGGCTGGTGGGCCAGGTTGCGCGTGCCAACCGCGCCCAGAGCCAGGGCCGGAATGCCGCGAAAGGCAAACGTTGAGTGATTGCTTTCGGGCCAGGGTTCCACCCAAACGACAGCGGGGAAATCTGCCGCAATCAGACGGGCCTGCCTTTCGAGTTCGCCCGATTCGTCGAAAGCGGTAATGCTGTTTGCGCCGAGCAAGGTTCCGGCTCCGTCAAAATTAATCGCGCATTGGATGGACTGGAAGTAGGATTCAGCCCGCCGCAGGTACTCATCATCACCCATGGGCAGATATTCCTCGCCATTGAAGGCGACCAGTTCCAGGCCGATGCCTGTCTCCAGTTTCGAGAGGCGTTCAGCCAGTTCCAGAAGGATTGCCACGCCCCCGCCGTTGTCGCTTGCGCCGGGGGTGTTAATTTTTGTGTCGAAGTGGGCGCACAACACGAGGCGTTTTTTCGCCTTTGGTCTTATTCTCCCAACAATGTTACGCGCCACTTCCTGACGGCGTTCGGCCTCGATGCGCAGGCGCGGGCTGGAGGTGGGGTTGCGCATCAGCCGGCGGGCGGCAGCGGGGGAAATGGTGGCGGCGGGCAGGTCGAGTTGCCAGTCTTCGGTCAGTTGGCCGTTGTAGTCGGTGGCGGTGGGCGGGGCGAGCAGAGCGGCGGGTTGCAATGATTCGAGGGTTTCGATAATCTTCTTTTCGTGGTCACCCAACAGAAACCAGGACTTCGGCGGCAGCGGCCAGCGGGCCAGGTCGCCGTAGAGTAGGAGAATTTTTCCTTTAACGGTGGCCTGTTCGAGTTCGGGCAGCGTTCCGGCAAAGGCCAACGGCGCGGTGACATCACAAGGCAGGGAGAAAGGATTTGCGGCGGCATCGAGTCGTTCGCCGTCCATCTCAAAAATGGTTTGCTGGCAATCCCAGGCAGTGCAGGGGTAGGGTTGCTCTTCGACCTGCCAGCCGGCGGCGCTGAGGGTGGCGGCAATGAAATCAGCCCCGGCCTGGTTGGCAGGAGAGCCAATCGGGCGGGGGCCGAGATTTGTGAGCGTGGTGAGGTGCTCGAGGAGTTTGGTCATGGGTTATTTGGCGTAATCTACCGCGCGGGTTTCGCGGATGACGGTGACTTTAATTTGGCCGGGGTATTGCATGGTTTCTTCGATTTTCTTGGCAATATCGCGGGCCAGGCGGGTGGAGGCCAGGTCGTCGATTTCTTCGGGGCGAACGATGATGCGTACTTCGCGCCCGGCCTGAATGGCGTAGGATTGGCTGACGCCCTCGAAGGAGTTTGCCATATCTTCAAGGGTGCGAATGCGTTTGATGTAGGCTTCCAGGTCTTCGCGCCTTGCGCCGGGGCGCGCGCCGGAAATGGCGTCGGCGGCTTCGGCGATAACGGCTTCGACGGTTTCCTGCTCCACTTCGTGGTGGTGGGCGGCGATGGCATTGACCACCAGCGGGTTGACGCCGTAGCGTTTGCAGAATTCCGCGCCCAGGGCGGCGTGGGTGCCTTCCTGGTTGTGATCCATGGCTTTGCCGATGTCGTGCAGGAAAGCGCCTTGTTTGGAAATCATCACATTGGCGCCCAGTTCAGCGGCCAGGATGCCGGCCAGTTTGGCGACTTCGACGGCGTGGGCCAGTTGGTTTTGGCCGTAGGAGGTGCGGTACTTCAGGCGGCCCATCATGCGCAAGATTTCGGGGTGCAGGCCGGCAATTCCGGCGTCGAAGGCGGCTTGTTCTCCGGCTTCGGCCATTACTTTTTCGACGGCTTTGGTCTCATCTTCAAGCACTTTTTCGATGTAAGCCGGGTGAATGCGGCCATCGACGGTGAGCCGGGTGAGGGCGCGACGGGCAATTTCGCGGCGAACCGAGTCGAAGCACGAGATGGTGACGGCTTCGGGGGTGTCATCGACGATGACATCGACCCCGGCGGCTTGCTCAAAAGCGCGAATGTTGCGTCCATTGCGGCCTACGATGCGGCCTTTCATCTCTTCGTTGGGCAGCGGCACGACGGAGGAGGTCACTTCGGAGACATGTTCGGATGCCACGCGTTGAATGGCATCGGCGATGAGGTGACGGGCGCGTTTTTCGCCTTCTTCGCGGGCTTCGGCCTCAACCTGGCGGATGATGCGGGCCATGTCGTTGCGGGCTTCTTGCTCTACTTCGGCGAGTAAAATCTGGCGGGCCTGTTCGCGGGGCATTTCGGCGATTTCTTGCAGTTTTTCAAATTGCTGTTCGTACAGTTTTTCGATTTCGTTGGCGCGTTTATCGACGGTGGATTGGCGTTTGTTGAGAACTTGTTCGCGCTGTTCAAAGCGTTCTACGCGGCCATCGAGTTCGGCGCGGCGGCGGTCTACGCGTTCTATTTCGCGGTTTAGTTCGGCGCGACGTTGCTTGATGTCTTGTTCAGCCTCGCGGACAATTTGGGTGGCGCGATTGCGGGCATCTTTTTCAAGCGATTCGGCTTTATCGTTGGCCTTTTGGAGAATACTTTGAGCATTGGCCTCTTCTTCGCGGCGGGCTTTTTCGGCGCGGGAGCGGCTGACATAATATCCGATTGCCAGGCCAGCAACCAGGCTAACCACCGCCAGGGTGATGATTAAAATCGGGGTTAAGAGATTATTCATGGTTCATCCTCATCTTCTTCTAAAAAATTATCTCCACCTGAAGGATGCGATTCCTGCCACACCTGGCGGGTAACGGAAGCAAGCACCTCGTAGGAAAATCCGCGCCGGCCTAAAAAGCCGGTCATTTTTTTGCGGAAGTCCATCCAGTCCAGGCCATTTAATTTGCGCTGGTGTTTGCGGGCGGCGCTCAGGGCCAGGGATTCTTCATCGGTGGTTGCATCAAGCGTTGTCTCAATAACCGATTCGTGTAAACCCTTTTGGCGCATTTCCATGCGCAGGACACGCCGTCCACGCGGACGGAAGGTGTTGCGGTTTTCAACCCAGGAGCGGGCAAAATCATGGTCGTTCAGCAAGCCAGCGTTTTGCAGTTTTTCCAGGGTAGTCTGAATAACTGTTTCGGGGATCTCGTGTTTTTCCAGGTTTTTGCGCGCTTCTTCGATGGAGCGCGCCCGGTAACTGAGAAAATGCAGGGATTTTTGCAGGGCCACTTCGCGGGCGTCTTCTTCCTGCAGGGCGGCAATTTTTTCTTCGCTCAGGCTTTGGCCCACTTGCAGCCAGGCCGCCACGATGCGCGCCAGTCCAAATGCGAATTGGTCATCAAGATAGAGATTAACCCGGTTTGGATTTTTCTTTTGCGCTTCGATTGCCGTTATTTTTCTCATAAAAACACACAGCCGCTGACCTGCACAGGCCGCGGCTTAGCGTGTAACTGGATAACCCGAAATACCTGCCCCATAGGGCAGCCTTTCAAGGATGGTTTAGCGCGTAAGTACAATCACCATTAACGCGCAACAAAGTAAAAAGAAGTCAGGTGAAAAAATATCGTCCCGTCCAGTCAAGAAAAAAAA
>DAOUML010000056.1:0-1799 GCA_034411635.1 Anaerolineales bacterium
GAAGCCCGATGCGGGCCGATTTTTTTCAGCCATAGCGCGGGGCGTCCGAGCGCAATTGCGCGGCGCTACGGCCTTCCTGTTGAGGGCAGGTTTGCGGCAGGGTTTGCGGCGGATTTGCGTCCTGGTTTGCGGTGAGTTTGCGGCAGGGTTGCGGCAGCCGCAAACCTGTTTTTTGCCTTTCTGAAACATGCTTCGCATTTGGCGGAACGCGGCAAACTGCTCATTGGGCAGCCTCGCCCCTCAGCCCGGCGTTGACGTTTTCGATGGTGGTGTAGAGTGAAAACCGTCCGTCTCGATAGGCATCCAGCGCGTGGGTGAACAGTCGGGTGACGACCTGTCCGCGCGTCAGTTCAACGACTCGTGGCGCGGCTTTGTATGTTTCCAACTGGATAATCGTGCCGATTTTCTCGACCTGGTCTGCGGGCAAGCGGTAACTGGCCCGGGGCTGCTTCTCTTTTTTTGGACCTGACTTGTGGGCCGGGATGGCTTGACGCGGCAGGGCCAGTCGTGAATCACCGCGTAACTGGCTTCTGGGTTGGCTACGGGTTGGGCGCATATCGACCTTGCCCTCGGCATATTCTTTCAGCGCGTAGCCCAAAAGTTCACGCGCCACCGCATCCCCCCCGCCAATCATGCCGTACTGCTCGCGGTAGTGGGCGGACAGGTTGCGGATGTCCTCCCGAATTTCGAGCGGCACGCCTACAAATGTGACCGGCGGATGTTGCTGTTCCCAGGTGCGATTCCGTCTGTAGGCCGGTTTGCGCCCCGGACGTTTGGGAGCGTCCGATAGGGGTGTTGAAGTCGCCGGGATGTGGTGGACGTGTTCCTGTGGGGCAGGGGGCAGGTCGTCTAAGAAGGAGCGGCGGGGTTGGTTCATTAGGACACGCTCCTGATGATTTTGGCAACCTGTTTGTAGGTCAGCGCAACTGGGTTATCCGGGTCGAACTCAAATAAGGTTGCAGATTTTGCGGCGCACTCCTTGACCGCAGCCCTATCTGGCACAACCGGCAGCAGCAGGTTGCCGAGTGACTGGCGCATCTCATCCAGAGCGGCGCGGTGCTCGCGCGGCATGAAATTGCTGCCATCCGCACGCACCATTGTGGGCAGCACGCCCAGCACCTTGCCCTGCCAGGCGTATTGCTCGCGCAGGGTTTGAGTCAGTTTCATCATCGACCCGACGCCGCTAACGCTGAGGGCTTCTGCCTGGGTCGGGATGATGAGCAGGTCACAGGCCCAAACCGCTCTTTCTTGAATGCCGGATGCAGATGGATTGGTATCAATGATGATGTAGTGCAGGGAATGGCGGAGAAATCGTTCCAGCGTTTGGCGTACCCAGTTGATGCCCCGACCAGCCGCGTTGATTTGGGCCTGCGCCCCAGACAGCCCGGCGCTGGCGGGCAGCAACGAGATGCGTTCACGTACGGGGACGACCAGGCTTTGAATCAAGCCACTCTCTGCCGTGCCCAAGCCAAGGGTCAGCAGGTAGGATGCGGCGTCCGACTTGGAAACGTTGAAGAAAGTGGTCAGATTGGCCTGCGGGTCAAAATCCACCAGCAGGATATTTTTGCCCAGGTCAGCGAGTGCCTGGCCGATGTGGGCGGCGCTGGTCGTTTTGCCAACCCCGCCTTTGTGATTTGAGATGGTGATGATGGTAGTCATGGTTGAGAAACCTCGCAGATAAATTTGGAATGCACCCAACCGGACAGCGGAGCGTTGATTTCGAGCCAGTCGCCATTGCGCTGGCCGGTGGGGGTGATGATGGATTCTTCGGGCAAGACGCCCAGGATGACTGCTTCAGG
>DAOUML010000057.1:0-16244 GCA_034411635.1 Anaerolineales bacterium
CAGGACTTTCTTAAAGTCCGAAGGGTGTCACTGCGAGGCGCTCTTCCCTGGCACCGCCCGCCAGGGCAGGTGTGCCGAAGCAGTCTCCCGTTTAATGGGCAAAACTGACCTTTTGGAGATTGATTCGTCGCTGGAGAACGCTCCTCGCAAGGACAGTTGGCGACTTTAAGAGACTGTTTAAAAAGGTTTGACTGCCGGGCAAAAATTTGGGATAGTTGGCGGTTATGCAGACCAAACAACTATACCCAACAGATTTGACCGACAGCCAATGGAATCTTATCAAAGAAATGATCCCAAAGGCAAGACCTGGCGGACGACCACGCGAGTTGGAAATGCGCGCAGTAGTCAATGCCATCTTCTACCTGGTTGTCAGCGGCATTCAATGGCGAATGCTACCGAAAGAATACCCGAAATGGCAAAGCGTTTACCACTATTTTCGCCAGTGGCGCAAAAGTGGCCTTTGGCAACGTATCCATGATACCCTGCGAGCGCGTGTTCGAGAGAAAGAAGGCCGCCATAAACATCCGACAGCAGGCTGTATCGACAGTCAAAGTGTCAAGATGACTTTGGTTCCTGGGCTTCGCGGGTATGATGCTGGTAAAAATGTCACGGGTCGAAAACGACATATGCTTGTAGATACTCTCGGATTGATGCTTGGCGTTGTCGTTACGGCGGCTTCGGTTTCAGATCCAGCTGGTGCCAGACTGCTTTTTGGCAGGTTAGGCGGCTTTTGTAAGAACTTGCGCAAGATTTGGGCTGATGGCACCTATCGTGGTGGTTTGCTCCATTGGGTTGCCGAGCGATTTCGTTTCAAAATCGAACCAGTTTTGCGGCCAGAAGGACAAAAAGGCTTTCAAGTCCTGCCAAGACGCTGGGTTGTCGAACGAACTTTTGCCTGGTTGGATGCCAATCGCCGCTTGAGCAAGGACTATGAAGTCTACACTGATACCAGCGAAACTATGATTTATATTGCCATGACCCGATTGCTCATTCGCCGCTTGGCGAAAACCACTTCTTAAACAGTCTCTGAGAAGTTCGTTTAAAAATACAAACAATCCTGCGGCCAATCTGGGTGTTTACAGGCCAGGGCTGCAATTTCAGTTGGCAACACCCGCAGGTTGGGTAATTCATCCAGCCTGATCCAGCGCGCCAGGTATGAACCGCTTTTGGACGAGGGCGGCTGGCTCATTTCCGGGCCGTTGCCGGTGCCGATGATTCCCCCCACCGGGCGGGCAAGATAAAAATACTGCCGATTGCCGCGAAAGTTGACCTCGGCCACCAGCCGGTCGAGGACGATTTCCAGCCCGGTCTCCTCGCGGGCTTCGCGGATGGCGGCTTGCTCTGGCGTTTCACCAGGGTCGATGCCGCCGCCGGGGAAGACAAAATAATGCTCGCCCTGCTTGTGTCGTTCAAGCAGGGCGATTTGATTGTTCTCGATGATGATGACACGCGCAACCGGGCGAGGATTTTTCATCGATTGTAAATCTTCTCCCAATCGTCGCTCAACACGTTGCCGAGAATTTTATCGGGCAGGCCCTGGGCAGGCAGCACATCGCCATCGGGTTCTACATACAGCCAGGCGCGGCCTGCGCCGGAAATTTCTTCGTCTTCGGTCACTTCCTGGGCAACGGGGTTGGCTTGCGAGTAAGGCACGGGCAGGTCGTTCACCAGGCGCATGCCCAAATCTTGCACCAGTTCGCCGAGACGGGCCAGGTCCTTGTTCAGGGACGAGTCGGCGCTGCTGAGAGAGATGGCCGAAGCGTCAATTTTTTCCAGTTTTTCGAGCAATGCTTCGGCTCCGGTCACATTTTGGGGCGTGAGGGTGATGTGAATGGTGAAGAAAATATCGGCATCTGAAACGGTTTGGATCGCTTGCCAGTTTGGCTCGCCCACCGTCGGTAGGACAATGGTCAGGTGGTCGAGGCCGGTTTGCAGGAGGGTGCGCAGGTAGGCTTTGTCGCTCAGTTTGTGGCCGTCGGTTAATAGTCCACAGACCTGGCCGTTATGTTCGGCGCGTTCAATCAGTTCTGGCAGGTCGTCGCGCAGGGTGGCTTCGCCGCCGGTGAAGACGATGTGCGGAATGCCGAAATCCCAGGCTTTGTCGAGGACGGCTTTCCACTCGTCGGTGGTCAGTTCGCGGGTGACGCGCTTGGCGGGCGACATTAACGGGTCGGCGCCTTCGGGGAGTTGATAGGTCAGCGCGCAATCGAGGCGCAGGGGGGCAGTGAGTTCGGCGCTGTTTGGCGCAACCCGCTCAAAGTCGAGGAAAGTGACCGGGTCGAGGTCTTCCGTTTCGACCAGGGTGTGAATCCGATCCACAAAATCGCGGAAATCGGCGCGGGCGTGTTCGCGGTTGATGCGGTAACGGGATGCGATAATTTTTGCGGCTTCTTCGGGGGCCGCGCCGCGCACAAAGTGATAGGCGTATTCGGCGGCGGTGGGGTTGAGTTGTAGCACGGTGGCCGCATTGACAACCAGAATGCCGCTGCCATCGGCTTGCAGGCGCAAGTGCATACGATAGGGTTTGCCCTTTTCGGGCGCGGCTTCGAGGTGGTAACTGCCCGGCGGCAGGGCGGTGACGGGGGTAAAGCGTTCTTTTATCCAGGCGATTAGGTTGGGCATGGGGTTCTCCTTCTTCAACAGTCTTCATGAAACTGCAACGGACACCCGCCCCCGCACTCGGCCAAAATCGCGCAGCCTTCGCATTTCAGGGGCAGATCCTGGCGTTCGCGCAGTTTGAGCGCCAGCGGGTGATTCCAAATCGAGTCCCAGTCGTCGGTTAGCAGGTTGCCGAGCGGCTTGTAATACGACTGGCAGGGCAACACAGCGCCATCCGGCTCGACGCACATATTATATTGGGCGGCGGTACAGCCCTTCACGCCCAAATCCATCTGCACCGGGTCAAAGTGGCAATACTGGGTGGGCGTGTACCAGATGAGTTTTTGCCCGCGCGCGTCGGTTTTTTCGCGGGCCATCGTCAGCAACGGGGCCAGGTCGCGCTCCGGCAGGCCGGTGCCAACCGTCGCGCCGTGGCCGGAGTAAATCAGCGCGTTCAGGCCCACCGTCGGCACACCCAGGTCGGCCAGAAAATCGAGGGTTGCCGGAATGCTTGCCACATTGTCGCGCAGCATGGTGGTATTGGTCATCACATACAGGCGGGTGGCTAGCACATTCTTCAGCCCGGCAATCGTCTGCGCGAAGGCGCGGGCATTGACCATCTTATTGTGGATGTCGGCATCTGACGATTCAACCGTTATCTGAACGTGGTCGAGGCCCGCATCCAGCAGCCGTTTAACAAAGTTCGGGTCGCTCAAACGCCGGGCGTTGGTATTTAATCCTGTGATTTGACCGTTGGCCTCGGCATGGGCAATCAGTTCGGGCAGGTCGTCTCTTAAAGTGGGTTCGCCGCCGGTGAAAATGATGTGCGGGATGCCCAAATCCCAGGCGGTGTCGATGACCTGTTTCCATTGCTCAGTATCCAGTTCGGCCCTCACCCCCCAGCCCCCTCTCCCGCCGGGAGAGGGGGAGTTTTGGGTGGCAAGTTCCTCTCTCACAGTGGCGGATGGGTAGTTTTGGGCGGGTAGTACCCCTCTCCCACCGGGAGAGGGGTTAGGGGTGAGGGGCGGATGCTCAAGATTGTAGCAGTGATGACAGTCGTTGTTGCAACGGTAGGTCAGCGCCAAATCCATGCGGTACGGGGCCGAGGGTCGCGCGCTGAAGGGCATCAGCGTTTCGAGTTCCAGTTCATGCACCGGACAGGCCCCATCGGGACGAATCAGGTTGGAAAGTTGCAGGTGAAAGGTTGAAAGGTCAGATTGCAGTGTGGCCTCTTTGACGTTCCAACGCTTTTTTATCTCTTTGCTGATTTCTGCGTCACTCTTGCCATCCAAAACCAATTTTGCCATCAGCGCGGCGGTAGGGTTGAGGTGCATGATGCGGTTGGCATTGACAATCAACGTGCCGCTGCCGTCCTCGTCGAGGCGCAGGTGGATGCGCGCTTTTTCGGCGGGGGTTTCGATGCTGTAGTGAAACAAACCCGATTGCAGATTTGAGATTTGAGATTTTTGATTAAACCATTCAGAAATAATGTTCATGCGCTACCTGTAAATTTTTACTGCAAATCGTAAATCATCAATCTAAAATCAGAAATTACCGCCCGCCTCCCGCGCAGGCGCAGGCGCAACCGGCGCAGGCACAGGCGCAAGCGCAACCGCCGCCACCGCTGGAACGGCCACTCGATGAACTGACTGGCGGCGGATTGGTGACTTTTGTGACGCCTTCGGTGAAGTTGCCGCCCAAAACGCGGCTGGCGAAATTTTGCGTGCCGGTTACAACCGATGCCGCAAAATCTGCGCCGGGCAGGGAGGCGCGTCCGCCGCCGCCCATCGAGAGGGGCGAACCAACATTGCCAAACCCGCCGCCGGTTGCCGGGGCGCGATAGACCGGGTCGTAGCGTCCCCACCAACTGGGGACGTAGACCGGTCCGCTAAAGGTGCGCCGGGCGCGTTCGTCGTATTTCTTGTCGAGCATTGTCCATTCGAGGGCTTCTTCAAATAACTGGCTTTGCACTTCGGGGGTATCGGCTGCGGCAATTTGCGCCCAGGCTTTTTCGTTAATCGATTTGTAGTATTCCAGGGTTTCCTTGCGGCTGAAGCCTTTCATTTTGCCGCCAACCGCTTTTACCAGATTAACCGTCATCGTTTGCAGGGCTTTGCGGCGTTCGGCTGCTTTTTCCTTTTGGAAGGCTTTGAGAAATTCGGTTTCATACTCGCGCAACCCATCGGGTATCGGGTTGGTCACTTTTAATTCCAGCGGGTCGCGTTTGGTTACTTCGGCGGCATTTTTCTTGATCACGCCGAACAGTATCATGGTCATCACTTTTTCGAGCGGTTGGCCCATCAGAATGGCGGCCTCGACAGCCGTCAGGCCGCGCTTGATGCCGCGTCCTTCAATGGCAATCTTGGGTGGCAGGTATTGTTTTTTGCGTTTGTGTTCGTTAATGGCCCCCAAAACCGGGCTGCCGAAGAAAATTCCGCCGAAACAGCAGAAAAAGACAAAGCCGATTACTGTATCTTCATCAATATCCAGCCAATCCCAAATCGATGGGCGGGTAATCACGCCTTCTGGCACATATTGGGCTGGAAAAGAAGCCCCAAAGGTGTATTGGGTATGCCCGTTCGCCTGGCCGCATTGCCAGGTGTATACAATTCGTCCTTCCGCGCTTAAGGCGGCTTTGGGTTCTTTTTCGCACGGCCAATCGCCCTTGGCAAGGTGATAGCGCGGCTCTTCAGGTTGTACGCCTGGCGGCAGGTGAATGCGCGCGATTATGTTGGTATTGCCTTGCACAAACTGCGAACCAAACCAGGTGGGTGAAAAATTCATACTGGCATAGTTCTCATCATTATCATCGGGGAACAACATGCGCTCAATGCGCCCAACCGTCACGTTGACCGTGCCGCGCTGCCCGGGCTGAATGGCCCTTGAACCCAGGTCAACTGCCACGCCGTGCGAGCCATTGCCCTGATAATCGCTCGAAATCGAAACCGGGCTGCCATCTACATCGGCCTCAATGGTGGAATAATCGTAAGAGCCGTTGGGCAGGCCCACATCAACAAAGTCAATCGGGCTGGCGCCGGGCGCGTTGGCAAAGGTAAAAGCATATTGCAGGCTTAGCGTGCCATCGGCATTGATAAAAACATCGACAACCTCGCGCTCAAGCGTAAATGAATAATTTTGGGCCGCGACCCCAGGCGTTAACCCAAAGGCCAGAATTAAGACAAGCAGAAAAGAAAAGATGCGTTTTTTCATGGTTGCTCCTTGCGTTGGCACATTACCATTTGGGTTCTTCGGTCAATTGATAAGTCGATTGGCAATACGGGCAGGTGACTACCGGCGCGCCGGCCATGATTTGGATATCGCTCGAGGTAATAACCCCGCCACAGGACTTGCACTTCATCTGTTCCACGCTGGTCTGACCGGGCAGGTCCATCTTCATCGTCACCTGTTGCACCACCTCGGTCTTTTGTCCGCGCACCCCCACCCAAACCAGAAAGGCTCCGCCGCCCGCCAGAAACAAGCCGACGACCGCCATGCCGATTCCCAGTCCAACCCAACCCTGATCACCGCTCGCGCTGGTTGAGCCAATTAAGGCCAGCGCGCCATAACCCAAAAAACATAAAGAAAGCAGGAATAAAATTCCCGCGCCGATAAAAGCAAACGTTTTTCCCATAAAAAACCTCCGTGATAAAAAATTCTCTATCAGTGTAGCACTTTAATAAAAAAGAGACAAATGACTTTTGTCTCTTTTTTGTACGTATTTTGGTGTGTTTTGTTTCTAAAAGAACGTGACAAGTTGCGTAACGAATTGCCGGATGGTCTTGCCCCGCGTCGATGCCTGTGCTAAACTTCAGGCATGGACGATATGCTCAAACCCGAAGTTTCAGCCGAAGAGATGATGTTCCATCAAGCGGTGGAATTAATTGAGCAGGCCGATTTTGCCAAAGCCCGCGATATTCTAACGCGCCTGTTAAAAACTGATCAGAACAACGCTCTCTATTGGGTATGGTTGAGCGCGGCGATGGAAACGCACAAAGAGCGTCTCTATTGCCTGCAAGCAGCCTTGCAGATTGACCCGCAGAATGCCGCGGCGCGGCGTGGTTTAACCCTTCTGGGGGCCCTGCCGCCCGATGACAGCATTCCACCCTTCCCGATTGACCACCCGCGTCCCTGGGCGGCAAAAACACGAATGCTCGATGATGTGGAGCGTCCACGCGGGTTCAAAGCCCTGGTTGCCAACCCGATTGCGCGGGTTGGGGCCTTGGTCTTTTTAGGATTTTTCTTGATCGGCGGTGTCATCCTGGGGTTTAGCGCTTCGGGCGATTTTGACCCTGAGCCAACACGCCCGTTTATTCCAACTTTCACCCCCCTGCCAACTGCCACCATTGACCTGACGCGTCAAATCGAGGAATACGGCCCGCTGGCTGGCCTGATTTCTGCCACTTACACCCCAACCGTCGTTTATGCCGCCACGCCCTATGATGGCGTAGCGCGCGATACCTACCGCGGCGCTGTGCGGGCTTACGAGCGCGGCGATTGGCGCACCCTCGAACAGATGATGTTCCAACTTGCCACCATCGTCCCTGGCGCGGCAGATCCGCTCTATTTTGTGGCTGAATCGTATCGTTTTGAGGGACGATATCAGGATGCGCTAAACTCCTACAACGAGAGCATCCGCCTTTACCCAGATTTTGCCCCGGCCTATCTCGGACGCGCGCGCGCCAATCTGGCGATTAATCCGCGCCGCGCCGTTCTGGCGGATATGGACACCGCCATCGCGCTTGACCCTCAATTTGGCGAGGCCTATCTGGAGCGGGGTTCTTACCATCTGCAACAAAGAAAATTTCAGGAAGCCATGGAAGATTTACGCCAGGCAGGCCTGCTAATGCCCAACTCGCCGCAGGTTTATGTGGTTTTGGCGCGGGTCGAATTGCAGCAGGAAAATTACGTCGAAGCCCTGCAAGCCGCCCAACGCGCCAACGAATTGGATGTGGTTATGTTGGATGCCTATCTGGTGCTGGGCCTGGCCTACCGCGCCAATGGCGAAACCGACAAGGCCCTCGAAGCCCTTGAAATTTACACGACTTATTCGCAAGAAAATAGTGAAGCCTTTGCTTTTTTGGGGGCAACCTACTTCACGCGCGGCGAGTTTGAAAATGCGCTGGAAAATCTTAACCAGGCCATGATTTTGGATCGTACCAATCCTGATGCTTATTACTGGCGCGCTGAAACCCATTTTGCGCTTGAAGATTATGCCAGCGCCCAAAAAGATTTTCGTTCTTCCCTGCTTTACCGCCCGAAGAATTTTGATGCCGGTATTGGCCTGGTGCGCGCCTTATACGCCGCCGGCGATTACAATAACGGGGTTGTTGAATTGCTAAAGTTTGAAGGGGAGATCGAGTCTGATCAACAGCAGGCAGATTTCTTGTATTATCGCGCCATAGCCCTGGGTGAAGTTGGGTATCCGAAAGAATCGCGACGTGATTGGGAATCACTGCTGGCTTTGCCCGAAGAAGTGGTGAGTGAAGAAAGGCGTTTGCAGGCTGAAGAGCGAATTGAGTATTACCGCCTGCTGACCCCCAGCCCCACGCCGGTTACGCCAACCAATACGCCAACGCCAACCAGCACCCGCCGGCCTACCAATACCCCCAGCCCCACCAATACCCGAATGCCAACCCAAACCCCCTCTCCGTAGGGGGTTATTGTTCGGGTGGGGGAATGTACTCCAGAAAACTGGCTGCCGCCCAGCCGGTGCGGTTTTCGTCGTAAGGGGCGGTTAAGTGCCACCAGGTGTAACCATCCAACTCCACCGGGCCGTCTTTCACAATGAACATCTCAGAATCAAGGGCCAAAAAGAGAAATTCGCCCTGCAACCCTGGTTTTTGACGGATTCGCAACCCCTGTCCGCCGGTTTGGTTTACCTGCACATAACTCCCAATCATTACCTGCCCCGGAACGGGCGTGGGGGTGGCATTGGGATCGAGGGTTGGGCTGGGAATGGGGGTGATGGTGCTGGTGGGCGCGGGAATGATTGTGAGCGTGGCAACAAAATTGCCCGGAATAGGCTTGGGCGGCGCGCTAACCAGCATCCAGATGAAGGTGACGAACAGTAAAAAGAGCGCCAGTCCAGATGCGCCGAGCATTACTCCTGGGGTAAACAAGCGACGAAAGTCTATGTTCATACGATTGTAATATACCAGAGATTTTCATGCTTTAGCGGCAAATCAAAACCGGTATTTTTGATTCGCGCAAAGCCAGATTTACATTGCTGCCTACAAAGAATTGTTTGAGCGCGGAGCCGCTGTAGCCGCCCATGATAATCTGGTCGATTTGGCGGTCTTGAATAACTTGTCGAATGGCTTCGGTGCCGTTTTTTTCGAGCAGATATTCGGCCTCGATTTCGTGCAGTTCAAGGTAGGCGCGGGCCTCGTTTTGAACGGAGGTGGGCAGTTTGGCCTGGTCGAGCGCTGTAAAAACTGTCAGTTTGATGCCCCAGCGCTCTGTCAGGTAGGCGGCCACGAAAAGGGCTTCTTTGGCGCGTGAACTGCCATCAAAGGCCAGCAAGGCATGGGTGCAGGTTGTGGCGTTGCCTGGCAGGGCCAGCACGGGCCGCGCAGCCTGGGCAATTAACGTGCGCAAGGGCGAGGCCATGCCCGCTATTCCGCTGGCTGGTGGATAGGATACTTTCAGAACAATCAAATCAACCAGAAAAGAGCGTTGTAAAATTTTAGCGGTTGGGTCGCCTACTTCAAGCGCCAGACTGCCTTTTACGCCTGCTTCCTGGCACGATTGTCGAAATCGTTCTTGCAGGGCCTGGTTTTCGGGGCTGCCAAGTTTTTGCAGGCTATCTTCCACATGCAGGCCTTGCAAGGTTGCGCCCTCTTTTTGGGCAATTTCGATGGCCTGCTGCATGGCTTGCCAGCCGGCATTGCCAACCCCCAGCGGAACCAGAATATCTTTGAACAGCGATTCTGTGTACCGATCCATCATTTTGGCTCGCCGCCACGCGCCGGGTTCTTGGGCGTTGACTGTTTGTCCTAATTCTTTTGTCAGAACATCGGCGACGGCTTCAGCCCGAATGCTCCAGCCCAGTTCTTCTTGCAGGGAATCGCGATGTTCGGTAATCCACAGGTAAAAATCAGTAACCGTGCGTTTTTGAAACCCGCGCAAGAGGTCGCGGTCGCGTATTTTTTCGGTGAGCGGAATGTAAATCGTATCGTACCAATCTAAAACGGCTTCTTCAAAGGTAACATCGCGCTTCCATTCCAGTCCGCGATAGTATTGATGAACATGAATTTGTTGCCGGAGTTTTTCATATTGACCAGGAATGGTGACACTTAAATCAATATTGGGGCGTTGGCGGGCAAGATCGGTTTCAAGCAGGAATTGGGAATATTCGGCCTTGATGATGAGTTCGTCTGGTTGCGTCTCCGGTGAGAGCGGCACATCGGTTTCAATTTCAATCACATTGGCCTGGATCGTTTCCCAGCCTTCCTGGCGGGCAATTGAAACGCGATGGTTGCCATCCAGAACAAAATAAACATCGCTGACTTTGTAAACATCAATGGGCGGAAATCCCCCGGCTTGTTCCAGAATGGATTTTACCCGCGCCCAGCGGTCTTCTGCGCTTGGGTTGCGTGGCAGAAAGGTGCGGGTAAAATCGGCATATCGTCCTACGCTGCCCACAATGGCGGCCAGTGGAATGTTTTGAATGCCGCGTTCGATGCGGGTGCGCAGGTTTAGTTTTTTTGCAACTTCGTCGAAAGATAGCAATTCATTTGATTTGCCCTGTAAATTGGCTAGAAGTTCTTCCAGGGTTGCTTTTTGACGAGCGGCGTTGAAATCATCTACTGCGCTGCGGTAATGATAATTATCTAACAATCTAACTTCTCCTGAAATGCTCTGCCTGCAAAGCACAGGCGCAACCGCATAATATTACTACGATTATTGCCTGTCGGGGCGAAGCGTGTCGGCGCTTTTGTTAAATAAATTATTAATCAGTTTGCGCGGCAGGTTAAAAATTCCTAGATGCACCAGCATCAAGGCTGCGATTAGAATGACAATGGCAAAAAAATAGACATCGGCCATCACGTTTGTTTGATTGCCATTCATAAAAACGTAGTGATAGACCATGCTTGAAAGATGCAACATGCCGGCAATCAAAAAGGGAATCGAGAATGGCCTTAGATCGTGGTCTTCAATTAACAGGTGCAGCCCAACCAGCACCGCAAAACCAATCGCAATGGCTAAGGAATAGCGTTCATAGTGTTGCTCGGGCAAAAAATTCTCTGTGTAGAGTTTGTAAACGACGCGTCCATACAAAACCAAAATGCCGCTAACCGTAAAGAAGATATAAATTTGCATCAGCAGTGGCAATATAAGATTGCCAAAGGCGCGAATACATACCAGCGAAATTACCCAACCAAGCAGAAAGGTTAAGCCGAGGGAGATGATTTTCCCCCATATATTTGCCAGCGAAAAGCCTTCGGTTAGAATGTCCCAGAGCAGTTTTGCTCCACCGATCATTGCAACGGTTAAGGCGACCCAACCAAGCGTCAGGGTGATCATGCTGAGTGCCTGGCGTTTGTTATCTGGATTAGGTTTTGTTTTAACTGGCTGTGTTTTGCTCTCGTGAAATGGTGGCGTTGTGCCGTTTCCGGTATGGTTCGCCATATTCCCTCCATCTTTGATTATTTTATGTGGTATCTTGCAATGAAGTTGTAACGATTGTACCACTTTGCGAAATTTGGAACAATAGCCCCAAAAGGAGGTGTGGATGAAATTAAACCCTGATCGTTTGGTTATGTACTCGCTTGCGCTGACAATGATGGCCGCTTTGCTCTTGTGGATTGAATCTCAATTTCGCTCCCCAATTTTGCAATCCCTGGTGGCAATCTTTTGTCTGACGGCTTTTGCGGCAGGCGTTTTCGCGCTCAAGGGCCGAATTTCAAATCAAAGTCAGCAATGGAATGCCCGCGCTTTTTGGAAATTTTCTCTATTTAGCGCATTGATTTTCATCTTTTCGTTGGGCGGAATGGGAATTTGGCTGGCCTATTCGCGCGCGGGCGATATTGTTCACCCGACGCGCGCGCCGCTTGATAGTTCACCCGAAATCGTGGGGATTCGCGACTATGAAGAGGTTGCTTTTCTTTCTGCCGATGGGCTTACGCTGCGCGGCTGGTATATTCCGCCTAAAAATGGGGCCGTGGTTGTTTTTGCGCATGGGTTGGGGTCGAATCGCAGTATGTTTTGGGATGATGTCGCCATGCTGTACCCGCATGGCTACGGCATGTTGCTCTTTGATTTGCGCAATTCAGGCACAAGTGAAGGTGAAATTACTACGATGGGACTTCTGGAAGCCGGCGATGTAGATCGCGCTGTCGAATTTGTTTTGGCGCAACCGGGAGTTGATGCGCAAAAAATCGTCCTTTTTGGTCATTCCATGGGTGGGGCTACGGTCATTCTTTCGGCGGCGGGTAATCCGAAGGTTCGCGCGGTGATTGCCCAAAGCGCGTATACTTCGCTTGAAGATAACGTGACCGCCAGCATGAGACAACTGACCGGCCTGCCAGCCTTTCCGTTTGCCCCGCTGGTGGTTTTCTTTGGCGAACAGCGTTCGGGGATGCAAATTCGTCAGGTGCGCCCTGTGGATGTGGTAGCAGACATCAGCCCGCGCCCAATTCTTCTGGTGCATGGCGCGCAAGATTTGCTGGTGCCGGTTTCAAATGTGTACGATTTGTATGCGGCGGCGCAAGAGCCAAAAGAACTGCTTGTTATTCAAGAAGCCGGGCATGGCGGTTTTGCTTTTCATAGCCCGCAGACCTACCCGGCGCAGATTTTGAACTTTTTGGATTCTCTACCAGACAAAATGACCGAACCATAATTTTTCGCTTTTACTTGTCATTTCGAGCCGCGTAGCGGGGAGAAATCTTGCGCACATGTGGGAAGATTTCTCGCTATCGCTCGAAATGACAAACTATCACGAAATTTGTCCGGTAGAGAACTTTTTGGAAAATGCTTTGCGGTAAACCATGTTTTAGGCTGGTTTCAAAACAAAAAGCGCAGGTTGTGTTCCTGCGCTTTTTGTTTTGAAAGATTTGGATCAGTCGAAATGCATCTTCCACCAGGTGACAATCATGCCGACGACGGTTAGCACGATTGCGGCCAGGGCTGATTCGCCAACCGGAAATTCCAACCAGATTCCCATGACGAAAAGGAAGATGAAGATGATGATGCCAACCGCAAGGGTGACTTTCATTTGAGCGGCTCTCTGAAATCGTAGATTCCATCGCGAAAGGCCCATTTGCGTCCGCAGCCGGGGCAGTCGAGGTGGTCAGACTGGTCGATGAGCGGGTGGGTGGCGCATTCGGGGCATTGGAAGCAGTCGATGATATTGTGGCTAGCCGAGGTCGTCGGGATAGCATCCCGCCCCACGATGGCTTTTACAAACACGCTGGGGGTTAGTTGCCAGAGCGCGCCGGTCGGTTGGAAAAGGCCGTCGATAGCGGCGAGCAGGTTGGCGGGTAGGGTGCGCTTGAGGATCCCCAACCGGAAGTGGGAAACTGTCAGCGTTTTCTCCAGCCGAAAGCCGAGGTCTGTCATCCACCCGCGTATGGCTTTGGGATGGAAATCGAAGTTCAAGGCGGCGAATTCGACCGGTTCGAGGCTGAAGGGGTTCCAGTCTTGTTTGCCGAGCCAGTAGCGCAGGATGGCTTTCAGGTTGAGTTTGTTGGCAAATTCGAGGATGAAGGTTGCGCCAGGGAGCAGAACGCGCCGCACTTGTGCGAGGGCTTTTGGGGCTTCGGCCATGTGGTGCAGGGTGCGAATCATGGTTGCGCCGTCGAAGAGGCCGTCGATGAAGGGGATTTTGTATGCGTCGGCGGCGACGTAGGTGTAGCGCGGCGAATCGCCGAGGCGGGCGCGGGCCTGGGCCAGTTGGGTGCGCGAGTAGTCGAGCAGGACGATTCGTTCGTAGCCGGTGTAGCGCGGGGTGTTGCGCCCGGCTCCGGCGCCGAGTTCGAGCAGCAGGTTGCCCTGGGCCGGTAACATGCGCCGCAGGGCAATTTCTTCGGCTTTGTCTTCGTAGGCGCGGCCGCCTTTGTCCCAGAAGGAGGTCTGGTAGTCGGAGCCTTCGTAATCGCAAACGGGAATATTGCTCATTACCTGCCTATCGCTCGATACTTAAAGCCCATTTCGCGCATGCGGGCGGGTTCGTAGATGTTGCGGCCATCCATGATGATGGGGGTTTTGAGCAGGGTTTTGATTTTTTGCAGGTCGAGTTGTTTGAATTCGTTCCACTCGGTGACAACGACGAGCGCGTCGCAGTCTTTCGCCATTTCGTAGGGGTCTTTGAACATCTGGACGGCGGGCAGCATGGGGGCGGCCACGTCCATGGCGACCGGGTCGTAGGCGCGCACGGTGGCGCCGGCGGCGGTCAGGGCCTGGGCGATGTCGATGGCGGGGGCGTCGCGCATGTCGTCGGTGTTGGGCTTGAAGGCCAGGCCGAGCAGTCCGACGGTTTTGCCATTGGCGGAGCCATCGAGCAGTTCTTCGGTCCAGCGGGCGACGGATTTGCGGCGGTCATAGTTGACATCGGTGACCACGTTCAGGATGCGCGGGTCGAGGCCTTTTTCTTCGGCCATGTAGGCCAGGGCCAGCACGTCTTTGGGGAAGCATGAGCCGCCCCAGCCGAGACCGGCATCGAGAAAGTGGCGTCCGATGCGGGCGTCGTAACCCATGCCGGCGGCGACTTCTTTGACATCGGCCCCGTAGGCTTCGCAGATTTCGGCGATTTCGTTGATGAAAGAGATTTTGGTGGCAAGGAAGGCGTTCGATGCGTATTTAATCATTTCGGCGGTGCGCAGGTCGGTGATGACGATGGGGGCGCGCAGGGGCAGGTGCAGTTGGGCGACTTTGTTGGCGGCGTCCAGATCGAAGGAGCCGATTACATTGCGGTGCGGCTGCATGAAATCGCCGATGGCCGAGCCTTCGCGCAGGAATTCGGGACAGGAGACGACGGCGAAATCAACCGGCTGGGGCTGTTCGCGTTTGACGATGTCGGCTACCCAGTCGCCGGTGCCAATCGGCACGGTCGATTTGTTGATGATGATCAGCGGGGCTTGCATGTTTTTGGCTATTGATGTGGCCGCGGCGGCGACGTATTGCAAATCGGCTTCGCCGTTTACCCCGGAGGGCGTGCCAACCGCGATGAAGGCAAATTCGCAGCCTTCGAGGGCTTCGGCGTAATCGGTGGTGAAAGAAAGCCGGCCAGCGTTTACATTACGGCGCACCAGTTCTTCAAGGCCCGGTTCGTAGATGGGCATGATGCCTTTTTTCAGGTTCGCAACGCGTTCCGGGTTGACATCCAACGCTACAACCCGGTTGCCCAGATCTGAGAAACATGCGCCGGTTACGAGACCGACATAGCCAACGCCAACAACACAAATTTGTTTCATAATTTGGTTCCCTTGTTTTTTAGAATGGGTGATAGGCAAAAAAGCCTGGAAGTTTTTTATTGTGAATTTTATCACAATCTAGTTGATGAATCCAAAAATCCCCATGCCGATTGCGGCGAGCGCTCCGAAGATGGACAGCACAATCAGGGTGGCAGTGGCGGCCTGGATATTGCCATTTTCATCTTCGAGCCGCAGAAGCGGATACAAGCCCTCGACAACGAGTTTCGGACCGCCAAACCAGGTGAAAATCAGTCCGCCCAGCAGGCCGCCGAGATGTCCCCAGTTGTCGATGCCGGGCTGCAAGCCAATCACGAAGTTGATGCCCGCAATGAAGAGGATGTTTTGTAAAGAAGCGCGCGCCTGGTCACCGAACAATTCTCGATGTCGATACAGGAAAACCGCTTGCGCGCCGAGCAAACCAAAAACGGCGGTGGAAGCCCCCAGCGAGGGATTGGGCGTGATCAAGAAGGAAAGCACATTTCCGGCAAATGCGCCAGAGAGATAGAGCAGGAGAAAACGCCCGTGACCAAAGAATCGCTCCAAGCCGGTGCCGAAGGTAATCAGGGCGTACATGTTGAAGCCAATGTGCAAAATGGAACCGTGCAATAAGGCCGGGGTAAACAAACGCCAGAGTTGCCCGGCAATGATGTACTCGTTAATTTTCATGCCATAGTAGGCGGGAAGGTCGCCTCCCAGAAGGGCTTCGCTTAGCATTTGGGCCAGGTAAACCAAAACGGTTAGTCCCAAAATGGTATAACTCACATACGGAACGAGTTGTGGCAATGCAATGCGCGCCGGTTGGGGCGGCGGGTAACTTTGAGGATATTGGTCTTGTTGATACATTAAAGGCTCACATTTCGCTGCTTTACCCGGTGATGCTCGGCGGAAATAATCGCGCGGATGGTGTCGACCGTTTCATCGAGAAAAAACTCGCGGTTCATCACGACATAATCAAATTCATCTACCCGCTTTAATTCCTGGCGGGCGGTGGCAATGCGCAGGCTGAGGCTTTCAGCCGTTTCGCTTTTGCGCGTTTCCAGCCGGTGAACAAGTTCGTCGGCGCTCTCGGTGGTTAGAAAAATTAGAATGGCTTCCGGCGCAAGTTTGCGGATGGTGGCTGCGCCTTGCACGTCGATGCGCATGATAACGTCTTTGCCGCTTGCCAGCGCTTCGCGCACTTGCTGCTTGGGAATGCCTTTGTAATCGTTATACACAATGGCATATTCGAGTAAT
>DAOUML010000058.1:0-1653 GCA_034411635.1 Anaerolineales bacterium
CAGCACCTCGTCCACGCGGGTTTTGAGCGCCGCGCCGCGCAGCCCGTACATCTTGCCCCAAAAGACCAGGTTTTCACGCGCCGAAAGGTCGGGGTAGAGCGCAATATCCTGCGGAACGACGCCCAGACTGGCCTTGGCGGCCTCCGGCGCTGTGCGGATGGAATGCCCCATAATCGCGGCGTCACCTTCATCCAGCGCAAGCAGCCCGGAAAGCATTGAAATCGTGGTCGATTTGCCCGCCCCGTTCGGCCCGAGCAGGCTCAGAATTTCGCCTTCGTGGGCAGAAAAATCCACCCCGGCCACGGCCTGTAACTTGCCAAAGGACTTTTTGAGATTCTTGACTTCGATTGCGTTCATTATTTCTCCAGTTTCTATTCCAGCCCGCTTCAGCGGGCTTCGCATGAATAGCCGGGGGTTTTAATCCCCGGCGGTAGCGCGTAAATCACTCACTTCTCGGCATCCAGCGCCACAATCGCCAGGCAGGCCACGCCAATTCCCAGCAAAAGCACCTGGGTTTGCAGGTCAACCGAACCCAAAATATTCAGCACAACGACGGCCACTGCCATCGCCATCCCAACTCCTTTAAAGACCAGGGTCAAAATATTTCCGAAAGACGAGTTTGTTTTCATCAGATTCTCCTTTTTTTGATGTGTGTTATTTTTCTTACCCACAGTTTAGTCTTTTCCATCTCCCCGCACATCGTCCATCCGAATAATCCCAACCTGTACGTTCGGACAATGTCCGCCCGAACAATGGAATCTGCCCCCAAACTGATATACAATACAACCATGCCACAACAACCCACACCATACAAACTCACCGGCGTCGAACGCGACCCGCGCCTGTTTATCTGGTTCCTGACCCTGGTCATGGGAATCATGTATGCCATCTCACTGCTCGACAGGCCCGCCCTGCGCGCGCCCATCCCACTGGCGGCCTTCACGATTCTCTTTGTCATTCACGTCCTCCTGCACTGGCAAATCGAAAGAATCTTTGAAAAGCCAAAACTGCTCTTTGCCTACGTCCTGACGCAAGGCGGCCTCGCATTCGCCATCTCGTGGATGGCCGCCCACGAAGCCGTCGCATTCGCCGTCTACATGGCCCTGTTCGGTGAAGCCATCGGCATGTTCGGCCTGACCCGCCGCGGCCTGCTGGCAACCATCTATTACTTTACGCTGGCCTTCATCAGTATCCAGCAAACCATCACCAGCCTCCCGCCCGCCTTGCTGGTTGTTACCGCCGTCCCCGTTCTAATTTTTGTCGTCATCTACGTCGTTCTCTACCGCCGCCAAACCGACGCCCGTGAGCAAGCCCAAATTCTGGCTTCCGAACTCGAAACCGCCAACCGCCAACTGACCGAATACGCCGCCCAGGTCGAAGACCTGACCATCGCCGCCGAGCGCCAACGCCTGGCGCGAGAACTGCACGATACCCTCTCGCAGGGCCTGGCCGGCCTCATCCTGCAACTCGAAGCCGCCGACGCCCAACTTGGCCGCCAAAACCCCGAAAAAGCGCGCCAGATCATCACCCAGTCCATGCAAAAAGCCCGCGAATCCCTCACCGACGCCCGCAATGCCATCAGCAATTTACGAGAAAATAATATGGGAGAATTGGAAGATTCACTCCGCCGCGAAATTGACCGTTTCGAAGCCT
>DAOUML010000059.1:0-4777 GCA_034411635.1 Anaerolineales bacterium
CTCAAACGCTCTGTTTTCAACCCGTCTACGATGTCTTGATGGTTCTCTCGGTTGTTAAGGTGCTGCTTTTGTCTACGATGTTATGATGGATGACAGGTATTCGGTATTCGGTATTCGATAAGTCGGTATTTGAGTTATCGAGTATCGAGTATCGAATTATCGAATACCGATTTACCAAATATCGCTTCTCATCCGATTCGAATCATCCGATCCACCGCCTGGAAGGCGCGGACGCGGATTTCTTCGGGGACTTCGATGACCTGCCAGTTGTTGCGCAGGGAGTCGCGCACGTTTTCCATCGTAATCATATTCATGTGCGGGCAGCGCACCATGCACAGGCGCAACAGGTCTTTCTCTGGGTTGGCGGCGGCGATATTATCACCCATTGAGCATTCGGTCAGGACGAGGAAGTGTGGTGCTTGCTGATTCTGGACATAGTCGATCATGGCTTTGGTCGAGCCGGAAAAATCGGAGGCTTCGACCACCTCCGGCGGGCATTCGGGGTGGGTGAGTACGACCACATCCGGGAATTGCTCGCGCACCACTCGGATGTCCTCAACCGTGAACTGGTCGTGGACTTCGCATTTGCCGTGCCAGCCGACCATTTGAACATCGAGTCCCCCCTCATTCCCCCCATTTTGGTGTCCAGAATGGGGGGACGCAAGGAGGGCAGGGCCAATCGAGGGGAAAATGATATGTTTGCCAGTCTCTTTGGCAACATTAGACGCGAGATACTGGTCGGGCAGGAAAATGATTGTGTCGCTTTTGAGCGATTCGACCACCGCCACGGCATTGCCGGAGGTGCAGCAGATGTCGCTCTCGGCTTTGACATCCGCGTAGGTGTTGACATAGGTCACGACCGGCACGCCGGGGTATTTGCGCTTGAGGGCGCGCACATCTTCGGCGCTAATCGATTCGGCCAGGGAGCAGCCAGCCTTTTCGGCGGGCAGCAGCACGGTCTTGGATGGGTTCAGGATTTTGGCGGTTTCGGCCATAAATTTGACGCCGCAAAAGACAATCACATCCTTATCGGTGCTGGCGGCTTTGCGGCTCAGGTCGAGCGAATCGCCGCGGAAATCAGGGATGCTGTGGAACAAAACCGGCTCCATGTAGTTATGGCCGAGGATGACGGCATTGCGTTCCTTTTTGAGTTGGTTAATCTCAACCGCTATTTCGGCTTTGTAATACAACTCAACATCGGGGACGAGTTTTCCGAGGCTGATTTTCATTTCTTCATACAGGGCTTGCGCTTCGGGGTTCATTTTTGGCTCCTTTTACCAATATGAAATCCATGTAGGGGCGCAGCAATGCTGCGCCCCTACGCAATCATCGAACAAAATCCAAACTGACATCAAAGACCCTGGCCGAGTGGGTCAACGCGCCGCTGGAGATGTAATCGACGCCAGTTTCGGCAATCGCGCGGACGGTTTCGAGTGAAACGTTGCCGCTGGCCTCCAATTTGGCGCGCCCGGCGCTAATTTGGACGGCTTCGCGCATCATCTCCAGGCTCATGTTATCGAGCAGGATGCGCTCAACATTTAATGAAAGGGCTTCGCGTAAATGATCAAGGGTGCGGGCTTCGACTTCAATCTCAAGATCTGTAGCGGATGCGCGGGCACGGGTAACGGCCTCGGTGATACTTGCAGCGAAGTCGATGTGATTGTCTTTAATCAGAATCATATCAAACAAGCCGATGCGATGGTTTTGCCCGCCGCCGCGCAAAACGGCCAGTTTATCGACCATGCGCAGGCCGGGAGCGGTTTTGCGCGTATCGAGGATGACGGCTTTCGTCCCGGCGACGGCCTCGACAAACTGACGGGTAAGCGTGGCAATGCCGCTCATGCGGCCCAGGAAGTTGAGCGCGGTTCGTTCAGCGGTCAGCAGGCTGCGGGCGGGGCCTTCGAGCGTGGCGACGATTTGGCGGTTCATCACCTGGTCGCCCTCCCCGGCCAGAGCGCGGAACTCAATCCGCGCATCCACCGCGCGACAAACTGCTTCGGCAACATCCAGCCCGGCGATGATGCCGTTTTGTTTGGCAATAATTTGCCCGTTCATGCGCGCTTCGGGCGGAAGAATGCTCTCGCTGGTGGCGTCGCCAGGGCCAATATCTTCGCGCAGAGCGCGCTGAATGGCTTCAAGAATATCAGGGTGTAGTTGGTTCAATGCTGCTCCTTTCGTGTCAAAACTACACTTAGTTTACCACAAAAAAGTTGTAGCGCGACATTAATAATGTCGCGCTACAACTAAATTTTCCCGGCGACAAAATCCAGCACGTCGATTTTGGTCAGAATGCCGGTCGGCTTGCCATCTTGGGCAATAATCAGGGCATAGCCTTCGGTAAGGGCGGGCATGGCGTCATCGAGCGAGGCTTCGGGCGGGTAAACAGCGCGGGCATTTTGCACCAGGCTGTCAATCGGTTCGTCCTGGCTGTGTTCATGGCTATCGAGCAGGTGGTTGAGCAAATCGACCTCGTCCAGCGTGCCGACCAGCGAACCATCCGGCCCGGTGACGGGCATTTGCGAGATGGCGTGCTGGCGCATGACCGCCATGACCTTGCGGGTCGAATCGCCCAGATTGGCGGTGTAGAGGGCTTTATTGGGTTTCGCCATCCACAGGTCGCCCAGGCTGATTTCGCCAAATTCCAGGCCGAGGAAGCCATTTTCGCGCATCCACTTGTTGTCGTAGAATTTCGAGAGATAACGCGAACCGCTATCGGGCAAAATGACCACCGCCAGGCGTCCTTCGGGCAGGCTGCGGGCATATTTGATGGCCCCGGCTACGGCTGAACCGCTCGAACCACCAGCAAAAATGCCTTCCTGGCGCACCAGGGCGCGGGCGGCCACAAAACTTTCCTTGTCGTTGACGCGCACAATATGATCGACCAGCGACAGGTCGGTGGCGGAAGGCAGAAAGTCCTCGCCGATGCCCTCCACTTTATAAGTTTTGGGATACGCGCCTTCGGGGATTTTGCCCCCACTCTGCCAGATTTCGAGCAAAATCGAACCTTGGATATCCACGCCGACAATCTGGACAGCGGGATTTTTTCCTTTTAAGTAACGACCAATGCCGCTGATGGTTCCGCCCGTCCCCATGCCGATAATGACATCGGTCACGCGCCCTTCGGTCTGCTCCCATATCTCGGGGCCGGTACTGGCGAAATGGGTGGCGGGGTTATCGGGGTTGTGATACTGGTTGGCGAGAATGGCATTCGGAGTTTCACGCGCAAAGCGTTTGGCAACTTCGTAATAGGAACGCGGGTCTTCGGGCGCAACCGCAGTCGGCGTGATGACGACCTTGGCCCCATAAGCGCGCAACAACTGGATTTTCTCGTTGGACATTTTATCGGGCATGACGAAGATGGTCTTGTAGCCCTTGAGCGCCGCAGCGATGGCGAGACCCACGCCCGTGTTGCCGCTGGTCGCCTCGACGATGGTCCCGCCCGGTTTGAGCTCCCCCCGCTTCTCCGCCTGCTCGATGATAAACGCCCCCACGCGGTCCTTGACCGAACCGCCCGGATTCATCAACTCCAATTTTGCATACAGCGGACAAGGCAGGTCCCGTCCAATTCGCTTCAGCCGCACGAGCGGCGTATTGCCAATTGCTCCCAGCACACTATCAAAGACACGTTTTTCCGAAGATACGGGCAATCCCATTCTCTCTCCTTTGATGAAAGTAGGGGTATTTTACCGCACCGACAACAAGGTTCTTAAAAATAACAACCCTCCCGGCAATATCTGACAGGAGGGTCTTTTTCATCCCTTTGGCGCTGCACAAGACGGGCTTTCCTCTTTCGTCTTTCATCAGGCGATGGGCTTGCTTCGGCGTGGTCTCGATACGCAGCAAACGCTGCTCGACCACCACCAGATCAATACACCGGCAGGCTCTGATCCACTTCCCTCGCCCAGGCGTTGATGCCGCCTTTGAGGTTCTTGACCTTTTTGAAGCCGGCACTCGCCAGCAGTTCCAACGCCCGCGCCGAGCGCGTCCCGCCTTTGCAGAAGACCACCATCTCCTCTGCAGAATCCAACTCGGAGAGCCGCGCCGCGAGTTGACCCAGCGGAATGTTCACCGCGCCCGGCAAAGCGGAAATCTCCAACTCGTGCGGCTCGCGGACATCCAGCAGTTTGAGATGATTCGTCTTCAAGCGCTCGGCAAGTTCCCCGGCAGTGATGTCGAGTCCCTCGCCGGCCGAGCCTTCCTCGCCGTGATCATGCCCCGGCACGCCGCAGAACTCCTCGTAATCAATCAACTCTTTGATGTCGGCGTTCGGACCGCACACGCGGCAGTTGGGATTCTTCTTGAGCGTCACAAAATCAAAGGACATATCGAGGGCGTTATACAGGAGCAGTTTGCCGATGAGCGGGGTGCCAATTCCAAGCAGAACTTTCAACGCCTCGGTTGCCTGAATCGTGCCAATGGTGCCCGGCAGGACGCCCAGCACGCCGCCCTCCGCGCACGAGGGGACCAGTCCCGGCGGAGGCGGCTCGGGGAAGAGACAGCGATAGCACGGACCTTCCTTAGCATAAAAGACGCTTACCTGCCCATCGAAGCGGAAGATAGAGCCATAGATGTTTGGCTTGCCGAGAAAGACCGCCACGTCATTGGTGAGGTAACGGGTGGGAAAATTGTCAGTGCCGTCAATGATCAGGTCATAGTCCGAGGCGATACGCATGGCATTCTCGGAGGTGTACGGCTCGTTATAGATATCCACCTGAACATCAGGATTCAGGTCCAGCAATTTGGCGCGGGCGCTTTCCACCTTCAACTTTCCAACCGT
>DAOUML010000060.1:0-3006 GCA_034411635.1 Anaerolineales bacterium
AGCAGCATCAGCAAGGTAGCCATCGCCATAGCCTGACCGTAATTCAGGTCGCCGGGCTGGGAGAGGAAGCGGTAAATGGCCGTCGGCAGGGTCGGGTATTCGGGACGGGCCAACAACGAAGCCGCGCCAAACTCACCCAGCGAGACAGTAAAGGCCAAGGCCCCAGCGGAGAGCGCCGCCCGGCGCACAATCGGGAAATCGACATTCAGCCAGACCTGGAACGAATCCGCGCCCAGGACGCGGGCGGCCTCGCGGGTACGCTCCGGGATGGTAGAGAGCGCGGATTGCAGGTTGCGAATGACGAAGGGCAGGGCGATGGTGGTGTGGGCTAGGGGAATCAGATAGGGGGAGGTGAGGAGATTGAAAGGTGAAAAAGTGGAAAAGGGAAAAAGTGAAATGGGTTGGTTGAAGGTAACGATGAATCCCAGGCCAAGAGTAACGGCGGAAGCGCCGAGCGGCAGCATGATGAGCGGGTCGATCCAACGCGCGAATTTGCCAGCACGAACAAGGGCCGTCGCGGCAGGAAATCCGAGGGCCAGGGAGAGAAAAACCGTCAGCGCGGCATAGGCCAACGAATTGAGCGCAGCCTGGAAGGGCGGGACGTAGAATGCCGAGCCGCGGCGGTTGAGGAAGAGTTCGCGGTAATAGTCGAGGGTAATTGGTAATTGGTAATTGGGAGGTTCGATAATTCGAGAGTCGTTATTCGAGGGGCTGCGCGAGGCAGTAGAGTCAAGGCGGGTGATGGAGCGCAGGGGCAGGGAGGCGAGGGGGGCGGCGAAGAAGGTGAAGCAGAGGATGGATAAAACGAGGATGAGGGTTTTTTGGGTTAGCGTTTTGGGCTTACGACGGGTGGCGGGCAGGCTGGCGGGTTTGATTTGGGCGGTGACGCGGGTGACATAGCGACTGTAGAGAACCGATAAGCCCAACGTGCAAAGCAATTGCACTACCGACAAAATGGCGGCGGCGGGCAGGTTGAGGAAACTGACGGTCTGGATGTAGATTTCGACTTCGAGGGTGGCAAATTTGACTCCGCCCAAGAGCAGAACAACGCCGTAACTGGTGAAATCGAACAGGAAAACCAGCAGGCTGGCCGCCAAAATGGAGGGGCGCAAAAGCGGCAGGGTGACGTTCCACAAGGTTTGCCAGGGGTTTGCGCCGAGGGCCTGGGCCGAATCGTTCAGGCGCGAATCGAGGCTGGCCCAGGCGTCGCCGACCAGGCGGATGACGATGGTGGTGTTGTAGAAGACGTGCGCGGTGAGTATCGCGCCAAACGTGCCGATAAAGGCCAGGGTGGGCAATCCGGCCTCAGCCAGGAGCAGGTTGAGCCAGCCGCGCGGGCCAAGCAGGGCATTGAACCCGGCGGCGACCACCACCGTCGGGAGCATGAAGGGGATGGCGGTCAGCGTCCGCAGCAGGGGTTTTAACGGGAAGTCGTAGCGGGCGAAGAGAAAGGCCAGGGGCAGGCCAAAAGCCAGGGTAAAGAGGGTCGAGGCAAGGGCCTGATAAAACGTAAACCCCAAAACGGAAACCAGGCGCGGGTAGAACGATCCGCCCGGATTGAGGATAAAGCCCGAATCAAGGCCCAGGGTGAGAATCCGGGCCAGGGGTAGGAAAAAGAATATTCCTAAAAAAAGGAGAGCGGGGAGGATGCGTTTCAAGGGAGTTCGTTATTCGATACTCGATAATCGAATCTCGAATAACGAGTATCGAGTACCGAGTATCGAGTATCGAGGTTCGATTATCGAAGCACCGCGTCCGTCCAAGCCTGAATCCACTGCTCGCGCTTGTCGGCGGGGTCGAGGCGGGCGGGGTTGGGGGCGGTTTGGGCGTATTGGAGGAAGGCTTCGGGCAGTTCGGCGGCGGGGTTGACCGGGTAAACGAACATGTTGAGGGGCATATCGGCCTGGAACTGCGGGCTGAGCATGAAGTCGATGAATTTTTCGGCCAGGGCGCGGTTTTGGGTGCCTTTCAGGATGCCGACAAATTCGACCTGGCGGTAGCAACCGTCGAGAATGGAGGCGGTGGGGGCGTCGGTGAGGGGTTCGGCGGCAAAAATGACCTCGGCGGCGGGGCTGGATGCGTAGGAAACGACCATCGGCTGCGGGCCCTGGCCGGAGGAGGCGCTGAAGTTGGTGTAGTAGGCGGTGCTCCAGCCATCGACAACGACCACGCCGTTGGCTTTGAGGGCAGACCAGTAATCGAGGTAGCCGTCTTCGCCGTAGCGCTCGATGGTGGCGAGCAGGAAGGCCAGGCCAGGCGAGGAGGTGGCGGGATTCTGGACGACGAGCAGGCCGCTGTATTCGGGTTTGGTCAGGTCGTCGAGGCTTTGCGGGACGGGCAGGTTGTTGGCGGCGAACCAGGCTTTGTCGTAATTGATGCAGACATCGCCATAATCGACGGGCAGGGCGCGGTTTTGCGGGTCGATCTGGAATTCGGCGGGGATTTCGGCCAGGATGGGCGCGTTGTACGGCTCGAAGATGTCGGCATTGAGGGCGCGCGAGAGGAAGGTGTTATCGACGCCGTAGAACAGGTCGGCCAGCGGCGCGGATTTGCTCAGGATGGCTTTGTTGAGGGCCGAGCCGGTGTCGCCGCTTTGCAGGAAGGTGACTTTGGCGTTGTTGGCTTCTTCAAAGGCCTTGATAACATCTTCGCTGATGGCGAAGGAGTCGTGGGTCATGATGGTTAACACTTCGACTTCGCTCAGTGCTTCGACTTCGCTCAGTGCTTCGACTTCGCCTTCGGCTCCGCTCAGTGCAGGGTCTGAAGGTTGAAGGGTTGGAGAATCGGATGGTTGTGGTGCGCAGGCTGTGATAATTGTGAATAGGGTTATGGTGATGATAAGTGAGAGTTTTTTCATGGGTGGTCTCCTTTTTTTTTCGCGCAAAGTCGCAAAGCGCGCAAAGAAAAACGTAACTGCCTACCGTAGCGCGACTTTCAAGTCGCGTTTAGGAGTAAGACAGTGAGAATTTGCTTTCAGGCGACATAAATGTCGCCGTACGAATATCA
>DAOUML010000061.1:0-5534 GCA_034411635.1 Anaerolineales bacterium
GGTGGGGAGATAGCGTTTATCGAGACCAGGCAGGCTATCGGAGAATTCGTATTCCAACAAGTCCGTAAGCATATAATCAGACAGAATAGTAAAAAATGGTTGCAAGTAACGCAACATCAGGCGTTATTTTTTTATCCGATTATATTTTCCGTGCTTATGCAGAAAAAAAAACAGGTGATTTCAGCCAGGGGTGGCTTTGCTTTCGGGAGAATACCGTCCGACAATACCCCTTATCTTAAGCCATTTCAGTAGTGCATAAAGGCCCCAGAAAATCAGCCATCAGCGCCAATTCCCAGGATTTCCAGTGCCTGGAAATAGTAGAAAAACGCTTGCGGGTTGGTTTTCTTGAGTTTGTTGAGCTTGTTGTATGCCGGGTTGGCAATGCTCCAGGTCGCCATTGTTGCCGTGTTTTCAAGGCGGGGAATGGCCTGTTCTTTCTTTATCAGCAGCGCCGCCAGAAGCGCAGTTTTTCCTGCACACAGGATGGCACTGTCTACGTTGAAAGTTCCCTCATAGACAAAAGCCGCCAGTTTTTTGAACCCATCCTGAAGTTCGGCATATTTCCGGGGCGCGCCCGCTCCGCGCATCCCAATCATGCAGGCGGTTTCAAAGGTATCCTGCAAAACATCCTGATGCGTCAGGTCTTGCAATCCCCGATAAACCAGTTCCTGCTCAGCAATGGATTCAAAGGTTGCTGAAACCAAGGGTAGTTCTTCGGCAACGTCAAACAACAATCCGATATCGAACAACTGTTTGGCGATTTCAAGTTCCTTGCCCAATCCGTATTGAATGCCGGTGGTGCGTGGCGCAAAAGCGGTCAGTTTATCGCCCAGCAAACATTCCGCGACCGGGCAAATCACTTGGACTGGCTCACCTTCCTGAGCCAGCAGCGGTGTTTCAATAGGCAGAACCTGGTTTTTTGGGTATGGATTCTGTTCAAATAGAATATCCAGCAAAATCTGGCTTTCTTTGTTCTGGATCACCGATTGGAAGAAGAATTTGTAATGGGCTTTGGGCAAATCTCCGGCGCGCCGATTCTCTTCGTAACGATGAAAAACACCTTGCTCGACGACTTTTTGGAAACGGCTTTCCAGATTCTTGTCATCCGCCAGAAGAATGTCAATGTCTATCGAAAAGCGACGAGGCGTTTTGAACAACAGAATTAGCGCAGTGCCGCCTTTGAAAACAAAATTCAGGCCACTGTTACGGAGATTTTCCAACAAGGTCAGGGCCATAATCATTTTTTCAATCAGGATTGGGTCTTTGCCGAAGGCCGTCTCGCGGACTCGCATGATCCATTCCTGGCTGTGTGAATGTTTGCTAATCATCTTGATTCTCCCCGGTCTGGGCAAGCCCAACTATTGTCTTCGTATCAATGAAGTCCTTTAGTCGCGCCGCTGCATTGCGCCGACCTGCATAGCGGAAGAGCGTTTTTTCATTAATCCAATAAGCCGTAAAGGCGTTCTCAAAAATGTGGACGATCTCTTCGCCCTGGAAAGCGAAAAACTTGTCCGAGTCCACGAAAATATCCACCAGGATTTTCTCCAGGCGTGGAAAGATCACCCCGCGCAATTTTTTCTTTGGAGATTGGGTCATCAGACGCGAGACTAAAATGCTTTCAGGCAAGGGCAGGATATAACGTTCCATCATAGCCCGGTCGGGTTCCAGGAAAACCTGGCCGGGATGTTCCTGTGCGAGATGATTGAAGACAGACTCGCAGGCGTCTTTTTCCACTTCCAGAATAATTTGATTATTGGCCGGTTGGTGGAGCATCCATTCGTGCAGCAGCCTGGTTTCCCAGGATAAGGTTTCCAGGTATGGAAAAGCCTGCTTCACAATTTCCTGAACACGCTTGCACGCTGACGACCAATCAGGCACAAAATTTTCTCTGGATGCCGCTTCCTCGTTCCCAGTCCGCGCGTACATCCCCGCGCCGATGGGGGTTAGCACCTGACGTTTTTCAAGCGCGTACAAAATACGACGAAAGGCCTGCTCGCTCAATTCTGGCTGGAAGCGGCTGTAGAAGCGCCGCAAGTCCGATTTTGAAAAAGGCCTACGGGTGGGGAATTTTTTATTCAATTCATGGAGGTGTAATTGCGAAAACCTATTTTCCATCTTAGCCTGCTTTCGGCTTCGTAACGTGTCATTTTTTGAATTTTATTGACGAATTACGAAGGTGTTTTAGTATATCACAATTGTTTTATTCCCCATTGCCCCGCAACTTTCTCACAGTATCTGGCTCTTTCACCATTTTGCGGGCCGACTCATTATCAAGTCTCCCCAAACGCACCAGTTGCCTCAGGGATGCAAAGATGCCCTTGCCAGCGTTCTCCGTGTAGCGTTTGCCCTGCTGGCGTGGGGTCAGCTCGCTGAAACCTGGCTCCTGTTGCAAGCGTGTCAGCAGGCTTTCATTGGCAGACTTGGCTTGCTTCACCAACTTATCCACGAGAAGTTCGTCCTGTGCCGTCCAGGGAATGACAGGTTTAGGTGGTGTCTGGGGTTTGTTGTAAATGCGGCGCACCTGTCGCCACAGGTCGCCCCTACTGGGGACGGAAACAATTTGGAAGGAAGGCAACAACAACCCGGTCAGCGTTTTGCCGTGAACGCAGTCGGTATCCAGGCCAAAGATTCTGTCCTGATAAATGAAAGGCTGGTCGCTGTCGGTGTAGTTGTAATGCCCGACAATGACCGGTTTATCCCCGTGCTCATACTCATATCAGGGGCACTCATAGCGTTCACGCAGGATTTTATCGCCGCCCATTGTGCCGCCCAGCGAGATGATGGAATCTTCATCGGACAGGCCTGTTTTGCCCAACAAGGCCTGAAATTCAAAATAACAGCCGTGAATATAGCCGATGACGAGAGTTTGTACCTTGGTGGGGCACAAACTGGAATAAAGCACCCCACCACACAACGATAAATATGCGTATGGTGGGATGCAACTGGGGACAGCGAACAAATTTTTCTTTGGATTTGTGGGCCCGGCTGGATTCGAACCAGCGACCAAGAGCCAATCGAGCACCCTTCTGTCGATACACGAAATGGGGCATTTTTTCAGTTCACACAATCCCCGCGTTCAGCGAACATAATTTGTCAACAAATATCGCTTAACAATAGTGGAATTTCTATTGTTTGTCTCAGCCCTGCTTGCGCAGGGATAGTTTGATTCGGAGGTCACTATGAAAACTAGCCACCGTACAGTTTGCTTCAGATGGTCGAGTAGGCGGCGATTTTCCGCCGTATCGAGACCAAAATGACTGTTAAGTTGGCGAAAAATGGTCTCGATACACCCCTATCGGGGCTACTCGACCACCTTGCTGCAAAAGTGTCTGGTGGCTAGTATGAAAACTACGTTTGTATTCGTCTCAGTCGTTCTTGCCCTGCTCTTCGGTCTGTCTTCGGTTTCCCAATCCTACGCCACAGCCAAACAGGCCCAGGCGGCTATCGAAGCCAGCAAAACCGCCCAGATTGCCAGTATTGGAAACCTGGTCGTGATTGCCGTGGTGGCCCTGGTCATTGTCGTCATCCTGGCTGCGGTCATTTTCTCGGCCTGGATGCTTCAGGCAAAACCACAATCTACCAATAAGCAAGGCTCCAACCAGAATGTCTACTGGGAACAAAATCGACAGCAGGATGTCAACGGCCTGCTGCAAACCCTTCTCACTCTGCTGACCTATCAGATAACGCTGGAACAAGTTGAAAGAGACACCGAACAACTCTTCCAACTCGGCCAGGACCACCTCGAAGCCAATGCCTACCTGGAAGCTCAATCTTTCATGGATACCACCTGGGACATGTAATGTTCGCCAAGCGCTGCCTGCCCCTGCTCGCCCTGTTGCTGTCTGCCTGTGCCACCCCGGCGGATTATGCTCCCACGCGCCTGGCCACGCCTTCACCAGACACCTACACCCTGGGCCTCGGCAACATCCAGGCCCAGGCAACCCTGGAATCCATGCAGGCGACATCGCAGGCACTCTCCGCAGAACTCACCGCTACGGCCTATGCCCCGACTCAACAGGCCATCGAGACCGCCACCGAGCGCGCCTGGCAAATCACCGGCTGGACAGCCACCGCCGCCGCCGAGCAGACCGTCACAGCCGCCAATGGAACATCCACCGCCCAGGCCTGGACACCGACACCCAACTTCACCGCCACCGTCGAATCCGCCCAGGCTGCGGCCCAGGCCACCGCCCTGCACGGTCAGGCCGTCAGCGTCGAACTGGCCATCGAACGCGAACGCATGATGAACGAAGTCCAGGCAATCGCCCCCTGGGCAGCCCTGGTCGTGGCCCTGACCTTCGCCCTGTTCATGGCCTACCGCTGGAGCAAAGTCCGACCGGTGCAGCGCGACGAACGCGGCGACGCCCCCCTGCTCATCATCGATGGCAAGGTCTACGATGCCGATCGTAATCCCTACCCGCTGGCCGATTTGTCCGGCCCCAAACCGCAAATCCCGGCCCTGACTGCCCCGGAACTCCAGTCCGCCACCACAGCAAGAGACCAGATGATTGACCTGGCCACGCGCGGAAAGCCCGGGCAAGCACCACAACGCAAAGCAATCGCACAGAAGATGGCCGCCCGAAATGTCCTGCCGCCACCCGCCCAAATCCGGGTATTGCCGCCTGACCAGGCGCGGCCCTTGCTGGGGGACGTCATCCCCGGAATAGTCCGCGACGCCATCGAAACCGATCTGACCAAAGAAGAAGGAGGACAAGATGAATGACCTGCACATTTCCCAGCGTCACATGCGCCTGGCTGAGACGGTTTCTCGCCAACTCGTCAACGCTTTGACACGCCGCAAACTGCAACCGGCTTTCAGCGACTTCTACATCACCCACCTGGCCGGGCTGACCCCGCTGATTGCCGTACTCGATACCGCCAAACTCGGAGACCACAACCCCTACACCAGCCAGGACTTGCTGCACCAGTTGAGCACCGACCTGGGCGGCTTGCCGGTCTATCTCTCGAACCACTCCGGCATCCGATATGTCGTCCTGCTCTCACCGCTGCCCAAGTTGCCGCGCAGGGTGGATTTGCCCCTGGATGTGCCGCGCGGCAAGCTGGCGATTGGTGTCCGTTTCAGCGGCCAGCCGGTGCTGCTGGACTGGGAGACGATGCTGCACCTGGCCGTCCTGGGCGCGACCGGTTCAGGCAAATCGATTTTCCTGCAAAGCCTGGTGATGCAAGCCATCCGGGATGACATGCAAGTCCTGCTCTCGGACATCGACCAGACCACCTTCGGGATGCTCGACGACCACCCCAGCCTGGCTGCTCCGATTGCCAGCAGCCCGCAGGAAGCCTTGGGACTCATCGAGCAAGCCATCGCCGCATGCGACCGGCGGGCCGAATTGTTCAAATCTGTAACGGAACGCCCGCAGAAACTCGCGGAATACAACGCGCTGATGGTGAAGCAGGGAAACGAACCACTGCCCCGGATGCTGGTGGTGCTGGACGAAGCCAGCTCTGTTCTCACTGCCCTGGGCGGCGCGAAAGGCGCGATGGGTTCGGCCCTGGCTACCCTCGGCTGGCGCGGA
>DAOUML010000062.1:0-10999 GCA_034411635.1 Anaerolineales bacterium
TGAGTCTTTGACTTTGCGCTGGATTTTTGCAGTCCAGTTATTCTCCAGCCATTGCTCCATCTCTTCTTTGGAAGAAAATTCTGCCACTATTGCTCTAAGCAGAGCATGATGTGATTCTGGGGATAGCGGTCTTCTCGATGATTTGTTGGATGATTCCCTTGAGGGTATGGCTTTACTCAAGGTTCCTACTGCCAGGTTGAGTTTTCTTTCGAGTTCTCTAACGCTCCTGACTCTGAGTAGACTTTGTAACTCACGGAGTTTGATTGCACCGCTCTGGGTGATGGAAATTTTAGGAGGAAGATCGGATGTGTTAGCCATAATCGTGAAAAAAAGGAATATTTGAGGACAAACAGAAGATTTTGAGGACAAAAAAAGACAAATGCTAATCAAGTGACTGCGATAATTTAGAAATCAACGCGCTGATTTTACCGAAAATTCGCAATCGGTAAACATATTCACCCCGGGGATTCTAGACCACGGAGGCTACTCCAATGTCCGCGAATCCATCTGTGTCCTCGGCTGAGCTGGAGCGTCAAAAAAACGCTGCTATCGAAAAAATGGCCGAAATTGAACGTAAGTATGCTGATAAATCAGACAAGGCTACGAGTTCATCGCAATCTACTGAAAAGCACAACTCAAACAGCCAACAAGGAGGTAATCGCTAAAACTAGACTAAAATAGCCATACCCTACCTGGTAGGCGGGTCTCGGCCCGCCTGCCAGACTTCAGAAGGAGTCAGGTGATGGCGAAAGTACGAAAACTCAATAAAAATGCACCCGGCAGCAAGGTTGCCCTGTATGCGCGCGTCTCGACCGAAGAACAAGCGGGCGAAGACCACTATTCAATTGATGCCCAGCTGAACGAAATGCAGGAATTTTCCGAGTCCAAGGGCTGGGAAATCGTGGGCCGCTTTATCGACGAAGGTATCTCTGGAACCAAGCGCGAAAGGCCCGAACTCAACGCCATGTTAGACATGGCCCGCCGCCGCGAGTGCGACATCATTATTGTACACGAACTTTCGCGTCTTTCGCGCTCCGTCTATCACACACTCGACATCTTTGATTTTCTCGGAAACCACCAGATTGGTTTCGCGTCGGTTAAAGAACCTGATTTCGATTTCACCGACCCAAGCAAGCGATTCTTCCTCACCATCATGGCCGCCATTAATGAATATTACGTTGAACTGCTCCGCCAGCATACCAGCAAATCCAAACGGGAGCGCGCAAAGCAAGGACTTTACAATGCTTCGCTCATGCCCTATGGCTACGACCTTTCCGGCGACCCTGGCAAACCTGGTGTGGTTAACCCGGAAGAAGCCAAAGTGATTCGCCTGGCCTTTGAGAGTTACGCCACAGGCCGCTACTCCGACCAGGACATCGCCGACCTGCTCAACAACGAAGGCTACCGCACGCGTACCGATAGGCGTTTTCCAAAGGACGCCATTCCGCAACTGCTCAACAATCCCTACTATATCGGTATCGTTACCCATCGCAACAATGCGACGGGCGAGGAAGAAACCTTTCAAGGTCAGCACGAAGCCCTGATTTCACTAGAACTTTGGGAAAGAACCCAGGAAGTGCGTAACAAACGCCGCACCGCTTCGCGCTCCGTACAAAAAAACTATCGCCATTACCTGCTTTCCCAACTCGCTTTCTGCGATGTTTGCGGACGCACCCTGCGCGCTCAGGGCGCAACCGCCGGTTCATATTATCGTGAAATGTCCTACGAGCGCGGCTATCTGGATTGTCCGCATCAGAAAACCGGCGTGCGCTCTGAAATTCTTGAAAAACAAATCCACGCCCTGGTTGAACACATCCAACTCCCGCAAGACTGGATTGAAGAAGTCGCCAATCTGGCCGGGGATGATGAACAGATCATCAAACTGCGCAAACAGCGTGACCGCCTCGAAGCCGAGCGCGAGCGTATTCAACGAATGCGCATTGAAGGCGAGTTTGAAGAAAACATGGATTTCTATCACGAAGAAATGGCCCGCATCCGGCGAGAATCGGCCAACCTGCCCAATTACGACCAGATTGAAACCCTGCGCATCACCGCTGAAACCATCGGCAACCTACCCAATACCTGGCGCAAGGCTGATGCGGGCGACCAGCGCGACCTGCTGCGCCTGCTCCTGCGCGAAGTAAAGGTGGATGTCATCAATGGCCGGGTCACATCCATCAGCCCCCTGCCGGTTTTCATCCCAATCTTTCGCCAAATCCCAATCTTGAGCGAACTGGAATTTGGCGAGTTCATCCCGCTCTGGCCCGAGAGTGAAACCAGCCGCCCAATCTCCCAAGAATCCATCTTGAAACCCGGCCCCATCTCACCGATCTGGCCCTTCGCGGATTCAAACCCGCTACTGCCAGATACCCATACGCGTAACACGCCAGGCATTGCCGAGGCCCTGCGCCAGGCGCGTTCAGGCACAAAGCGCGTGCAGGCCGATATTGCCCAACTGACCCTGCCCGAACTGCCTGAACTGCCAATGGACTTGCGCAAATGGCCGGAGGTCAGCGAGCAACCCATTTCGCTTGCCAGCCTGCCCACCCGCGCCAGCCTGGACGTGCTTGTCACCCAGTTTGCCCTCTACACCCAGGGCAACGACCTGGCCGAAGACCTGGCCGCCAGCCTGCGTCCGGGCGGGGTATGGCATTTCATCGAACTACTGCCCCTCGATTGCCGCAGTCACTGGCTGTATCGCACCCTGCCCGGCGCATGGGACATCGCCAAGCAGACGACCTGGACGCTCTACACGCTCTACAACCGACTGCAAGGCCTGGGCCTGACCGTGCGCTTGAAGCGCCACGCCTTCGCCCAACCGGTCTCGCCGCTGGCCGCGCGAGAGATTTTGAGCCAACGCCCTGGCTTGCTACGGTCTTTTTCCGATCATCTCATCCAAACCACCATCGAGCAACTTCCCCATGCGCCGCTTCCCTCCGAGTTCACCATCATCGAGGGCTGGGCCCAGGCTCCGGCGGGGTAAAGCACAGATGTCAGCCCAACCTGGTTGGGGAATGATGTAAATGGGTTTGGTACTTTGCCAGAAAAAGTGGCTCTTTTTGGCATCCAACAACGTTGACTGGGATCGTGTAAAAGCAAAATGGTGTTATACTATTTATATACAAAGTATAACAAGCGAGGTGTTTATGAACGTGCGACTTTCAGCCAAAGGCTGGGTGGTTATCCCGGCGGCGCTGCGTGAAAAATACGGACTGAAACCCGGATCAGATGTGCGCGTGGTGGATTATGGCGGGGTACTATCCCTGATTCCGGAGATTAAGAACCCCATCCAGGCCGGGGCGGGGATGCTCAAAGGCAAAGATTCGCTGACCCAGGCCATCGTCGAAGAGCATCGCCAGGAGCGCGAGCGTGACCAGTAAACCGATTTTCGTGCTGGACAGTTTTGCCCTGCTGACTTACCTGAACGGCGAGCCAGGCGAAGCCCGCATGGTTGATTTGCTGACCCAGGCCAGGGACGGCAAGAACAGGCTTCTCCTCTGCGTCATCAATCTTGGGGAAATCCTGTACACAGTTGAACGGCGGCGCGGACTGACCAAGGCCCAGCAGACCCAGGCCCTTCTCGAAAGCCTGCCCATCGAGGAAGTCCCGGCAGACCGCAGCCTGGTGCTGGATGCCGCCCATATCAAAGCCAAGCACCCGATTTCATACGCCGATGCGTTTGCAGCCGCCCTGGCCGAGCGCGAATCAGCCACCGTCCTGACTGGCGACCCGGAGTTTAAAACGCTGGAGGGTCGCATAAAAGTTGAGTGGCTGCCAGGGCAATAATCGGCAAAGGGCATCTGCGAGTAAGGCGCGCGAAACTTCTGCATACTTTTTTGACTCGAACCCGCCAGAATGCCTGTATAATTGGACAGGTCACCCAAACGCAAAAGCCCCGTCGTTTGCGCCGACAAGGCTTGGTGATGACAACACTACGCGAATAAGGCGCGTAGCGGTAAAAGGGATACGAGCACATTCCATTTTCGCCGCCCGCGCTTTGTGTGAGGCGGTTTTATTTATCAAAGGACATCCCAGCCCCATGACCACACCCTCCCCCACAACAACCATATCCCAAGACGAAATCAACGCCATTCTCTGGAAAGCCTGCGACACCTTTCGCGGGACAGTGGACCCTTCGGAGTATAAGAATTACATCCTGGTGATGTTGTTCGTCAAGTATGTTTCGGATGTGTGGCGCGACCGCTATGAGCAGGTTTCGCAGCAATTTGGCGGGGACAAAGAGCGCATCCGCCGCCGCATGGAGCGCGAGAAGTTTGTGCTGCCCGAAGGCGCGGACTATTACTCGCTCTACGAGAAGCGCAACGCGGATAACCTGGGCGAGTTGATTGATATTGCCCTGGCGAAAATTGAAGAAGCCAACATTGGCAAGTTGCAGGGCGTCTTTCGGAATATCAGTTTCAACTCAGAAGCCGCGCTGGGGCAGACCAAACAGCGCAATGCGCGCCTGAAGAACCTGCTGACCGATTTCGCCAACCCGCGCCTGGATATGCGCCCCAGCCGCATCAACGGGCTGGATGTGATTGGCAATGCCTACGAGTACCTGATTGGCAAGTTCGCCGCCGGGGCCGGGAAAAAAGCCGGGGAGTTTTATACCCCGCCCGAGGTCTCGCGCTTGCTGGCAAAATTGCTGGCCCCCCAGCCGGGAGAAAGAATCTACGATCCCGCCTGTGGTTCGGGTTCGCTGCTCATTAAATGCGCGGAGGAAGTTGGGACACGCGATTACGCTATCTACGGACAGGAGAACAACGGTTCGACCTGGGCGCTGGCGATGATGAATATGTTCTTGCACGACATCAGCCAGCCGGATATTAAATGGGGCGATACGATTGATAACCCCCTGCACCTGGAGGGCGACAACCTGAAGCGTTTCAACGTGGTGACGGCCAACCCGCCTTTTTCGCTGGACAAATGGGGCGCGGAGCATGCCCCCACCGACCGCCACAAGCGTTTTTGGCGCGGAATTCCGCCCAAGAGCGTGGGCGATTATGCCTTCATCAGCCACATGATTGAGAGCACCTACCTCGAGCCGGGACAAAATGGCCGCGTGGGGGTGGTCGTGCCGCATGGCGTCTTGTTTCGCGGCGGCGGCGAGGGGACGATTCGCCAGAAGTTGATCGAAGAAAACCTGCTGGATGCGGTGATAGGCCTGCCTGCCAACCTGTTCTTTGGGACGGGCATCCCGGCGGCGATTTTGGTTTTCAAACGCCAGCGGCCCGACCGGCGCGTGCTGTTCATTGACGCCAGCCGCGACTTTTTGCCCGGCACCAACCAGAACTACTTGCGCGAGCAGGATTTGGACAAGATTTTGAGCACCTACCGCGCCCGCCAGACGGTGGACAAGTATTCCTACCTGGCCGAGTTCGATGAAATTGCCGAAAACGATTTCAACCTGAACATCCCGCGCTATGTGGATACCTTTGAAGCCGAAGCGCCGGTGGATATGGCCGCCGTGAACGCCGAGATTGCGGCGATTAAGGCACAGTTGGGTGAAGTTGAAGCCAAAATGGACGGCTATTTGCGGGAGTTGGGCTTATGAACAAGGAGCGACGCACTTCCTTTGCCCGCCAATCGCCTTTTCTGGCAGGACAGTTCAGGCAGAAAAACGCCACGCCCGACGCAGAAGTGCGCCGCTCCTGCCAGTTGGCGCAGGTGGAAGCCAAAATGGAAGGCTATTTGCGGGAGTTGGGGCTATGAACAAGGAGCAACGCACTTCCTTTGCCTGCCAATCGCCTTTTCAGGCAGGACAGTTCAGGCAAAAAACCGCCACATCTGGCGCAGAAGTGCGTCGCTCCTGGCGCGCGTGCGGTTATTTGCGGGAGTTGGGGCTAAATGGCGAGGGCTAATCTTTATCCACCCAGCATCAAGCCTGGTATTCCTACGCTTGGTAAAAAACCAAACGGTTGGCTTGAAACTACTTTTGGGGCAGTGCTTAAGCCTGTGTATCGGAAAGCAAAATTGGTTGCTGATCAAGAATATCAATTAGTCATTGCCAAGCGCAACCGTGGTGGTGTCGTACCTCGTTCGATACTTAAAGGCTCGGAAATTAAGACCCCAACTCAATTCTATATCTGCGAAAATGATTTCCTGATTGCTCGTCGACAAATTATTCATGGCGCATGTGGTGTAGTACCCGCTGAGTTAGACGGGGCTATTGTTTCAAATGAATATTCTGCCTTGTTGGTAAAAGATGGTTTGCTCCTTGAGTATCTGAAGTATTTTTGCCACACAACATATTTCCAACAGACTTGTTTTCAATCCAGCGTAGGCGTTGATGTCGAAAAAATGATTTTCAAAATCGATCATTGGTTTAAGTGGCCGATTTATTTACCTCCCCTCCCCGAACAGCGCAAAATCGCGGAAATCCTCTCCACCTGGGACGAAGCCATCGCCGCCAACGAGCGCCTGCTCGCCTCCCTGCGCCAGCGCAAAAAGGGGCTGATGCAGAGGTTGTTAACGGGTCAGGTCAGGTTTGCGGGGTTTGATGGGGAGTGGAGAGAAACAACGATTGGAGATATTTTCACACTTGGACGCGGTCGGGTTATTTCCAATCAATATATTAATGAACATCCTGGGAGTTACCCAGTTTATTCATCTCAAAGTAAAAACAAAGGGATGATGGGCGCAATAGATTCCTACGATTTTGAAGGCAAATACATAACATGGACTACAGACGGAGCCTATGCAGGAACTGTCTTTTATCGCAATGGCAAATTTAATTGCACAAATGTTTGCGGAACAATGAAGCCCAAAAGCAAAGATGTTGATTTACGTTTTGTGGCTTATCAAATTAGCAGAATTACAAAAAGATATGTTTCTTATGTCGGTAATCCAAAATTGATGAATAACATCATGGCTATCGTTCCTGTCCAGTTGCCTTCCTACGAAGAACAAAAGAAGATTGGTGATATTTTGCAGTTCGCCGATGATGAAATTGAACTACTTGAACAAAAGCTCGAAGCCTTGCAACAGCAGAAAAAAGGGCTGATGCAACGTCTGCTCACGGGGCAGGTGCGGGTGAGGGTGTAAAGTAAAAGGAGAAACGCACTTCCATCGCCATCCAGCGCCGCTGCCAGCCAAACCATCCTGCCCGAAAAGTACCCCCACCAGGCCAAGAAAGTGCGTTTCTCCTACGATAAAGGAGCAAGGCACTTCCTGTGCGACAGGGTATAGCAATTAAACGGTACAACCGGTTACCCAAAACACACCACATAATCGAAAAGTGCCTTGCTCCTCGTAGGAATAGGAGACCCCCATGCCCCAAAAACGACCAGACTACTTCCCCGGCGGCTATTACCATATCTACAATCGCGGCGCGCACAAAGTCTCCATCATCCGCCAGGCGGCCAACTTCCTGTTCATCTTGAACAAAATGAAGCAATACAGCCGCCAGTTTGACCTGACCCTGATCGCCTATTGCCTGATGTATAACCATTATCACTTCCTGATTCGTCAAAATGGCGCGTACCCCGCCGGGTTACTGCCCCAGCGCGTATTCAACAGTTACAGCAAAGCCTACAACAAACGCTACGAACACTCCGGCACGCTGTTTGAAGGCAATTACAAGGTCAAGCCTGTTCAAACCACGCCCCACTTGCTGCACCTGTGCCGCTACATTCACGGCAACCCGGTCAAAGATGGATTAACCGCCGACCCCGCCGACTGGCCTTACTCCAACTACCTCGAATTTATCGGCGAACGGAATGGAACGCTCTACGACCCGGAATTTGTCACCGTCAACTTTGGCACAGCCGCCGCCTATAAGGATTTCGTCTACGCCGATTTACTCTCCCGCAACCTGCCGCAAGATGTCAGGAAGTATCTGGAAGATGATTAGCAGGAGACAGGAGAAACGCACTTCCATTGCCCGTCATACTCGTTTGCCAGCCAGCCCATCCCGCCCGCAAAGCGACTTGATAGACAAGAAAGTGCGTTTCTCCATAAGGTTATAATCCACTTATGAACACATCACCCCGCTCGCCCCTCGTTTGGGATTACGACATCAGCGAAAGCGACTTCCGCGCCATGCTGGATGGCAAACTGACCCGTGGCCGCCTCGGCCAGGATTGGGCTGTCCTCCGCCTGCTCGAATACGGGCGCTACAGCGACATCATCCACCTGCTCGGCTACCGCCGCCTGGTCGAGGGCTGGCCCACCTGGCGCGCCCACGTCCGTAGTGAAAGCCGGGTGCGCGGCTTCGACTTCCTGGCCGCCTGGCTGCCCCAACATCACCCCGAACTGCTCAAACGCTAAAAAAGGCCCCCGCCAATGGACGAAACTCTTTACACCCGCGCCCTGTACCCTTTTCAGGATGAAGTGCTGAAAGTCATCCATCCGCTCGAAACCGGCTTCTATCTCACCGGCGGCACGGCTGCCTCGCGCGGCTACCTGCATCACCGCTACTCCGATGACCTCGACTTTTTCGTCAACGACCAGCCCGATTTCACCCTGTGGGCCGAGCGCGTCATTCAGGCATTACAGACCAGCGGCAATTGGCGGCTCGAAATTGTCTCGCGCTACGAGCGGTTCGTGCGCCTGAATCTGATCCGGCCCGAAATCGCGCTCAAACTGGAATTCATCAACGACGTGCCCGCGCGGGTTGGGCTGCTCAGCAGCCATCCCGTGCTAGGCAAACTCGATAGCGCCGAAAACATCCTGGCTAACAAACTGACTGCCCTGCTCTCGCGCGAAGAACCCAAAGACCTGGCAGACATCTGGGGATTTTGCTGCCGCATGGACCTGTCCATCGAGCAGGCCATCAGCGGCGCGCAGGGCAAAGCCACAGGCATCTTCCCGGCAGACCTGGCGCGGGTCCTGCTGAGCGCATCCCAAGCCGATTTCGACCTGATCCGCTGGGTTTCGCCTGCGCCCAATGCGGGCGATTTCATCCACGACCTGCACCGGCTCGGCGAACAACTCATCCTGCTGGATTAGGATGATTAAGAGAAACGCACTTGAAGAGTGCGTTTCTCTTAAAAAACGGAAGAACCCATGACCCTCCCCTCCTACCAGGAAGAACTCATCTCTCAAATTCCGGCGGCGCGCTTGCTGGTGGCATTGGGCTACCAATATCTCAGCCCAGCCCAAGCCCTGGCCCTGCGCGGCGGCAACCTGCGCAACGTCATCCTGACCGATGTGCTGGCCGGGTGGCTCAAAAGTCACAACCACGTCAACCTGCGCGGCCAAAAACTGCCCTTCAGCGAGTCCGCCATCCACGAAGCCCTGCGCCGCATCAGCGACGTGCCACTCAACGACGGCCTGACCCGCGCCAATGAGCAACTCTACGACCTGCTCACCCTCGGCATCTCCCAACCCCAATCCCACGAAGGCGACACGCGCCATTATTCAATGAAATATGTCGATTGGGAGCACCCCGAAAACAACGTTTATCACGTCAGCGAAGAATTCAGCGTCGAGCGCGAACGCTCCCACCAAACCCGCCGCCCTGATATTGTCTGCTTCGTCAACGGCATCCCCTTCGCCGTCATCGAGTGCAAACGCCCCGACCTGCAAACCCCTGATGGCGGCCTGCCCTACGAAGAAGCCATCAGCCAGCACCTGCGCAACCAAAAAGATGGCGAAATCCGCCCGCTGTTTGCCTACTCCCAACTGCTGATGGCCGTCAGCACCAACCACGCCGCCTACGCCACCACCGCCACCGACAAGAAATATTGGGCAGTTTGGCGGGAGGATGAAGGAGGTGGGACGCACTTCCAAAGTGCATCCCACCTGCCCCACGAGGAGCGCGTGCAGGATTTGATCAACCGCCCACTCGACCCGGCGCTTGATTCCGCTTTCTATGATTGGCGCGAAAACCCCAGCTGGGCGCGCCGCCAATTCCCCGCCGGAGCCAGCCGCCTGCCCACCAAGCAAGACCGCGCCCTGGTCAGCCTGCTCGACCCCAAACGCCTGCTCGAAATCAGTTACCAGTACCTGGTCTTCGATGGCGGCGTCAAGAAAATTGCGCGTTACCAACAATACTTTGCCGTCCAGGCCACGCTGGAGAGGGTCGCCTCGCTCAACGCCCAGGGTGCGCGCACCGGCGGCGTCATCTGGCACACCACCGGCTCCGGCAAATCGCTCACGATGGTCATGCTGGCCAAGGCCCTCAGCCTGCACCCCAACATCCCCAACCCGCGCGTCATCCTGGTCACCGACCGCATCAATCTTGATTCCCAACTCTACAACACCTTCCGCAACTGCGGCAAACCGGTTGTGCAGGCCCATTCCGGGCGGCATCTCATCGAACTGGTCCAGTCAGACAAGGCCGAAATCATCGCCACCGTCATCGACAAATTCGAGACCGTCGCCGATGAAAAAGTGCGCAACCCAAACGCCAACGTCTTTGTGCTGGTCGATGAAAGCCATCGCGGCCAATACGGCATGATTCACAGCAAAATGCGCCAGGTCTTCAGCCGGGCCTGCTACATCGGCTTCACCGGAACCCCGCTCACCAAAGGCGAAAAAGCGATTGCCGCCACCCAAAACTTCGGCGGATTCATCCACAAATATCCCATGCGCCAGGCCGTCGAAGACAAAGCCGTCGTGCCCCTGCTCTACGAAGGCCGCATGGTCGAACTCGAACCCAACCAGGCCCAACTCGACCGCTGGTTTGAGCGCCACACCGCCGACCTGAACGACGACCAGAAAGCCGACCTGAAGCGCACCATGAGCCGTGAAGATGTCGTCAGCGACAGCGACCGGCGCATCATGGAAATCGCTTACAACCTGTCGGAGCATTTTGCGCGCAACTTCAAGGACAGAAATCTCGGCGTCAAGGCCATGCTGGCGACTTCCAGCAAACGGGTTGCCCTGCGCTACAAGAAATATCTCGACCAGGCCGGGCTGCTCACCTCCGAAGTCGTCATCTCCGCCCCCGATACCCGCGAAGGCCACGAAGACACCGACAGCGACAACCTGCCCGAAGTCCAGCAATTCTGGCGGCGCATGATGGAACGTTTCGGCAAGGAAGAAACCTACA